>CALWZA010000025.1 GCA_944385905.1 uncultured Clostridia bacterium
ATTATTTTATATAATAATTGTGTAAATTGACCCTTTGATTATACGCCTACTTATGATATACTCAAAGTGCATACTATCGCATTATATTAATAATCATATTAATAATGATGTTAATAAAATGCCTTATCCTGACAGGACTCCTCATACAGGTCTGCTTGAAGCTAAACAAGTATATCGTCCTGTAAGAGTTAAAAAAGCTGAGGGTGACAAGTTTACTTTTGAAAGCTTTCTTGACTTTACTGACGCCGGCAAAGAGCTTGACTGCTCTTATGAAATCACATCTGACGGTGAGGTAATCAAAACAGGCAAAGTCGATTTCAGCGTTGCTCCGAGAAGCACTGTTGAAATTTCAATTCCTGATACTTCATATGTCAACGGAAACAGCGTTTATATCAGATTTATATTTACATCTAAGAATTCCACTCCTGGGGCTGATAAGGGATATCAGGTTTGTCAGGATCAGGTTATGCTTTGCGAAAAAAGCATTAAATCCTCTCCTGTAAAATCTTCAAAACCTGCAGAACTTATTGAAAAGATTTTCGAATTTACTGTCAAGGCCGGAGACTGCACATATGTATACGACCGCCGCAAAGGTCAGCTAAAATCAATCACGTTTGATGGAAATGAAGTTATCACAAGACCTATAAACTTTAACTTTTTCCGTGCGCCTACCGACAACGACGTTATGAAGTGGGACTGGTACGGCCAGCACATTAACGACTACACTGTAAAAATGTACTCGTCAGAGGCTGTTCGTGAGGACGGAAGAGTCGACATTAAGGTTTCTCAATCATTCGGCTGGAGCATTGAATATCCTTTCGCTAAAGCAAATGTTGTATACAGCATATATGACGGCGGGGAAATAAGAATCAAAGGCAGCGTTGAAACCTCACACAAAATTGAAATCCTCCCCCGTCTCGGTATCAGAATGTTTGTTCCTAAGAGCTTTGAGGATGTTACCTATTATGGATACGGTCCGTTTGAAAGCTATATTGACAAGCACAGAGCCTCTTATTTCGGAAAGTTCTCCGCTAAGGTTGCAGATATGCACGAAGACTACATCAGACCTCAGGAAAACTCATCGCATTATGGCTGCAAATACATGGAGCTTTCAAATGCGGATACGCTTATCAGATTTGAAGCCGCTGAGGACTTCTCATTCAACGCTTCGGAATACACTGAAGAGGAGCTTGCCGGCAAGCGTCACAACTTTGAGCTTGTTAAATGCGACAGCAACGTTATTTGTATAGACAGCAAGATGATGGGCGTCGGTTCCAGCTCCTGCGGTCCTGCTTTGGCTGACAAGTACAGACTCGATCTCAAGAACCTTAACTTTTATTTCTTTGTATCGTTTTCAAAAAAATAATTGATTGATGAATCACCCGCCGTTTATTAAAAGCTCGGCGGGTTTTCATTTTGCCAAGCCCTCCCGTAATATAATTGATTATGACGGGAGGAATTATTATGTTCAGTTTATCTCAGCTGATTGAAACAGCTCTCAGCAATCTTCTTTACTTTGCTCTGCACTTTGAAAGCAACGGAATTTTTCCAAAACCTCTTTCATCTAAAGAGGAAGCGGATTGCTTTCAAAAAGCCGCTGACGGTGACAGCCTTGCCAGAAACAGGCTTATAGAACACAATCTCAGACTTGTCGCACACATTACAAAAAAATATTATCAAATTACACAGGACCACGACGACCTCATTTCTATCGGAACCATCGGACTTATTAAAGCTGTTGATACTTTTGACTACACGAAAGGCAACAGATTCGCTACTTACGGCTCAAGATGCATTGAAAACGAAATACTTATGCATTTTCGTGCCAACAAAAAATCCGCGAACGATTTGCATTTTGATGAGCCGATTGATACTGACAAGGACGGAAACCAGCTTTCGCTTATTGACATTATTGCCGATGAGGAAAGCGTTTTGGACGGGATTGACTTCAGATACAATCTAGAAAAGCTGTTTGTTTATATTGACGAATACCTCGATCCTCGTGAAAAAGAAATAATAATACTTAGATACGGCCTTTTCCGAAGAGCAGCTCTTACCCAAAAGGAAGTAGCAAAAAAACTTAAAATTTCACGCAGTTATGTTTCAAGAATCGAGAAAAAGGCAATCGAAAAACTTCGCGAACACTTTGAGTGCGATTAAAAATATATGTGTCTTTGCTATGGACTTTTTCTTTTCGATGTGGTAAAATAAAAATAATGTATAATAATATAAAGGCAGGTCATTTTCTAATGAAGCTTGGTATGGTTGGTCTTCCTAACGTTGGAAAAAGCACTCTTTTCAACGCTTTGACAAACGCAGGCGCAGAATCGGCAAACTATCCGTTTTGCACAATTGAACCTAATGTCGGAATCGTATCTGTTCCCGACGAGCGTTTGGATAAGCTCGCTGAAATGTATAATCCGGTTAAATTTACTCCGGCTACTCTTGAGTTTGTTGACATTGCGGGTCTTGTCAAGGGCGCTTCCAAAGGCGAAGGCCTTGGAAACAAGTTTCTCGCAGATATTCGTGAGGTTGACGCTATTGTTCACGTTGTAAGATGCTTTGAAGATATTGACATTATCCATGTTGACGGCTCTATTAACCCAAGAAGAGATATTGAGACTATTGACCTTGAGCTGATTTTCTCTGATATTGAAATTCTTGAGAGAAGAATTGACAGAACAAAAAAACTTGTTAAAGGAGACAAAAAATATCAGGCTGAAGTTGATTTCCTTGAGGCGCTCAAAGCTCATCTTGAAACCGGAAAACCGGCTCGTTCTTATAATTTTTCTGATGAAGAAAGACAAATTATCAAGTCAACTCCACTTCTCTCGGCAAAACCTGTTATATATGCGGCAAATTTGTGCGAGGACGATTTCAGAAATAATATTGAGACAAACATAAACTATAAGACAGTTTGTGAAATTGCCGACGCTGAGGGTTCTGCTGTTTTGCCTATATGCGCCCAGATTGAGGCTGAAATCGCTGATATGGCTGAGGAAGACAAAAAAATGTTTCTGGCTGATTTGGGACTTGAAGTTTCCGGACTCAACAGAATTATTAAAGAGGGTTATTCTCTTCTCGGACTTATCTCTTTTCTTACTGCCGGTCAGCCTGAAGTTCGGGCATGGACAATTACAAAGGGCACAAAAGCTCCTCAGGCTGCGGGAAAAATCCACACGGATTTTGAAAAAGGATTTATCAGAGCTGAAATTGTGTCTTTTGATGACCTGATGGCGTGCGGCTCTATGGCTGCGGCAAAGGAAAAAGGTCTTGTCAGGCTTGAGGGCAAAGAATATGTCATGCAGGACGGGGATATCGTTTTATTCAGATTCAACGTTTAATTTTTCATCTAAAAAAACTTTTTGTCAAATTAAACAAATTTAATGTTTTTATTTATCTAAAAGTAATGAAGTTAAGTTCTGTATCTTGTTATTTATCTTTACTTTGGTTATAATATTATTGTTGCTATAATATATTTAAAATATAATCGGCGGCGAAAGTCAGACTGATATTCAAAAAATGGGAGGGAGATTTATGCACGACCAGACAGTTACTTTTTCAGTTCATGAGGACAAAGCCTGCGAGCTGAAAAAGAATCTTGCCATTGTTTATGACGCGCTCAAACAAAAAGGTTACAATCCTATTAATCAGATAGTTGGTTATATTTTGTCTGAAGATCCGACATACATAACGACTTACAACAACGCAAGAAGCCTTATCCGTCATATTGACAGGGACGAGCTTTTGCAGGAAATGGTAAAATGCTATCTGGGCGCAAATAAATAGCTTTTAAACTCAAAAACCGCTGTCTTTTGACAGTGGTTTTTGTTTTGGAAATTATGAAAACACTTTCCTCGGTTATATCGGTTTTATCGGGTGATAATATTAGTGCGAAAGGCATTACGGTGTTCGGTTAGACATCAGCTTTTCGCGAAAACACTAAAAGGAATTTCCTTAAATGAGCAATAAGAATTTAACTGCTATTTTAACTGCGATGCTGATAACCGGCTTATCGGCTTTCACAACAGCGCCCGTTAAATCCTCAAGCTTTAGTGTATACGCTGAGGATTTAACGGCGCAGAGCAATAATGCTGACATTTACTCACTTGACAATACAAAGCACGGATACGGTCAGGGAAAACGGCTTGATGAAAACAACCGTCCGTTCGGTGCCCTGGAATTCAACGCTGAATATGAGAAATATTCGGCAAAGGCGATTGATGATACTGACGAAAAGGTTATTTATCTGACCTTTGATCAGGGCTATGAAAACGGATATACGGCTAAGATTCTTGATGTGCTGAAGGAAAAAGGCGTTAAGGCGACATTTTTTGTCCTGCAGGACTATGCTCAGCGGAATCCCGAATTAGTACGACGCATGATTGACGAAGGTCATATCGTCGGAAACCATTCGGTAACTCACCGTTCGCAGCCCACTCTTTCAGTTGAAGAATGCAAGTCGGACATTATGGGACTTCATGAGTATATGCTGAAAAACTTCGGATATACTATGACTCGTTTCAGACCTCCATGCGGAGAATTCTCCGAAAGGTCGCTCGCTGTAGCTCAGGAGTGCGGGTATGAAACATGGTTTTGGAGTTTCGCTTACGCTGACTGGGATCCTGAAAAGCAGCCGGACCCTGCTGAGGCTGTCGAGATGCTTACGAATGCCGCTCATTGCGGCGAAATCCTTCTGCTTCACTCGGTTTCAAAAACCAACGCGGAGATTTTATCAGGGGTAATCGACAACCTTTTGGCTCAGGGATATACGTTCAAGTAACAACAACACCGTCGGGATTAAAATCTCGGCGGTGTTTGTTGTTTTATATATATATCAAAGTTTAATATCAGATGCTTCCCCATTCAGCATCAAATCCTGACGAATACAACTCCTCTGCTGACAAGAGTCTGAATGAACCGTCGCTGTTCACAGAAACGGTGTACTTAACCGTTTTTGCTACTGTCCAGCAGATTGTGTCAGAGTAAATGTCTAAAGTTACGGTGTATGTATCCTCCGCTTCATTTACTTCCGACTCGACAATAGAGGCATAAATCCACTTTCCTCCTCTTGGAATCGGAATTATCATTTTACTGTTTATATATTCTCTGTAATTAGTTACATCAATATCTCTCAAATCGGTTCCGAAAACCTTTTCCATATTATTGTAAAATGCTTCCGGGCTTTTAGTTTCCTCAGTATATTCTTTGTCATAATCAGGGATATTCGCGTATGACAGTACAATACAAGCCGCATTAACAAACTCGTCAAGTTCTTGCTCGGAGGAACTTTTAAAGTAATCTCTAAAGTCATTTCCTTTAAGATCACCAAGATAGGTCGCTAATCGGTAACAAAACATTTCAACCGAGCTCTTTTCTGAAAACATGCATGTAGTACCAATTTCGTCAACAGGCAAAATGTACTCCGCCCAGTTGCTCTCACTCAGCAACAGCCGCGCCATCCAAGGATGAGTTCCGACTTCAAAAAGCTCAGAGTCGCTTTCGGTCACAGTAAGATCAAAATATACATCCACAGTAATATCATAAGACACCAGTTTTTCATAATTTTTATTTAATTCAACTTTAGTAATTTTAAAATCACTGATTTTTACATTTTCAAAGCAATCAAAGGCACCGGCTTCGGAGCTCGCAAGCTTTCTGGCATTCTCCCAATTACCGTTAATTGCCTCAGCAAAAAGCTCCTTAAGCTTTTCCATATGATATTTATATTCTTTAAATCCTTCAATAAACACCTTGTCATTGATATTATCAACAATTTCAACGCTTTCATCAAGTTCAAAAATCTCATGAAAGTCCAAGTTTGGATTAGGCAGCGTTTCTGACACAGAATCTGACACAGATGTATCATTGGGACTTTCCTCATTCTGTTTACATCCGGCAAGACATAATGTGGTCACTGCGGTTGCAACGCATAACATAGCTTGAAGCTTTTTAAACGTCATATTTATCTTTCCTTTCATAATTGTTATGATAATTATATTTAATACACATAAATAGTTCAAGAACATGGCGGTTACATTTCATTACAGTTTGATTACAGTCATTAGCTGCGCTGCTTTTAATTTTATAAAAATAACCGCCGATATTTTAACTTCGGCGGTGATTAGTCAAAATATCATCCGTTTTCAGGAACAGGCTTAATTTTTACCGGAATTTCTTCAATAAGCATATAGCTCTTTCCCGGAGCATTAGACCAATCCAATATGTTTACCTCCGGCTCGTATATAATATTTACTCTTACATAAAATGTAAGAGAATCGTTATCAAGCAAGCCGTCTTGTTCAAGAGCAGAATAAGCTGAGTCAACATCAAGCTCGCCGTTATAAACTAAAGTTTCATAGGGCTCAAATTCAACAATCTTTGCATACTCGCCATTATCTTTGTCAAATTCCAATACACTGCTTTTATTTGACGTGTAAACGCCGTATGAAGTATATGTATTGAAAGCAGCAGCCGGCATGATAACAGCGATACTTTGCTTTTTATTCGACATATTGATAATTTTAATTGAGTATTTAACTATATCACCTTTTGTGTAATCCTCGTTTTGCTCAAAATCAGTAGTAACGGCAAGCTGTCCTTTTGTATCGTAGGCAAGCCTTTGATATTCAAGTTCGGACAGGCTTTCAAGCACTTTTTCCTCTCCTGATTTGCAAGAGCACAGCAAGGTCATTAGAGCCAACAATATAACAGGTATAATTTTAAATTTCATTATAATCACCTCAATTTATACTTATTATAGTATATTTTTATATTACTGTCAACAACTAAGTACCATATCTTTATACAAAAAATTAACACCGCAAAGCATCAGCTTCACGGTGTTAATGTATTATAACACATTTATTCTGTTATTAATCAGAGACTTCTCAAATCTGTCAAGCTGCTTTTGATTTTTCAGCACTACAACCTTATCGGCATATAATGATTTTAACAGCTTGAACTTTTCTTTCTTTGCCTTTGTCCTGCCGTCATGCAAAATCCACCGCACAAACTCAAAATCCAACTTTTCGTCGCATCCCTCTGTCATGTCCGGACGGCTTTTGCCCTTGTATTTCCTATAGCGCTTATAGGCACGAAACAGACAATTGAACCTATTAAACAACAGAATTACAATCAAATCGGCTTCCTGCATACGCCGTTCATAATACAGCTTCGAATAGTTTCCGTCTATCACCCATGATGAATTATCGTTTAAGAAATTTTTTACTATTGTTTTCTTGCTTTCATCATCACGCTCTTTCCAGCCCGGCAAATGATGTACGGTATCAAGATGAAGAACGCTGATATTATAATGCTTACCAAGCTTTTGCGCCAAGGTGGATTTTCCTGAGCCGCTGAAACCTATTACAGCGATTTTCATATCAGCATTCTCCCCCTTATAATTAAATTTCTCTGAGGCTTGCCCCGAGCTCGTCAAGCGCTTTCAGTACCTTCTTAACCGCCTTGTCTGCCTGCTCATCGGTAAGCGTGCCGTCATGAGAACGCATAGAAATGGTATAAGAAACCGACTTTTTGCCCTCCGCAATCTGCTTGCCCTTGTAAACGTCAAACAGCTTGACGCTCTCAAGAATGTTTCCTACAGCCTTTTTAATCGCCTTTTCAAGCTGGGCAACAGGTACGGCATCGTCGCATATAATTGACAAATCTCTTGTTGTAGCCGGGAATTTAGGAAGCGGCTTATATGTCTTTTCTGTCACGGAAACGCTCATCATTTCAGGTATATTAAGCTTAGCAACATAAGCTTTTACGCCGATTTCATAGTTTTCAAGCGTTTCGGGGTGAAGCTCGCCCATTATTCCGAGGACAACACCGTTTTTCGTTACAACCGCGCTTCTTCCCGGATGGAAAGCGCTTGCTTCAGACACCTCACAGTCGTTTCCGCACGCAGTAACGTCACAATCGGATATACCCATTTCCTCCATGATTTCATCCACTGCGCCCTTGATGTCATAGAAGTCAACTCCGTTTCCATACATTCCGATTGCGAGTCTGTCCGGTTCATCAGGCAGCTCTTTTCCGTCAACGGGTATATACTCTCTGCCGATTTCATACAAAAACGCTTCGGGATTGCGGTAGTTGTAGTTTCTCGCAAGCACCTCGCACATGGATGGTATTATTGTAGTTCTCATGACGCTTGTATCTTCACCAAGCGGATTTGTGATTACTACTGTTTTTCTGAGCGGAGAGTCTTCAGGAAGCCTTATTTTGTCAAAGTTTTTCGGAGATACAAACGAATATGTTGAAATTTCGTTGCAGCCTATCGCAAGCATTGTCGCAGCAAGCTTTCTTGAAAACTTCTGCTCCGGTGTGATTTTCGCAGCTGCCGCTCCTCTGATAAGCGTAGGTGTTATATTATTGTATCCGTACAAACGAGCTACTTCTTCCGCAACGTCGGCTCTGCACTCAATGTCAATTC
Source organism: uncultured Clostridia bacterium (assembly GCA_944385905.1). Taxonomy (GTDB): domain Bacteria; phylum Bacillota; class Clostridia; order Oscillospirales; family Ruminococcaceae; genus CALWZA01. The sequence continues at coordinate 8,441 of CALWZA010000025.1, forward strand.
TCCAATAGGGAGAAACAACTTGTCCGTCCTTGACCTCGAAGCCAAGCTTTTCAAGATACTTTATCATCTGCTCCTCAGAAATATCGGTGCCGAGGAAATTATTTATCCACTTGCTGTCAAACACTGCGGTTTTGGGCGATTTATCAGAATAGTCCTCATCTATTGTTGTCTTTAAAACCTCTCCGCAGCCGAGCATTTCCACAAGCTCGCAGGCTCTCGCTAGAGCGTCGGTACAGCCCATGGGGTTTAATCCCTTTTCAAATCTCGAAGAAGCGTCGGTACGCATTCCGAGCTTCTTCGCGGTTGTTCTTACAGAAGCGCCGTCAAAGCAAGCCGCCTCAAACACAACGGTAGTTGTATCGTCCATGATTCCGCTGTACTCTCCGCCCATTACTCCCGCTACAGCCACAGGCTTTTTGGTATCGGCAATAACGAGCATTTCCTCTGAAAGCTCTCTTTCAACACCGTCAAGAGTGGTTATAGTCTCGCCTTTTTCGGCGTTTCTTATGATTATCTTGCCGCCCTCTACATATCTTGAATCAAAAGCGTGCATCGGGTGACCGTATTCAAGCATTACATAGTTTGTGATATCTACAAAATTGTTGATAGGTCTTACTCCGCATCCTCTGAGTCTTTCTCTCATCCAAAGAGGAGAAGGACCTATCTTTACGTTTTTGACAACTGCGGCAGCGTATCTTTGACAAAGCTTTGTGTTTTTGATTTCAACCGCAAGCTCTTTATTAATATCGCCGTCAACGCCTTTGAACTCAGGCTTTTTTACATTAAGCGGAACATCAAATGTTGCCGCGGCTTCTCTCGCAAGACCGATGACAGACATGCAGTCGGGGCGGTTTGATGTAATTTCAAACTCAACGCATGTGTCGTCTATACCTATTGCCTTCTTAATGTCCTGTCCCAACACAAAATTCTCGCAGCCCGCCTCAGGTTCGAGAACAAAAATTCCGTCTTCTATCGCATACGGAAAATCGTGAACGGTAAGTCCGAGCTCTCCCAAAGAGCACAGCATTCCGTTGCTCTCAACTCCTCTGAGCTTGCCTTTTTTAATCTTTACTCCTCTTGGAAGAGTAGAACCGTCGAGAGCAACAGGAACAATCTCGCCTCCATGGATATTCGGCGCTCCTGTTACAATTTGTATCGGCTCCCCTTTTCCGACGTCAACCTGACATACGACAAGGTGGTCGGAATTTTCGTGAGGAACAACCGACAGTACTTTTCCGACAACTACATTTGATATTTCCTCGCCCTCAACTTCATATCTTTCAACCTTCGAGCCGCTCATGGTCATATCGTAACAAAAATCCCTAATCGGCTTTTCAACCTTAACATAGTCGGCAAGCCATTTCATTGACAAATCCATTTATTTTCAGTCCTTTCAATCGCTTAATTAAAACTGCTCGAGAAATCTCAAATCGTTCTCATACAAAAGTCTCATGTCGGTAATTCCGAATCTGCGCATAACGATTCTCTCAAGCCCTACTCCGAACGCAAAACCGCTGTAAACCTCAGGGTCTATTCCGCACTCTTCAAGAACTTTTGGGTGAACCATTCCCGCTCCCAAAAGCTCGATATAGCCTTCGTTTTTACAAAGCGGGCAGCCGGCTCCGTTGCAGTTATAGCACATTACGTCAACCTCAGCCGAGGGCTCTGTATACGGAAAATGGTGGGGTCTCAGACGTATTTTGCAGTCGTCTCCGTAAAGCCTTTTCATAAGCTGTTCAAGAGTTCCGATAAGGTCTCCCATTGTGATTCCCTTATCGACAACAAGTCCCTCAATCTGATGAAACAGCGGAGAGTGAGTCGCGTCAACCGTATCACAGCGGTACACTCTTCCCGGTGAAATAATTCTTATCGGAGGTTTTCTGTTTTCCATCGTTCTTATCTGAACGCTCGAAGTTTGAGTTCTCAAAACAACGTTGTCATTAATATAGAACGTATCCTGAGTGTCTCTTGCAGGATGTGATTTAGGCATATTGAGAGCCTCAAAGCAATAGTGGTCAGTCTCGACCTCCGGTCCGTCGACTATGTCAAAGCCCATACCTGTGAATATGTCCTCAACCTCATTGAGAACAATCGAAAGCGGATGAAGCTTGCCTACACTGCGCTTTTTGCCGGGCAGTGTAACGTCGATTGTCTCCTCAGCCATTTTCTTTGCGGATAGTTCTGATTTTAGGCTGTCCGCTCGCTCTGAAATTTCCTGCTCAATGTCTGCTCTTACTTTATTTGCAAGCTGTCCGATAACAGGTCTTTCTTCGGCTGAAAGTCCTCCCATCTGCTTTAAAATCGCAGTCAGCTCGCCTTTTTTTCCGAGGAACTTAATTCTGAGTTCCTCAAGCTCTTTAATATCTGCTACTTTTGCAAGCTGCTCTTTTGCGGAAGCTGCAATTTTTTCAAGTGCTTCTCTCATTTGATTTCTTCCTTTCAGTATATAAGTTTTTATTTGTTTATCACTTTTATTGACCTTATCCCGGAGCGCATAACGGCTTTCCTTAATAACGGATTATACATAAACGGGCATTTCAAAATTTTCCCAAGTATTTTTAAGTAAATCTTTTTAGTAAGTTTTTTATACCGCTTTCCCGGGTTGTCGCCCGAATTAAAGCTCTGCGCCAGCATTTCGCCGCTTATAAGAGCAAAACTTATTCCCTCAAGCGACGACGGACTTATAAATCCGGCGGCTTCTCCGATAAGATACACATTATCTACTCCGACGCAAAGCTCCTTAAGCGACCGCGGTCTGTTTACAAGGCACGCTTCGATTTTAACCGCCTCGGAAAACACAAATCCCATATCGGAAATATCTTTTTTCGCTGTCTCAAACCGCTTGCGAGAGCCGTCTTTTTCATAGGCGCCGCCGAAAATAAAGTAATCGTCCTTTGAAACCGACCATGAACAGCAGTCCCCCGATTGTCTATCAAAAACACAAGAATAAAACGGATCGTCATGCTTCTCTTTAAACCACTGCTGCACAGCAACATAGCTTCTTATGGAAATGTTTTTAAAAAACGTCTTTCTGACTAAAGAACCGGCACCGTCAGCGCCCACTAAATTTTTCGCGTACAAAACATCAGACCCGTTTGGAGTATCGACTTTGATTTTAAATATCCCGTCCTCCCTGCTGACTTCCATTGCCGTTCCATTAACTGTTTTGACTCTGTTCGGCACAAGGGAAAGCAGCCACCTGTCAAATTTCTGTCGGTTCATATTTATATATGAACGCTGATAATGGCGTACAATTTTCGCTTCAGTATCAATCGTTTTTACGCAGAAAATCTGAGGTGAAACAAGAACGTCTTTCGGCAAGGACAATCCAAACCGCGCGAGTTGTTTTTGAGCGTCAGGGGCAAGCAAACCGCCGCACGGCTTTGGACACAAAGCTTCGCTTCCGTCGATAATTACAGCGCTGTACTTTTCGCTAAGCAGCCTCGCAAAGGTAGCTCCGGCAGGTCCCGCTCCGACTATCGCAACGTCATACATTTTAAATCCTCTCATAAAAAAGCGCCTTATCCTAATCAGGACAAGACGCACTTGCTACCACCTATTAGTTTAGGAGCCAACACTCCCCTGTCCTTAACGCAGACATTACGTTTTCGCCTACAAGCTTAAGCTTTCAGCAAAACCACTCGTGAGTGAACTTCAGTCCGCACCCGCAGCGGCAGCTCTCAGCATCTGCTGCCTTCTCTGTATCAGCCAATACAGACCTACTCTCTCAGTCATCGTGTTTAGTTGCATTATACTACATTATATACTCGCTTTCAAGGAGTTCACATAAATTTTACATTTATCTGTATTTTATTTTCCTTGAAAGTTCTCTTATTAGATAATATTTTGCCTCCGAAGACTGAAAGAACAGCCTTATCTCATTATTTTTGGGTTTTATCTCGCTCTGCGACTTATTCTTTCCCGTTTTTGTCATTATAGACGAGTTCACGCTGTTAAGCTTCAGGACTATATTACCCATAATATCCTGCCTTGACGACTCTATATCTTCATAATAAACCGTTACGCAAATCAATGACAAATCAAAAACCGATATTTGACCATGCTCTATCCTGTCATCGTAGATATATGTATACGCCTTGTCAGAAAATCCGCTGAAAGCATAGTTATACATTAATACGGCGCTTGATATGCCGAACACTCCAATACCGGCAACAACGACGGCTAACCAAAGCACCTCGATTTTAAAAGACAATAAAACGATTATTGAGGATACAAGCACATTTCTTATTAAAAGCTTTTTGTTTTTGCGCTTGTCTTCATGCTTTTGAAACTCGCGGTTTCTCTTAGATACAGGGTCTCTTTTTGGATATTCATATAACAGCATTAAAGTTTACCGCCGTCAATAAGCTCCAAAATCTCGCGCGGATTTGAAACTATAAAATCAGCGCCTGCTTCTCGGAGCTCATTTATCTCCCTGAATCCCCACAGGCACCCTACTGAACGAAGTCCTGCGTTTTTGCCGGTGCTTACGTCTATGTTTGTATCGCCGACCATGACAGCGTCCTCAGGCTTTTCCTCAAGCTTTTTGAGAATATTGAAAACTATTTCAGGAGACGGCTTTGCCGCGACCCCGTCTCTTTTTCCCATTGTAACGTCAAACGAGCCTTTTTTAAAAAGCTTTCCTATTATTTTCGATGTAAAATCATCGTTTTTATTTGAAGCAACCGCTGTTTTTATGCCACGTTTTTTCAATTCCGCCACAAGCTCCGGCATACCGTCATATGCGGTTGTTTTGTTTAAGTAGCACTCAGCATACAGCTCGGTAAACCTTTTATGAACCGATTTTAAAGTTTCCTCATCACGATTGCTCTCAGGCAATGCCCTTTCAATAAGCTTGAGCATTCCGTCTCCGACAAAGTAATAATACTCGTCCACACCATGAACGGGAAAGCCGTATTCCGTCAAAGCTTTGTTTGTGGCGTCAGCCAAGTCCCATATTGAATTTACAAGCGTTCCGTCAAGGTCAAATATAACAAGTTTAACCATTGGTTTTCAATTCCTTTCATGAGAAAAAAGTGTGTTCTATGAAAATTTTTAGTCCGATAAGAACAAGAATAGCGCCTCCTGCGATCTGTGCCTTTGTGTTGAGAAAATCGCCGAATTTTTTACCGATTCCCACTCCTATTACGCTGAAAGTGAATGTTGTAAGACATATAAACAATGCCGCGCTGACTATATTTACACTCATAGCGGCAAACGTCACTCCAACAGCAAGCGCGTCGATGCTTGTTGCCACGCCCTGAACCAAAAGCAGTCCGAAGCGCATTGACGCTCCGCTTCCTTCGCCTTCTTCGTCTCCTTTAACTCCGTCGGCAATCATTTTTCCGCCTATTACTCCGAGAAGAACAAGAGCGATGATATGGTCAAAGGCTGAAACATACTGAGCAAAAGTACTTCCCAAAGCATAACCGATTGTAGGCATAAGCCCCTGAAACAGCCCGAAGCAAAGCCCTGTTCCAAGCCACCAGCCAACCAAAGATTTTCCTTTCAGCTTCTTGATTCCGCACATGCCGTTTGTGACAGAAACAGCAAACGCGTCCATTGACAAGCCGACAGCAATTAAAAACAATTCCCACAACGTCATAATAAATGTTTCCTCTCAGATTAATTAATCCTCGAGCTTCTGCTCAAGCCTTTTTGAATATTTGCGCCTAAATTCCTCATACTCGACTTTTTCAATCGCCTCACGGATTTTTTCCATAAGAGTATTATAAAAATACAGATTATGAGTAACCGCAAGTCTGCCTGCAAGCTGCTCGTCCGCCTTAAACAAATGCCTTATATAGCTCCTTGAAAAGTTTTTGCAGGTTGGGCAGTCACATTCGGGATCAAGAGGTCTTTCGTCAAGCTCGTATTTCAAATTGGTAGCGTGCATGATACCGTTCCACGTAAAAATAGTAGCGTGTCTTGCATTTCGGCTTGGCATAACGCAGTCGAAAAAATCAACGCCCCTGTAAACAGCCTCGATAATATTTGACGGGGTTCCCACTCCCATAAGATATCTCGGCTTATCTTCCGGCATAAACGGCTCGACCTTTTCGATTATATTATACATAACCTCGGTAGGCTCTCCGACCGCAAGCCCGCCGATTGCGAAGCCGTCAAGAGGAAGCTCCCGAATCTGCTTCATATGCTCGACTCTGAGGTCGTCAAAAGTACAGCCCTGATTTATACCAAACAGCATCTGCTTGTTATTGATTGTTGTCTCAAGAGAGTTAAGACGGTTCATTTCGGCGATACAGCGGTGAAGCCATCTTGTTGTTCTTTCGCAAGACTGCTTTGAATAGCTGTATTCGGCAGGGTTTTCAACGCACTCGTCAAATGCCATAGCAATAGTTGAACCGAGATTCGACTGTATGCGCATACTTTCCTCTGGCCCCATAAATATTTTTCTGCCGTCTACATGAGAGCTGAAATAAACGCCCTCTTCCTTAATTTTACGCAGCTTAGCGAGTGAAAATACCTGAAACCCGCCGCTGTCGGTCAGTATAGGCCTGTCCCAATTCATAAACTTATGAAGTCCGCCCATTTTATATATAACCGAATCGGTAGGTCTGAGATGAAGATGATAGGTGTTGCACAGCTCGACCTGACACTTGAGGCTTTTCAAATCCACTGACGATATTCCGCCTTTTATCGCCGCCGCTGTTCCGACGTTCATAAAAACCGGCGTTTGAATTGTTCCGTGAGGAGTCGAAAACTCTCCGCGTCTTGCTCTTCCGTCTTGTTTTATCAGTTTGTACATTGTTTTTCCTCTTCCAAAGTTCTGCTCTCAAATTTTTCGTAATATCCTATTAAACCGCCGTCATCATCTCTTACCGCCGCTATATAACAGTCACAGTTTTCACCGTTTCTTGTGTTGTGATATGTATATATTTTATTGCAGCTAATATCTTCCTCAAACCTTTTGAGGCAGTCTTTTATTATCCCGCATGAGTTTTCATTGTGGCAATCAAGCAAATTCCTGCCAAGCAGCTTAGCTCCGCCTCGCTTTGCATATCGTTTTATTGCCGCCGGATTCATGTATATTATTTTGTGATTTACATCACACAGCACGACCGCAGCTTCGTCGAGCTCAACTATGCTCTTAAAACACCTGCACAATTCCAATCAAAATCTTCCTCTCTTTATTATTAAATAATAATCATCGAATCGCCGAAACTGAAGAAGCGATACTTTTCATCAACCGCTGTCTTATACGCGTTCATAGTTTTATCGTAACCTAAAAACGCTGAAACAAGCATTATCAGAGTACTTTCGGGGAGATGAAAATTAGTTATGAGCCCGTCGAGCACCTTAAACTCATATCCCGGATATATGAATATATCGGTATACCCCTCGCAGGCTTTTATTTCACCGTATTTAGACGCTACGCTTTCAAGCGTTCTGCACGACGTTGTTCCGACGGCAACTACACGTCCGCCCTCGGCCTTTGTTTTATTTATAAGCTCCGCTGTTTCAGGGGGTATTTCATAGTGCTCGCTGTGCATTTTGTGGTCAAGAACACGCTCCTCTTTCACCGGACGGAATGTTCCCAACCCGACGTGCAAAGTGACGTTTGCGATGTTTACCCCCATTTTTCTTAGGTCTTCCATTTGATCCAAAGTAAAATGAAGCCCTGCCGTCGGAGCAGCCGCAGAACCTACCTCATGAGAATAAACAGTTTGATATCGCTCTTTGTCCTTAAGCTTTTCTGTTATGTATGGCGGAAGAGGCATTTGCCCTATTTCATCCAAAACCGCGAAAAAACTGCCGTCGCAGAAAAATTCCGCTATTCTGTTGCCATCATCAAGAACCTCTCTGATTATCGCTCTGAGCTTTCCGCCGCCGAACACAAATTCGGTTCCGACTTTAGCTTTTTTTCCGGGACGGCACAGTATTTCCCACTTCATATTTTCACGCTGCTGCAAAAGCAAAAACTCTATAAACGTTTTGTTGTCCGATTTCTCTCCGTAAATTCTCGCGGGAAGCACTCTTGAGTCATTAACTACAAGCAAATCACCTTTTTTTAAGTAATTGCATAAATTATAGAAATGACTGTGCTCAATTTTACCGGTTTTTCTGTCAACTTTCATCAGCCTTGAAAAATTGCGCGGCTCAACCGGGGTCTGAGCTATAAGTTCTTCGGGAAGATCATAATAAAAATCAGATTTTTTCATATTGTTAATATCCAAGCTCAAACGGAAAACCCTCTTTTAAAATATTTGACTTTATACATATTTTAATATTATAGCAGACCTAAAATCATATTTCAATACAGAAATATAAGTTCACGAAAAATAAAATACATTAATCAAGTAAAAATTATGCTTTTGTGTTGACACGGGCACAAATGCGTGTTATTATTAAAAAAATACAGATAGAGGTGCGGTTCCGATGAGTACCGCCGCGGTTGGCAGCCCTTGCCTTATTCCGCGGCGAAAAAGGCGTCGCCGCCGAAGATTAAGCGTTTTGGGCGCGCTTTTTCTGATTTCAGCTCCGACAAGGACTGAAATTGTCATCATACGGCTTGATGGAGTGCTATCGTGAAATATTTCGACGACATTCTAAAGTTCTGTATGGTGAATCGGTTTTGCCGGTTCATTTTTATTTGTAAAAAACGCGGATTTTACCGCTGAAAAGGAGTTACGTTATGAAACAGTTTAAAGTCGCAATCATCGGAGCAACAGGAATGGTAGGTCAGAGATTCTCTCTTCTTCTTGAAAATCATCCCTGGTTTAAAGTTGTCGCACTCGCCGCGTCGCCACGCTCTGCCGGAAAGCCCTATAAAGAGGCTGTAGGCGCTAAATGGGCAATGACTTCCCCTATTCCCAAAAACATGGAAGACCTCGTTGTTATGGACGCCACCGCCGACGTTGAGAAAATCGCTTCAATGGTTGATTTCGTTTTCTGCGCTGTTGACATGAAAAAGGATGAAATCAAGGCTCTTGAGGAAGCTTACGCAAAGGCAGAATGCCCTGTTATTTCTAACAACTCAGCTCACAGAGGCACTCCGGACGTTCCAATGATTATACCAGAAATCAATCCTGAGCACTCGGAGGTTATTGACGCTCAGAGAAAGCGTCTCGGAACAAAACGCGGCTTTATCGCTGTTAAATCAAACTGCTCTCTACAGAGCTACGTTCCCGCTCTTCATCCGCTTATGGCAGACTTTAAGGTAACAAAAGTTCTCGCATGCACATATCAGGCTATTTCGGGCGCCGGTAAAACTTTTGATACTTTTCCCGATATCATTGATAACGTTATCCCGTTTATCGGCGGAGAAGAGGAAAAATCCGAGCTTGAGCCTCTTAAAATTTGGGGCAAGGTTGCTGACGGCAAAATCGTAAACGCAACCTCACCCGCAATCACAACACAGTGTCTCAGAGTTCCTGTTTCAGACGGCCACACAGCCGCGGTATTTGTTTCCTTTGATAAGAAACCTTCCAAGGAGGAAATTCTTGAGCGCTGGAAAGAATTCAAGGGCATCCCACAGGCGCTTGAGCTTCCGAGCGCTCCGAAACAGTTCCTCAACTATTTTGAGGAAGACAACCGTCCGCAGGCCAAGCTTGACAGAAATCTCGAAGGCGGTATGGCTGTCTCAATCGGACGTCTCAGAGAAGATTCTCAGTATGATTACAAATTCGTATGCCTTTCCCACAATACCCTCAGAGGTGCAGCCGGCGGAGCGGTGCTTATGGCTGAGCTTCTTGCGGCGAAGGGATATCTTGGCTGATTACCTGCATAGGAGGTCACTATGAAAAAGACTATTTTTACAGGCTCGGGAGTTGCTATCGTTACCCCCATGAACGCTGACAGCTCGGTAAATTTCGACGCTCTCGGCAAACTTATAGATTTCAATATTGATAACGGAACCGACGCTGTTATCATATGCGGTACGACCGGCGAAGGCTCCACACTTTCAAACGAAGAACACATCGAGTGTATCAGATACGCGGTTGAAAGAACAGCGAAGAGAGTACCCGTTATTGCCGGAACAGGCTCTAACGACACTGCTTACGCCATTGAGCTTTCAAAAGAGGCTGAGTCGCTCGGCGCTGACGCTCTCTTATCCGTTACTCCTTATTACAACAAAACCTCTCAGGCAGGTCTTATCGCTCACTTTACGGCTATTGCCGACAGTGTTAATATCCCGATAATTTTATACAATGTACCTTCAAGAACGGGAGTTAACATCGCTGTTGATACTTACAAGGCGCTTTCAAAGCATCCGAATATTGTTGCCGCAAAGGAAGCAAGCGGAAATATATCCTCTGTCGCCAAAATTATCGCTGCGTGCGGCGATGACCTTGCCGTTTACAGCGGAAATGACGATGAGATTGTTCCTATAATGTCTCTCGGAGGAAAGGGTGTCATATCTGTTTTGGCAAACTGCATGCCGAAGGAAACTCATCAGATTTGCAGCTATTGTCTTGAAGGCGATTTTAAGTCCGCGGCTAATCTGTCTTTAAAGCTTTTGGAATTTACGAACAACCTGTTTATTGACGTAAATCCGATACCGGTTAAAGAAGCTCTTAACCTGATGGGTCTTAACGCGGGTCCCGCAAGGCTTCCGCTTGTTCCTCTTTCCGAATCAGCAAGAAATACTCTCAAAGCTTCTATGGAAAAGCTCGGACTTATAAAATAACCGACTTTTGAATAACCGGTTGAAAGGATGTAATTTTAATGGTTGATATCGTTATTTGCGGCTGCTGCGGAAAAATGGGCAGAGTTATTTACTCGGTTATAAGCGGCAGAGATGATTGCAGAGTAGTCGGCGGTATAGACGTCAAGTGTGAGCAATATGCGGATTTCCCTGTTGTTTCTTCGCCAAATGAGCTCACGGTTAAGCCGGATGTAATTATTGATTTTTCTCATCCGTCCTCTCTTGACGCTCTTGTCGAATACTGCCTCTGCAATGATGTTGCAGCTGTATTCGCGACTACCGGTTACTCTGACGAGCAGCTTGAGCAAATCAAGTCCGCTTCGGAGCAGATACCTGTTTTCTTCACCTTTAACATGTCTTTGGGAGTAAACCTGCTTGTGGAACTTGCAAAAAAAGCGACTGCTGTTTTAGGCGGTCAGTTTGATATTGAAATTGTTGAAAGACATCACAATCAGAAAATTGACGCTCCGAGCGGCACTGCCATTATGCTGGCTAACGCTGTCAACGAGGAGCTCGGAAACTGCTGTCAGTATGTTTATGACAGACACTCTGTCCGCAAAAAGAGGGACAAAAATGAGATAGGTATTCATTCGGTCAGAGGCGGAACTATTGTCGGCGACCATGAGGTTATTTTCGCAGGCAGAGACGAGGTTGTCACTCTGTCTCACTCCGCATACTCAAAAGAAGTTTTCGCTGTAGGCTCGGTTAACGCTGCTGTTTTCCTTAAAGGCAAGACCGCAGGTTTATACGCTATGAAAGACCTTCTTGCTTAGCTTTATAAAGCGCATGTCAGTTTTTCTGCCGTGCGCTTTTTTGTTTATACTGTGTATGTTAGGTCAACACTTATACTGTTGTTAAAATAGCTAAAGTAAATATTAAAATATATAAAAAGATTTACAAGAAAATTGCCGAAAGACTTGTCAATGCTCTTGACGTAATTTGTTTTTAGGTGTAAAATAATAAGGTAATTTAATGGGCTTTTTGCTACTGACGGATAAGTGGATCACCACATGGGAACAATTAGCCTTATTGCCGACCGTCTGGGCAGTCCAAGTTTCAAATGGGATTGGACTACCCTTTTTTTATCTTATTTCTTTTGAAAGGATTTGCTCACATGAAAAAAGTTGTGGTAATTATGGGAAGCGACAGCGATCTCCCTATTGTTGAAAAAGCTATTGCTACTCTAAAGGAGTTCTCTGTTCCGACCGAAGTTCACGTTTTTTCCGCTCACAGAACCCCGGCTCAGGCAAAGGAGTTCGCTGAAAATGCCAGAAGAAACGGTTTCGGCGCTATCATCTGCGCTGCCGGCAAGGCCGCTCATCTCGCAGGCGCTTTTGCTGCCAACACTACCCTTCCGGTCATCGGAATACCAGTTAAAAGCTCTACTCTCGACGGGCTTGACGCTCTTTTGTCAACCGTTCAAATGCCGTCGGGTATGCCTGTCGCTACCGTTGCTATTGACGGCGCTCAGAACGCGGCTCTCCTTGCGATACAAATCCTCGCAGTTGAGGACGATTCTCTCGCGGACAGGCTTGCTGAAATGAGAATCGCAAACACGGAAAAGATTCTTGAGAAAGACAAGCAGATTTGTGAAAAATTCAGCGACTGATTTTATATACAATTGATGTGGAGGTTATTAAAATGGAAAATGTAACAAAAACCGAACAGCTTTATGAAGGCAAAGCCAAGAAAGTTTACGCAACTACCGACCCCGACCTTGTAATCGTTGACTATAAGGATGACGCCACCGCTTTTAACGGCGAAAAGAAAGGCACTATTGTAGGCAAAGGCGTTATTAACAATAAAATGACCAACTATATGTTCTCTCTCCTTGAAAAAGAGGGTGTTCCGACCCATCTCGTTAAGGAGCTCAGCGACAGGGAAACCCTTGTTAAGAAAGTTGAAATCGTTCCTCTTGAGGTTATCGTAAGAAATGTCGCAGCCGGAAGCTTTTCCAAGAAGCTCGGCGTTCCTGAGGGCACTGTTTTAAAATCTCCTACTCTTGAATTCAGCTACAAGAACGACGAGCTCGGCGACCCGTTTATTAACGACTATTACGCTCTCGGTCTGGGTCTCGCGACAAAAGAAGAAATTGCCGACATAACTAAATACGCATTTATGGTCAACGATTTTATGGTTAAATTCTTTAAGAAAGTTAATGTTGACCTTATAGATTTTAAAATTGAATTCGGCAGATTTCACGGCAAAATAATTCTCGCTGATGAAATTTCTCCCGACACATGCCGCTTCTGGGACAGCACCACTCACGAAAAGCTCGACAAGGACCGCTTCCGCAGAGATATGGGCGGTGTAGAAGAGGCTTATCAGGAAATGATGAAGCGCATACTCGGATAATAACCACCTCATCACAGAAATTACATTTTAAGGCTTCAATTATAAACCGCCTTTGGAATGCAAACCTGTCGGGTGCGCATTGCAGCAGCTTTGCGTACCCGATTTTTATTAAGCTTTTAAAGCTCGAAAGGATGATTATATGAGCAATATTCATGAAGAGTGCGGCGTTTTCGGCATATTCGCAAAAGACTGCGTTAATGTCGCCGCTACCGTTTACTACGGTTTGTTCGCTCTTCAGCACCGCGGTCAGGAAAGCTGTGGCATTGTCGTTAACGACGACGGACTTTTTAATTATTACAAAGACGTCGGTCTTGTAAACGACGTTTTCACTCCTGATGTTCTTGATTCACTCGGATTCGGAAACATGGCTATCGGTCACGTTCGCTACGGAACAACCGGCAACACCGACAGGCTCAATTCACAGCCGATTGTTGTCAATCACATAAAAGGCCGCATGGCTCTAGCTCACAACGGCAACCTTGTAAACTCATATGAGCTTAGATCCGCTCTTGAAATGGAAGGCTCTATTTTTCATACAACCAGCGATACCGAAGTTATTTGCTACACTATTATCAAAGAAAGAATCTCAGCGCCGTCTATCGAAGAAGCTGTAAACCGTGCCATGAACAACATTAAAGGCGCGTACTCATTGGTAATTATGTCGCCGTCAAAGCTTATCGCATGCCGTGACGAGCACGGCTTCCGCCCTCTCTGCTACGGCATCACCGAGGACGGAAGCTATGTGGTTGCTTCCGAAAGCTGCGCACTTGACGCTGTAAGCGCTAAGTTTATTCGTGATATCAAGCCGGGTGAGATAGTTATTTTTGATAAAAACGGCGTTCGCTCAATTACTGATCACTGCGGCAAAGCCGACCCTTCCCTGTGCGTTTTTGAATATATCTACTTTGCTCGCCCCGACTCTGTTATTGACGGAAGCTGTGTTCATGAAGCACGAATCCGTGCCGGAGAATACCTCGCTATGGAAAATCCGGTTGAGGCTGATGTTGTAATAGGCGTTCCGGACTCAGGCATTGACGCCGCTATCGGGTATTCACGTCAGTCGGGTATTCCCTATGCTATGGGCTATATCAAAAACAGATATATCGGCAGGACTTTTATTTCCCCGGGTCAGAAATCAAGAGAGGACAAGGTTAAAATAAAGCTTAATGTCATTGAAAGAGCGGTTAAGGGCAAAAGAGTTGTTCTTATCGACGATTCAATCGTTCGAGGCACGACAAGCGGAAGAATCGTCAAGCTTTTGAGAGACGCCGGCGCTACTGAGGTTCATATGAGAGTCTCTGCTCCGCCTTTCCTTAATCCATGCTACTACGGAACGGATATTGACTCGCGCGACAATCTCATAGCGTGTCATCACTCTGTCCCTGAAATCGCTAAAATTATCGGTGTTGACAGCTTGGGCTACCTAAGCGTTGAGCATGCGGCTATGCTTGCGACAGGCAAAAAAGAATGCGGCGGTTATTGCATGGCGTGCTTTAACGGAAACTATCCGACGGAAATTCCCGCTGAAACGCACAAAAACAGATTTGAACAGAAAATCTCCGCTAACAAGGATTAAAATATTACGCACGAAAGGACGTTAATTATGAAAAGTTACAGCGAAAGCTACAAGGCCGCCGGCGTTGACATCACTGCCGGATACAAGGCAGTTGAGCTTATGAAAGCGCACATAGCGCGCACTATGACAAGCGGTTCTGCTTCGGACATAGGCGGATTCGGGGGCTTGTTTGAACTCGACCTTACAGGCATTGAAAAGCCTGTTCTCGTAAGCGGCACGGACGGAGTCGGAACAAAGCTTAAGATGGCTTTTCTTATGGACAAGCACGATACTGTCGGAATCGACTGTGTCGCCATGTGCGTAAACGACATAATCTGCTGCGGCGCAAAGCCTTTATTCTTCCTCGATTACATCGCCTGCGGAAAGAACGAGCCAGAGAAAATCGCTTCTATCGTTTCGGGAGTCGCGGAGGGATGCGTTCAGTCGGGTGCCGCTCTTATCGGAGGAGAAACCGCTGAAATGCCGGGATTCTACCCTGTCGACGAATATGACCTTGCAGGCTTTTCTGTCGGCGTTGTTGACAAAAGCAAGGTTTTAAACAACAAATCAATCAAGCCGGGCGACATAGTTATAGCTCTGCCGTCAAGCGGAGTTCATTCAAACGGTTTTTCACTTGTAAGAAAAATTTTCGACGTTGAAAACGCTGACCTGAAATCTCCCGTTGCTGAGCTTTCAGGAAAGTCTATCGGAGAGACTCTCCTGACCCCCACAAAAATCTATGTAAAGCCTATGCTCGCTTTGTTTGACAAAATCACGGTAAAGGGAGTATCGCACATCACCGGCGGCGGATTCTACGAGAATATTCCGAGAAGTATTCCTAAGGGTCTCGGCGCAAAAATCGAAAAGAGCGCTGTAAAGGTTCTTCCTATTTTTGATTTGCTCGCGAAAACAGGAAATATTCCCGAAAGAGACATGTTCAACACTTATAACATGGGCGTAGGCATGAGCGTTGTAGTTGACAAAAACGACGCAGACACCGCGCTTTCAATACTCAGGGCAAACGGCGAAGACGCTTACATCATCGGTGAAATAGTTTCATCAGATGACGGCGTAATAATTTGTTAATGCGCCTATGAAAAATATTGTTGTTTTAGTTTCGGGCGGCGGAACCAATCTTCAGGCTTTGATTGACGCCCAAAATTCAATCGGTCTCGGCGGCGGCAAAATCACCTGCGTTATTTCTTCAAAGCCGGACGCTTATGCTCTTACAAGAGCAGCTGAAAACGGCATTAAAACTATTGTCATAAACCGCAAGAAATACGCCGACGTTGCTCAGTACAGCAGAGCGGTGCTTGAAGCGCTTGACTCGGAGCATGCCGACCTTGTGGTATACGCAGGCTTTATGACAATTCTCGACGAGAGCGTCTGCAACGCTTACAAATACAAAATGATGAACGTTCACCCTGCTCTTATTCCGAGCTTTTGCGGAAAAGGATTTTACGGACTTCATGTTCATAAGGCGGCTCTTGCTAAAGGAGTGAAGCTGTCCGGCGCCACCGTTCATTTCGTTACTGAGGAGTGCGACGGAGGTCCGATAATCCTGCAAAAGGCTGTCGAGGTCAAGTACGGAGACACACCTGAGACTCTTCAGCGAAGAATTATGGAGCAGGCTGAGTGGAAAATACTTCCCGAAGCTGTGAGACTGTTTTGCGAAGACAGGATTTTTATTGAAGACGGAAAAGCATATATCAAGGAGGATAAATAAATGAAAATGTTTGATATTTCAAAGCTTCTTTCCGATAACGCATATCCGGGCAGAGGTATTATTATCGGAAAATCAAAAGACGGCAAAAACGCTGTTGCGGCTTACTTCATTATGGGCAGAAGCGTAAACAGCAGAAACCGAGTCTTCGTTGAAGACGGCGAAGGTATCCGCACTCAGGCTTTCGACTCTTCAAAGCTTACCGACCCGCATCTCATTATATATTCCCCTGTCCGTGTTCTCGGAAACAAAACTATTGTTACAAACGGCGACCAGACTGACACCATTTATGAACTTATGGACAAGCAGCAGACCTTTGAGCAGTCTCTCCGCACAAGAGAGTTTGAAGACGACGCTCCTAACTTTACGCCGAGAATTTCAGGAATAATCCACAGAGAAAACGGCTCGTTTAACTTTGCAATGTCTATTATTAAAAGCGCTAACGGAAATCCCGAATCATGTGAGAGACACACTTTCACCTTCAGCAATCCTTTAAGCGGTCAGGGCAGATTTATCCACACCTATATGGGCGACGGAAATCCGCTCCCAAGCTTTGAGGGCGAGCCTGAGCTTGTTGAGATGCCAGATTTGGATATTAACGCTTACACTGAGCTTTTGTGGAACAGCCTTAATAATGACAACAAAGTATCGCTGTTTGTGCGCTATATTGATATCGAGAGCGGAAAATACGAAACAAAAATTGTTAACAAGAACAAATAGGAGGCTTTTATATGAAAGAATTTGAACTTAAATACGGCTGCAACCCGAATCAGAAGCCTGCCAGAATTTATATGAGCAACGGTGCTGATCTCCCCATTGAGATTTTATGCGGAAGACCGGGTTACATCAACTTTCTTGACGCTTTTAACTCTTGGCAGCTTGTTAAAGAGCTTAAGGAAGCTACCGGACTTCCCTGCGCCACGTCCTTTAAGCATGTTTCACCGACCTCTGCCGCTGTCGGAACAAAACTCCCCGAAAAGCTTAAAAAGGCCTGTTTTGTTGATGATATCGAGGGTCTTGACGACTCCCCTCTCGCATGCGCATACGCAAGAGCAAGGGGTACTGACAGAATGTCTTCATTCGGCGACTGGATTGCTTTAAGCGATGTCTGCGACGTCACTACCGCTAAGCTCATCAAAAGAGAAGTATCAGACGGAATTATAGCTCCCGGATATGAACCTGAGGCACTTGAGATTTTGAAATCCAAGAGAAAAGGCAATTACAATATAGTCAAGATTGATCCCGACTATATTCCTGACCCGGTTGAGATTAAACAGGTTTACGGTGTAACTTTTGAGCAGGGAAGAAATAATTTTAAAATCAACGAGGAACTTCTATCAAATCTTGTTTCTGAAAACAAGAATCTGCCCGACTCTGCAAAGAGAGACCTTATAATTTCTCTAATCACACTTAAATACACTCAGTCAAACTCCGTTTGCTACGCGGTTGACGGTCAGGCTATCGGAGTCGGCGCAGGTCAGCAGTCGAGAATCCTCTGCACGAGGCTTGCCGGAAACAAGGCTGATATCTGGCATCTGCGCCAGCACGACAAGGTTTTAAATCTTCCTTTCCTTGATTCTCTCGGAAGACCCGACCGTGACAATGTAATTGACGTTTACATCTCCGACGATGATGAGGACGTTCTCGGCGATGACGTTTGGCAGCAGTTTTTCAAGGTTCGTCCCGAACCGCTTACAAAGGAAGAAAAGAAGGCTTATCTTTCTTCTATCAGCGGTGTCGCTCTCGGCAGCGACGCTTTCTTCCCGTTTTCAGACAACATTGAAAGAGCGAGAAGAAGCGGTGTTTCTTATGTTGCCGAGCCCGGCGGATCTATCCGTGACGAAGCTGTTATCGAATGCTGCAACAAATATAATATGACCCTTTCGTTCACTGGAATGAGACTTTTCCATCATTGATATCACTTTTTCAAGGCGGAGCCTATTTTTTTCAGGCTCTCCTTGAATTGTCGTTTAATCGAAAGTTAAGGAGCTGTTAAGTTTGAAAATACTCGTTGTAGGCGGCGGCGGCCGAGAACACGCCATTATAAAGTCTCTTAAGAAAAACAAAAGCATTAAAAAAATATATGCCCTTCCCGGAAACGGCGGAATTGCGGCTGACGCTGAATGCGTTGATATCGGCGCTAAGGACATTGACGGGATAGTTAAGTTTGCTGTCGAAAACGCCGTTGACTTCGCTGTCGTCGCACCTGACGATCCTCTTGTTCTCGGAGCTGTTGACGCTCTTGAAGCCGCAGGAATCCCCTGCTTCGGTCCAAACGCAAAAGCCGCGATTATTGAAGGAAGCAAGGTGTTCTCGAAAAATCTTATGAAAAAATACTCTATTCCGACTGCCCGGTACGAGGTATTTTCCGATATGGAGTCGGCACTGGAATATCTGAAAACCGCTCCTATACCGACAGTTATCAAAGCTGACGGTCTTGCTCTCGGAAAGGGTGTAATCATCGCTCAGACCCGTGAAGACGCGGTAAATGCGGTTAAGTCGATGATGGAGGACAAGATTTTCGGCGCGAGCGGTAATAACATTGTTATAGAAGAGTTTTTGACAGGTCCTGAGGTCTCCGTTTTGGCTTTTACCGACGGAAAAACCGTAAAGCCGATGGTTTCATCTATGGATCACAAAAGAGCTTTTGATAACGACCAGGGCTTGAACACCGGCGGAATGGGCACAATCGCTCCTAATCCTTACTACACAGACGAAATCGCCGATGAGTGCATGGAGAAAATTTTTCTTCCGACTATTAATGCGATGAACGCCGAGGGAAGAACCTTTAAGGGATGTCTATATTTCGGACTTATGCTCACTCCGGACGGCCCTAAGGTTATTGAATACAACTGCCGCTTCGGCGACCCTGAAACTCAGGTTGTTCTGCCTTTGCTCAAAAGCGATTTATTCACAATCATGAAAGCTACGAGAGACGGAAATCTTGCTGATACCGAGGTTAAATTCTCAAACGGCTGCGCATGCTGTGTTATTATAGCCTCAAAGGGATATCCTCAGAAATATGAGAGCGGATTTGAGATTTCACTTCCAAGGTGCAAAAACGGCGCTGAATTTTTCGTTGCGGGAGCTAAGCTTTCTGACGACGGCAAGCTTCTTTCGGCTGGAGGCAGAGTTTTGGGCGTTACTCAGACTGCAGATACTCTTGCAGAAGCAATTGACAAAGCTTACAAGGCTGTTAAAAAAGTTAAATTTGAAAACGGATTTTTCCGAAGCGACATTGGTCAGCGTGCTTTAAAAGCCGGAAAGGACTGATAAATTTATGGTATACAGAGTTTATGTTGAAAAGAAAAAAGAGCTTGCTCATGAAGCCAACGCTCTTAAAAACGATATCCGCTCGCTTTTGCAGATAAAAGGTCTTGACGACTTGAGAATTCTCAACAGATATGATGTTGAGAATATCGACAAAGAGCTTTTCGATTACGCTAAGACCGCTGTTTTTTCCGAGCCTCAGCTTGACATTGTCACCGATGAGCTGAACTTTTCCAAAAATGACGTTGTTTTCGCTGTTGAGTATCTCCCCGGTCAGTTTGATCAGAGAGCTGATTCAGCCGCTCAGTGTATTCAGATTATTTCTCAGAAAGACAGACCGACTGTCAGAACCGCAAAGATATACGTTCTTTCGGGAAAGCTTTCAGATGATGAAATATCAGCTGTGAAAAAATATGTCATCAACCCTGTTGAAAGCCGTGAGGCGTCACTTGAAAAATACGATACTCTTAAAATCAACTATTCTATTCCGACGACTGTTGAAACTCTCAGTGGATTTTTAGCCCTTGACGACAAGGGACTTGAGGAGTTTGTCTCGAAAATGGGTCTTGCCATGGACACTGACGACATTAAATTCTGTCAGGACTACTTTAAAAGCGAGAACAGAGAGCCTACCATCACAGAAATCCGAATGATAGATACTTACTGGTCCGACCACTGCCGTCACACGACTTTCCTTACGACTATTGACAGCGTTAAGTTTGAGGACGAGCTTTTGCAGTCGGCTTGGAACGATTATATTGACGTCCGCAAGGATTTGAACCGTACAAAACCTATTAACCTGATGGATATCGGCACAATAGCCGCCAAATATCTTAAAAAGCACGGAAAACTCGACAAGCTTGATGAGTCCGAGGAAATCAACGCCTGCACTGTTAAGATGGACGTTGAAATTGAAGGAAAAACCGAAAAATGGCTTTTGCTTTTCAAAAACGAAACTCATAACCACCCCACCGAAATCGAGCCTTTCGGAGGCGCGGCTACATGCATAGGCGGCGCTATCAGAGACCCGCTTTCCGGACGCTCTTACGTTTACGCCGCTATGCGAGTTACAGGCGCGGCTGACCCCCTCAAGCCTGTAAAAGACACTCTTCCCGGAAAACTTCCTCAGAGAAAAATCGTCACTACTGCCGCTGCGGGATATTCTTCATACGGAAACCAGATAGGTCTGGCTACCGGACAGGTTGATGAAATTTATCATGAGGGCTATGCGGCTAAAAGAATGGAAATAGGCGCTGTTATCGGTGCCGCCCCATGTGAAAACGTTCGCCGTGAATGTCCTGAGCCGGGAGACATTGTTATTCTCCTCGGCGGAAGAACAGGCCGTGACGGCTGCGGAGGAGCGACAGGCTCATCAAAATCCCACACGCTCCACTCTCTTGAAAGCTGCGGCGCGGAGGTTCAGAAAGGTAACGCTCCAGAGGAAAGAAAGCTTCAGAGACTTTTCAGAAACAAAGAGGCTTCCCTTCTTATCAAGCGATGCAACGACTTCGGCGCCGGCGGCGTATCGGTTGCCGTAGGTGAGCTTGCCGACGGCCTTGATATCGACCTAAACGCCGTACTTAAGAAATATGACGGACTTGACGGAACTGAGCTTGCGATAAGCGAATCTCAGGAAAGAATGGCTGTTGTTGTAGCCCCAAAAGACGTTGAACGCTTCAGACAAATTGCCGACAGCGAAAACCTTGAAACCTCAATTGTAGCGGTTGTCAAGGCTGAGCCAAGACTCACTATGAAATGGAACGGAAACGTAATTGTTGATATTTCAAGAGAATTTTTAAATTCTAACGGCGCTCAAAAGCACATAGATATTGCTCCTGAGTCTCCCAAAGCTTTTGCTAAGGAGATACCGTCAGGCTTTGAAAGCGGTATGAATTCGCTCGCCGGCGACCTTAACGTTTGCTCTAAGAGAGGCTTGAGCGAAAGATTTGACTCGACAATCGGCGCAGGCACGGTACTTATGCCGTTCGGAGGAAAAAATCAGCTCACTCCGATTCAGGCAATGGTAAACAAAGTTTCAGTTGAGAAAAAACACACCTCAACCTGCTCGATGATGGCTTGGGGATACAACCCGTTTATATCCGAAAAAAGCCCTTACCACGGCGCTTACCTTGCTGTAATTGAATCGGTTTCAAAGCTTATTGCGACCGGCGCTAAGTTTGAGGACATTTATCTTACTTTCCAGGAATATTTTGAAAAGCCTATGAAAGACCCGACGCGCTGGGGTCAGCCTCTTGCGGCTTTGCTCGGCGCATTTAAGGCTCAGACTGAGCTTTCAATTGCGGCAATCGGCGGAAAGGACTCAATGAGCGGTACGTTTGAGCACATTGACGTTCCCCCTACCCTTGTTTCTTTTGCGGTCACGACAGAAAACGTCAAAAACATAGTTTCTAACGAGTTCAAGGAAGCAGGTCACAAGGTTTACCTTATTAAGCCTGATTATGACAGCAACGGCTTGCCTGTTACTGATTCGCTCCTTAAGGTATTTGATATTGTTCGGGGACTTATGGAAAGCGGCACCGTTGTCGCCGGCTATACCCCGACATACGGTGGCGTTGCTGAGGCTGTAATGAAAATGTGCTTCGGAAACTCAATCGGTTTTGAGTTTGATGAAAATGTTACTCTTGACGACATCTTCGGGTACAACTACGGCTCGTTTATTCTTGAAGCCGTCGATGACATCGACTTCGGTATTTTGCTCGGAGTTACGACTGATTCTCAGAACATTAAGTACAAAAATGAATCCGCTGAACTTTCTAAGCTCCTTGAAATTTACGAAGGTAAGCTTGAACCTATTTTCTCCTGCAACATACCTAGTGAGGGCAAGGATATTCCAGCATTTAACTTCAAGGCTTCAAGCTATCCTTCACCGAAAATCGGACTCTCAAAGCCGCACGTTCTTATTCCTGTTTTCCCGGGAACCAACTGCGAATTTGACACGGCAAAAGCCCTTGCTACCGCAGGATGCGACCCTGAGATTTTTGTTATCAGAAATCTCACTTCAGACGCTATTTCAGACTCCGTAAAAAACTTTGCTCAAAAAGTTAAGCAGTCTCAGATTATATTTATCCCCGGAGGATTTTCCGGCGGCGACGAGCCTGACGGTTCAGCTAAGTTTATTACGGCTTTCTTCAGAAACGCTCAGATTAAAGACGCCGTTTCAGATTTGCTCGACAACAGAGACGGTCTTATGGCTGGTATTTGCAACGGCTTCCAGGCGCTTATCAAGCTCGGTCTTGTTCCGTTCGGCAAAATCATAGACACTGACGAAAACTGTCCGACTCTTACATTCAACACTATCGGACGTCACCAGTCAAGAATAGTCAGAACAAGAATCGCTTCAAACAAGTCCCCGTGGCTTGCAAAAACCAATCCCGGCGATATTGTAAACGCTGCCATTTCACACGGCGAGGGAAGATTCTTAGCAAGCGACGAGCTTATCGCTAAACTAGCTGAAAACGGTCAGATAGCTACACAGTATGTTGACCTCTCCGGCAAGCCTACTGACGATATCCGCTTTAACCCGAACAACTCCGCTTTCGCTATTGAAGGCATTACGTCACCCGACGGCAGAGTCATCGGCAAAATGGGACACTCCGAGAGAATAGGAAACGGTCTTTACAAGAATGTTCCCGGAACATATGAAATGGGTCTGTTTGAGTCAGCCGCATCATATTTTAAAATCTAACTTATTTGTTTTAAAAAACACGGTACTGCATTATTTACAGCACCGTGTTTTTTTATTCAGGTCTGATATAATCATTATCAGGCTCAGGAAGCGGATAATTTTCAGCATCAACTTTATTTAATATCCTTTCGAGAAGATAACTCTTATCAGCTTCCCCTACCAAATTATTATCATAGCATACTTTGGCAACATAGAAAACACTTCGTGACAAGATATTTCCGTATTCACAGTACTGAACGCCACTAATAGTATATGTCACACACGGCCTTGCCAGATAGTAATAATTTAATTCATTGTCTAAAATATCTGTAAGTACTATATTTGAAAATTTTATATTTCCCTCCTCGCGGATATTGACTGCTTCATAATAATAAACATCTGCATCAGGCTGACTCACAGCTTCCAAGGTGAATTGCGATACATCCAAAGCAGATGTATCGATGCCGGTTATTGAAAACCTCTGTCCGCTAGCATAGATAAATCCTAATTTTACGTCTTCGGCGCTTGCGGGAAGCTTTGAAAGATCATATGAAAACTTAAACCTTAAATCTTCGTTCGCCGTACCGTCAGTCTTAAGCCGTATCTGAGCTCCTCCGGTATTTTCCTCAGTATTAAACTCAACGAATGATTGTTCAAAGCTTCCGATAGGATACACCTTTAAAGCGTCTACCTGAAAATAATTTCCGCCTCCGGTTTTTATGACTTTTAAAGTGTGAGTTGTATTTGAAAGACTCCTTGTGCTGAATATAGGCTGCTGCTGAATTACATTTGATGACGGCGTATTTACAAACTGAGAAACCAATACCCCATCAATATAAATATCAAGGTCTGCGTATTCGCCTGAGCTTCCGCCCTTAGGCGCAATATAGTCTATACCGACACCGTTAAAGATAAATTCAAACGAATCACCTATTGCCGTCGTAAACATAACATCATTTTTATATTCGCCGTAGCTGCGGTTTCCGGCATATTCCCAGCTTCCGGAATACTTTATTCCCGAATATGTGTTGTTGTAAGTTTTTACCTTGTTTTCAGAATCTGCGCCTATAAACCTATGATACACAATACCCATTCCTTCGGTTGACATATATACTGTTCCGAATTCATTCATGTCGCCGACTATAAATCTGCCGCATGTCCCTCCGTACAAGTGGTTGTCATCATCAAGGCGAAGCCATGTATTGCCGTCGTCTGTTGAGTAATACACACACCTTTCGCCCGAGCCGTTGGCGTAACCGCTCACATAAATCGTCAGAGGCCCGCCTTCACTTTCGGATTTGCCGACTCCGACTGATAATGCATTTGATATGCCGCTGACCTTAGAAAAAGTTTTTCCTCCGTCTTCAGTAACACGCAGGCTGTCTGAGCATGCGATGTATACCTTTCCTGCAGTTCCGTAAGCGTGAGCTGTTTTTCCGTTCGCAGTGGGTATTGCATTTACGCTGAATGTTTTTCCGTAATCGGTGCTGTAATAGAACTTTCCGGATTTTGAGGCATATACTACATTTTTATTTACAGAATCAACCTCAAATACAACTCCTGCCTCTATTCCTGAACAACTGTTCCACGTAGCCCCGTTGTTGTCGGTATACTGCGGTGTCTGACTGCTGCTGCTTCGGAAATATCTGTTTGAGCCGCCTGAGTTGCTTGTAACCGCAACACTCCAATCGTTGTCTCCTGATGAGTTTGAAAGCTGTGACCAAGTTAATCCTGCGTCAAGAGAATAAACTATGCTTGTCTTATTGTTAGCTTTTACAATAACATTTGTATTGAAAGGATTAAATCCTATTGAAGTTCCGTTTCCGTCTCTGTTACTGCTGTATGACATTGCGTAGTCTTCAACAGAAGTATGTATAAAACCGTTGTAATCACCGATAACAGAATACACATTGCCGTCAGGTATGCTTATTACATCAAACGGAACTGATTCCTCTATTCCGTTTGAGTCAAAATAATAGTCAGGCAATTCGTCCCAGATATTGTCACTCCTATAAATTCCGTTTCCCGATATTACAAACATCTGATCATTGTCAAGCGGGTTAGTTTCCATACAGCCAGCCCAGTGAAGACCTATTCCGCTAACCCATGTGCTTCCTGCAGATGTCAAAGGGTTTTCTGAAGTCATATTTATTTCGTTCCATGTTCTTCCGCCGTCATATGTGCGAAAAAAAGTATCTCCCCAGCTTGCCGTTCCGTCTATCCATTGCTGATACAGATATTTTCCTCTGGTACAAGCAACCATGCTGTTGTTATCGTCGCTTTTGAATATAACGTCTCCGACCGGATACGAATTAGGAAGACTGATATCGTCTACTGTTCCCGAACCGACATTATATCTGTACATAGCTCCAGATTCATCATTTCCTCCTGCCGACGCAGAATATGTAATTATTAGGTTGCCTGCATTGTCAAATCTCATTCTTTGAGGATAAAAATTTGTCGGAAGCGCAGACGAAAGAGCTTCCCATGTTTCTCCTCCGTTTTCGGAAATGAATATGTTCGCCTTGCCGTTTACCGACGCCGCAGCATAAATTTTTCTGGAAACACCGTTTGTCATTCCGGAATTTTCGTCTATCAGCAAAGAAATAATTCCAACCAAGTTGTCCGTCGTCTTTACCTCAGGATAAGGATACCAGTCGAACCATGCAACCTCGTTTGTCATTACTCCTAAGTCGGTAAGCATTGACCATGTTGCTCCGCCGTCTGTACTTTTTATAATCCCTCCCGTTCTTCCCGCTGCATAGACAACCAATGGATTGTTAGGATCGACCGCGATTCTTTCTCCGGTCTGACGTCCGTTGCCGTTTCCGTGAACTCTTATAAGATCCGTTATCTCAGTTTTTGTAAAACTATTTCCGCCGTCAGTAGATTTTAGCATCCATGTCCTGCCGCTGTTAAAATACTGACATCCGCACAGCATATAGACTGTATTATCATCAGTAGGATCAACCGCAATGCTCTCAACGCTCATCATTCCGACTTCATCTGCTGAGACAAAGCTCATTATCTGAGTCCATCTGCCGTTATCATAACGGTACGCTCCCCCTACATCTGTTCTGGCATACATTACTTCCTGCCCAGTGACTATTCCTGTTACATAACCTGTTCCTCCTATTGAGAGAGAGCCCCATTCTGATATTTTCAGCGGCTCATCTGTATTCGCAGCTTTTGCCGAAATACCTCCGCTTATCGGCTCCGCTGCTAATGCTGCAATCATGGCAGCTGTTACTATCGCTGATATTCCTTTTAATCCTAATATTTTTAATCTTTCTGCTGATTTCATTTTATATTCGTCTGTCCTTCCGTTTAAAATCTCCTGACATCATATAACACATAAAATTATATACTATTATAAAATTACGTCAAGCTAATTTCACTATTTTATTGTATATCTATGATAATTTTTTATCATTTACATTGTTAAATTAGTTGATTATTAATATTTATTTTTATTTTCCGTTCCTTAATTTTGCTATCTGCTTTTTCTGTATTGACTTTATTATTTGTGTGTGTTAAAATATTAACAACTAATTCGGATATATATTTTTAAAAGGAGTTTTGTTATGAAAGTTAAAGTTTGTATCGGCTCTTCATGTCATCTTAAAGGCTCAAGAAATGTAGTAGAATCGCTTCAGAATCTTATTAAGGATAATAACCTCAAAGATTCGGTCGACCTAAGCGGAGTTTTCTGCATGGGAAGGTGTAAAGAAAACGGAGTTAGCGTTTCCGTAGATGACAAATTATTTTCCGTTGTTCCGGATGATGTCGAGGACTTCTTTGAAAATGAAATTAAAGCTAAGCTGTGATTTTTCTTGCTAATCTCCATCAGTTGAAAGGACTGGACTGTTTATGTTGATCGAAATTTGCATCGGCTCCTCCTGTCACCTTAAGGGCTCGCACGACATGATTGAGCTGTTTGAAAAAGCTATTGCGGATAATAATCTGCAAAATGATGTCGTTTTAGCCGGTTCGTTTTGCATGGGCTGCTGTTCGCAGGAAGGTGTCAGCGTTAAAATTGACGACGGCGAAATCTTCGGTGTTACCAAAGAGAACTTTAACGATTTCTTTAAAACTAAAGTTCTTGACGCAGTTTAATATTTTAAGAAAGGTGTAGGACTTACATATGGCTGAATTCCTTAAATTAAAAAAATCAAACTGTAAAAATTGTTATAAATGCATCAGAAACTGCCCCGTTAAATCAATTCGATTTTCCGCAGGACAGGCTATAATCGTCGGCAATGAGTGTATTCTTTGCGGTCAATGCTTTGTGGTTTGTCCTCAAAACGCCAAGGAAATTGTAAGCGAGGTAGAAAAAGTTAAAGTCCTTTTATCTTCGGGAGTACCTGTAATAGCTTCAATCGCCCCGTCATTTGCAGCAAATTACAACGGAATCGGCATAGGTGCAATGAAAAAGGCGCTCAAGGCTCTCGGCTTTTTAGACGCTGAAGAGACAGCTATCGGAGCAACTATTGTAAAAACAGAGTATGAACGTCTGCTTGCTGAGGAAAAGCGCGATATATTGATTTCTTCATGTTGCCATTCGGTAAATCTGCTTATTCAAAAATATTTTCCGGATCTTTTGCCGTATCTTGCCGATGTGGTTTCTCCAATGCAGGCTCACTGCATGGATATTAAAAAACGCTATCCTGACGCTAAAACAGTTTTCATAGGCCCATGTCTCGCTAAAAAAGATGAGGCGGATCACTACGAGGGAATAACCGACGCGGTTTTAACCTTTGAAGAGCTGACTGAATGGCTTGAAGAGGAAAAAATTTCTATCCCAAACGAGTCTGACAGCTCTGACGAGAGCAGAGCACGGTTTTTCCCGACAACCGGCGGTATTTTAAAGACCATGCACTGTGATGAAAAGGGATATACATATTTAGCTATTGACGGTGTGGACAACTGCATTGCCGCTCTTCATGATATTGAAAACGGTGACCTGCACAACGTCTTTATTGAAATGTCCGCCTGTATCGGCAGCTGCATCGGCGGGCCTGTCATGGAAAAATATCATCACTCGCCTGTCAAAGGATACTCGATTATTGCCGGATATGCGGGAGAAAAGGACTTTCCGGTATCACAGCCGCCCGCTAATCAAGTCAGAAAAAATATGGAGAGCATTGAGCGCAAGCTCAAAACTCCGAGCGAAGCTGAAATTAAAAACATCCTTGCTCAAATGGGCAAAACCAAGCCTGAACATGAACTTAACTGCGGCACATGCGGATATAATACCTGCCGTGAAAAAGCTATCGCGATTTATCAGGGTAAAGCCGACCTTACTATGTGTCTGCCGTTTTTGAAAGACAAGGCTGAAAACTTTTCGGATAACATTATCACAAATACTCCTAACGGAATAATAGTTTTAAATGAAAATCTTGAGGTTCAGCATGTAAACCGAGCAGCTATGAAAATAATGAATATCAGAACTGCTTCCGATGTGCTCGGTGAACAAATCGTCAGAATACTTGACCCCAAGGATTTTATTGATGTAAAATCTTCAGGTTCGAGTATACGCGACAGACGGACATATCTTGCCGAATACAACAAATACGTTGAAGAGACTATTATCTACGACAAGGACTACAGAAGTCTTCTATGCATAATGCGTGACGTCACCGACGAAGAGACGGAAAGAGAAAAGAAAGAATCTATCAGCAAACAAACTGTAGAAATAGCCGACAAGGTAGTTGAAAAGCAAATGAGAATCGTGCAGGAAATCGCTTCACTGCTCGGTGAGACTGCCGCTGAAACCAAAATTGCTCTTACAAAGCTTAAGGAGTCGATTAGCGATGAATAATCTTTGCGCTGATATAGGTTACAACAGTCTCAACAAATACGGCGAGCAGCTTTGCGGCGATAAAATCGAAATTATCGACGGTGATGACGGTTCCAAAATTATCGTGCTTGCCGACGGACTCGGAAGCGGAGTTAAAGCCAGCATACTTTCTACACTAACCGCAAAAATCATATCAACTATGGTTGCCGCCGGCTTGAAGCTCGAGGACTGCGTAGAAACAATCGCGGCTACTCTGCCTGTGTGCAAGGTAAGAGGCGTAGCTTATTCAACTTTTACTATTATGCGTATTATCGACAACGAAGAGGCTGAACTCATTCAGTTCGATAATCCTATGATTATATTGCTGCGCGACGGTAAAAGCGTCGAATATCCCACTACCGTATTAAACATCGGCGGAAAATCTATACACTCTTCAAGAATTAAGCTGTGCGAAAATGATATTTTCATTATGATGAGCGACGGATGCGTTCATGCGGGTGTCGGACTGGTACTTAATTTCGGCTGGAAGCGCAGCGATATAGAAAACTATATGGAAACCTTTTATGACGTTGGATTTACCGCAAAAACGCTTAACACTATTCTTCTTGATGAATGCAACAGATTGTATGACTACAAGCCGGGTGACGATACAACCGCTTGTACCGTTCGCATCCGCCGGCGTGAGCCCATGAACCTTTTATTCGGTCCGCCTTCTAACAGAGACGACTGTGATAAAATGATGTCCCTTTTCTTCTCAAAAGGAGGAAAACACATCGTTTGCGGCGGAACTACTTCTTCGATCGCAGCTAAATTTCTCGGTAAACCGCTTGTACCTAAAATGGAATATCCTGATCCTGAAGTGCCGCCGATTGCCGAAATAGAAGGTGTCGATCTTGTTACTGAAGGCGTTATTACAATTAATAAAGTTTTGTCATACGCTAAAGACTACTTAAAAGACAACAAAACCTACTCTCAATGGTGCAGCAAAAGAGACGGCGCTTCTCTTATCGCCAGATTACTGTTCGAGGAGGCTACTGATATAAATTTCTATGTCGGACGCGCGGTGAATCCCGCGCACCAAAACCCAAATCTCCCTATTAATTTTAACATTAAAATGCAGCTTGTAGATGAGCTTTCCGAGTGCCTCCGAAAAATGGGAAAGCAAATAAAAGTAAGTTATTTTTAGCAAGGAAGTGTGATTGTTATGTCAAAAACAAGGAAATTTGATACTAAAGTCCAACATCTTAAATACAAAGTACTGCGCGAAGTCGCCAGACACGCCTGGGACGGCACTCTTCAGGATAATCTTTACGAGATTCCTAAAACAATTGTGCCCGGAAAAGAAGCCACAATGCGCTGCTGTGTTTACAAGGAAAGAGCCATTCTTGAGGAGCGGATTAAAATCGCTATGGGCGGCGACAAGTCCAATCCGAATGTAATCGAAGTAATTGACATTGCATGCGATGAGTGTCCTGTCGGAGGTTATGAAGTCACTGAGGCTTGCAGAGGCTGTCTTGCCCACAGGTGCGAGGACGTATGCAAAAGAGGAGCTATTTCCTTTGACGAGCACCAAAAGGCTCACATTGACAAGACAAAGTGCGTTGAATGCGGTCAGTGCGCAAAGGTGTGCCCTTATACAGCTATCGCTAATCACAAAAGACCATGCATAAACGCCTGCAAAGTTAAGGCTATCGGCATGAACGAGGACTTTACCGCCAAAATCGACAACGAAAAGTGTATTTCATGCGGTGCCTGCGTATATCAATGCCCGTTCGGAGCCATAACTGACAAGTCGTTTATTCTTGACGCTATTGATTTTATTAAAAACAGCGACTGCAACAGAAACTACAAGGTCTACGCAATTGTAGCTCCGTCTATTTCGAGTCAGTTTACTTACGCTAAGCTCGGTCAGGTTATTACCGGAATAAAAGAACTTGGATTTTTCACCGTAGTTGAAACTGCTCTCGGCGCTGATATTGTCGCTTATTATGAGTCTAAGGAGCTTATTGAAAAAGGATTGCTTACAAGCTCTTGCTGTCCGGCTTTTGTTACATACATTGAACAGCAGTTCCCTGATCTTAAAAAGTATGTTTCCCACAACCTTTCTCCTATGGCCGCTCTTGGAAAATATATTAAGGAAACCGATCCTGATGCAAAAGTCGTATTTATAGGTCCATGCACAGCGAAAAAAATGGAATTTCAAAAACCCGGGGTCAAGCCCTACATTGACTGCGTTCTTACTTTTGAAGAGCTTCAGGCTTTATTTGACAGCAAGGATATTGACATTACAACTCTTCCCGAAGATGTGCTGGACAATGCTTCATACTTCGGAAGAATATTTGCCCGAAGCGGAGGACTGTCCGACGCCGTTGCTCAGGGACTGAAAGAACACGGTTCCGATTTCGAGCTTAAAGCTGTTGCCTGCGACGGAATTGAGGCTTGCAGAGTCGCTCTGCTTAAGCTTTCAAAAAATCTGCCTGTCGGAAACTTCATTGAGGGCATGGCTTGTGTCGGCGGATGCATAGGAGGCGCAGGATGCCTGACGCACGGTGAAAAGAACAAGTCTGAGGTTGACAAATACGGTGAAGAGGCTCATGAAAAAACCATTTCAGATGCTATTAGAGTGCTTAATCTGAAATCTGACAAGTAAAATCGCATATAAATAAAACTCCCACGTGCAAGTTTTATGCACCCGGGAGTTTATTTTTCTCTCAAATCTAAATTGTATATGCTTTCTCAACTTTCTTAATAAGCTTTAAAAGGTCTTCGCTCTGCCTATGAGTTTTTTTCATATTTCCGAGTTTTACCACAATATCCTTAGCATCGTCTTTTCTTCCGAGCCTCAGACATACAAGTCCTTTATACAATAACGCTGTTATCTCCACATTTCGGTTGCCGGATGAAATTGCTCTGTCAAAGCTTTTTTCCGCCTTTTCATAATTTCCTCTTGCATATTTCATTATTCCGTTTACAAGATAAGTCTGAGCGTATTTATATCTGTTTTTCGCAAGCTTGTCCGTAAAAGGCTTTCCCATCTTAAGCGTTGCTTCAGCACCGTCAAAATCACCTGTTATTAAAAACAAATACGCATATGTAAGGTAATACTTCGCGGCTGTTTCGGTGTTGAATGAAGTCAGGTCGATGTCCTTTAAAACCGAGTGCGCACTCTCATATCTTCTGCCGTCTATATAGCTTTCAGCTAACCACAGCCTTTTTTTCGCGTACAATACTCCGCTTTTAGGCCTTTTTGCGTATTTTTCAGCTCTTTCAAAAAATTCTGCGCTATATCCGTTTTGTGAAAGCACGTGTTTGACTCGTCCTCTTCTTGCGGACTTTAAAATCAAAACTATAAGCCAAACTACAAATGCTGATGCGGACACAACCGCAGCATACAACCCGAAAAGCGGAAGCAAATTATAATCTGACAAATCTACAAGTCCAAGATAGTAAATACCTACTCCTGCGGCAAGGATAAATATCACAGCAATAATCAACACAACAGTTGTTTTTTTCATTTCAGCGGATATTTTTATCACAATAACCTGTCCTTTCCGGATTTTAATCTTTTAACACTGATATTTTATCATATTGTTACTTAAATTACAACAGATTTGTCCCGCAAATTTTCACATCTTTTCGCTTAAGGCATAATATGTATAAAACGGCTGTGCCGCTGACAGCTAAGAATTGTTGTCCTTAGCTTTGCGGCAAGTACCGTTTTTATATAGATTAGGCTGACTCAAATATGGGTCAGCCTTGTTTTTTTACTGCTTTTCGAGTTTTCCCTGCGAAAGAGCTTTTAAATACGCATTTATAAACCCATCGAGGTCTCCGTCCATTACTGCCTGAACATTTCCTGTTTCATATCCGGTTCTATGATCCTTAACAAGGGTATATGGCATAAACACATAGCTTCTTATCTGAGAACCCCACGCGATTTCCTTTTGAACTCCCTTGATGTCCTCGATTTTTTCCAAATGCTCTCGTTCTTTTATTTCAATAAGCTTTGAACGAAGCATTTTCATAGCGTAATCTTTATTTTGGTACTGGCTTCGCTGAGTCTGGCACGCACACACAATACCTGTAGGTATATGGGTAATTCTTACCGCCGACGATGTTTTATTGATGTGCTGTCCGCCTGCGCCGCTCGAACGGTAGGTATCGATCTTCAAATCCTCCGGTCTTATATCAACCTCGATAGAGTCGTCGATTTCGGGCATAACCTCAGCCGCTGAAAAGGAAGTGTGCCTGCTTCCCGAAGCGTCAAACGGAGATACCCTTACAAGCCTGTGCACTCCCGACTCGGATTTTAAATAGCCATACGCGTTTTCGCCTTCAAAAATAATGCTTGCGCTTTTAATTCCTGCGTCGTTGCCCTCAAGAACATCAAGTACTGAGACCTTGAAACCGTGAGACTCCCCCCAATGAGTATACATTCTCATCAGCATTTCAGTCCAGTCCTGAGCCTCCGTTCCGCCTGCTCCTGCGTGAAGAGTCAAAATTGCGTTTGATGTGTCATACTCGCCTGTAAGAAGAGTTGAGAGAGTCATTTTATCTATTCCTGCGGCAAAGCTTTCAATTTCAGCCTTTATATCGTCAAGCATGCTTTCGTCGTTTTCCTCTGCCGCAAGCTCTATCATAGTCATTGTATCATCAAACTGCGCGACAAGCTTATTATACTCGGAAACCGTTTCCTCAATATGCTTTGTCTTTTTAAGGATTTTCTGTGACTTTTCCATATCGTCCCAAAATCCCGGCTCCGCAGCCTTGTTATGAAGCTCCTCAAGCTCCTCTGAAGCACCCGCTATATTGAGGACATCGTAAAGCTCCTTTAATTTAGGCTTATATTCAGACAGTTCCTGTTTTAAATCGTCAAGTAAAATCATGAATACTCCGTTCCGCCAAAAAATGACTGATTATATTTTCTATGACTCTTTCGGCTTTCTTAGGTTATTTTTTAGAAGTCTCCTCAGCTAAAGCGATAATTTCTTCCTTAGAAAATGTATACTTTTTATTGCAGAAATGACAGCACACCTCTGTTATTTCATCATTAGCCATATCCATAAGCTCTGATTTTCCGAGACTTCTGAGTATTGACGCGGTCTTTTCCCTGCTGCACGAACATTTATAAGAAACCTCAAAGTCGTCCAGAACATTCGGCTCAAGTCCGTCAAGAGCTTTCATTGCTATTTGCTCGGCTGTATACCCCTGCTCTAAAAGCGATGTCACCGACGACATAGATTTAATATTGTTTTCTATAATGTCAACGGCGCTGTCGGGCGCAAAGGGAAGAAGCTGTATCAAGAATCCCCCGGCGTTTTTAACCGTAAGGTCGGGATTTACAAGCACGCCGAGAGCGCACACAGAAGGAACCTGCTCGCTGACCGCGAGATAGTTTGTAATATCCTCGGCAATTTCTCCTGTTGCAATCGGCACCTGACCGATGTAAGGCTCTTTAAGTCCGAGGTCTTTCACCACAGACAAAACTCCGTCTGTTCCGACAGCTCCCGAAACATCAAGCTTTCCGTTGGATTTCAGCGGAATTTCGACAACAGGATTATCTATATAGGCTTTGACATTTCCATAGCTGTCAGAAACCGCAACAAGATTTCCCGCGGGTCCGCCTCCGTTTATTCTGATTGTGACAGAATCGTCCTTATCCTTCAGTCCGAAACCCATAAGCGATGTTCCGAGCGCCAGCCTGCCTAAAGCGGCTGTGCACACGGCTGAGGTTTTATGGATATTCTCGATTTCCGAAACTATATCCGTTCCGTCAATTGCGCTGCAAACTACAGACGCGTCCTTGCTTATTGTCCTTACTATTCTTCCCATTTTATCACCCGATTATCTGCATTTTCTTGCGGCGAAAACTGCCCTTTCAGTATTTTCCGTCACTTCATTATCGGTATAGCCGTCATAAACTCCCAAAATCTCGAAGCCTGTATCTTTAAGAAGCTTTTTTATCGCCGAAAGCTCATATGCCGTTTCCGAAAACTCCTCGCTGCAACGTACATACCTTCCCTTTTCAGTTTCGGAAAAGAAATCAAGCCTTATATCAACCGTGCTGTTATCATCACGAAGGCTGTTTTGCCATACACAGAACACATCATCCTTGTCATACACAAAAGCGTTATCTGCAAGAACGTTTCTGTGTTTATACAATGTATTAACATCAAAAACAAACAACCCGTCGGGGAAAGCAAACAAGCTTACCCTTTCAAATACTTTTCGTACGTCGTCAATGCTTTCAAGGTGATTCAAGCTGTCAAGCACGCATACCGTCACATCAACTGTGCCGTACATGTCAAGCTCACGCATATCCTGACAAAGATACTGTATATTGTATCCGCTTTCTATCTTCTTATTTATTGCCTCCGAGAGCATTTCCTGAGACAAATCAACACCGATAACGTCATAGCCGAGCTTTGCCGCTTCCTCGGAAAGGCTGCCTGTTCCGCAGGCAAGGTCGAGAAAAATATTTTTTCTTCCGCTAAACCTGTCAACAAGTCCGTCTATCCGCCCGGCAATCGTCTTATAGCTGACGTTATCGGTAAGAATATCGTAATACTGCGAAAAATACGTATATCCGCTCATTTTTTATCTTTATTCTTCAATCGTTCAAAAACCACTCTGTATCCGTCGCTTCCGTAGTTTATTGAACGGTTCACTCTGCTAATCGTCGCTGTTGAAGCTCCCGTTTCATTTACTATATCGCTGTAAACGTGATGCTCGTTTAACATTTTCGCAACCTGAAATCTCTGCGACAGCGATTTCAGTTCAAGTATTGTACACAAATCCTCAAAAAAGTTATAACATTCCTCTCTTGTTTCGAGAGTCAAAACCGCGTCAAACAAATCGTCAAGATTTTTATCCTTTAATTTGTCGTTCATGATACTTTACCGTCCTTTCGCATTATAATTATATTTTAGCACACGAAAGCGTAAAAGTAAATACCCTTTTTTACATATCAGACGTCGTTTTTAATTAAATCCTCAAGGCTTTCTCTCTTTACGATTACCCTTGCCTTTCCGCCGCTTATCATAACAACCGGAGGACGGGAAATTCTGTTGTAATTAGAAGCCATGGAATAGTTATACGCTCCTGTCGCCAAGACGGCTAATGTATCTCCTGCCTGTGGGTTCTGAAGCATAATATCTTTTCCGAGCAGGTCACCGCTTTCACAGCACTTACCTGCGACTGTGCATTTATAATCCTTTGCCTTTGAAGCCTTGTTTGCTATTTCAAAATCATATTCGGACTGATAAAGAATATATCTCGGGTTGTCGCACATTCCGCCGTCTACCGAAACATAATTTCTGACTCCCGGGATTTCCTTTACTGAACCTATCTTATAAAGCGTTATGCCTGCCGGTGCAGCAATTGAACGTCCAGGCTCGATGATGATATACGGCATTTTGACTTTTAACTCATCACAGCAGCTTTTAACTCTCTCGGAGACCTTCTCCATGTAGACCTCATAAGGAAGCGGCTTATTATCTTCAACATATTTAATTCCGAAACCTCCGCCAAGGTCAAGGTCGTCAATTTCAAAGCCAAGCTCGTTTTTGATTTTTGCTATAAACTTAAGCATAACTTCCGCGGCTGCGCAAAAAGGCTCGAGCTCGAAAATCTGTGAGCCGATATGGCAGTGCAGGCCCTTAAGAGTTACATTTTCGCTTTCACATGAAAGCTTTACAGCCTCGAATGCCTCGCCTGTTTCAAGCGCAAATCCAAACTTTGAGTCAATTTGTCCGGTCATTATAAAGCTGTGGGTATGTGCGTCTATGCCCGGCTTGATTCTCAGCATTATATTAGACTTTTTATGAAGCTTTCCCGCAAGCTCGGACAGTCTTTTTAACTCTTCAAGGTTATCGACAACAATTCTGCCCACCCCATAGCTGAGCGCCAAAGTAAGCTCCGAATCGGTCTTGTTATTGCCGTGAAAACATATTTTATCTGTCGGAAAGCCTGCTGAAATAGCCGTAAAAAGCTCGCCCTCCGAAACAACGTCAAGTCCCATACCCTCTTTTGCCATTATTCTGCACATTTCCTTGCAGCAAAACGCCTTTGAGGCATAGCAGACCATTCCGTTTCCGTTATAAAACTTATCCATAGAAGACTTGAATTTGCGGCAGCTTTCAACTATCTTTTCCTCATCCATTACATACAGCGGCGTTCCGAAATCGTTGGCAAGCTCAACGGTATCCATTCCGCCGATTGTTAAATTTCCTTTTTCGTTCACTCCAAGATTATCCGATACAAGCATTTTGACTTTCCTTTCTGTTAATTATCTGCTTCCTGCTCGGGCTGAGAAATCTCCTCGATGATGCTTCGAAGTTCCTCTACCCCCTCGCCTGTCTGCGCTGAAAATACGACTGTTTTTATTTCCTCCGCACATGGCAGCTCTGTTTTAAGCGCTTCAAGCCGCCGTGCGCGTTCGGTTTTATTCAGCTTATCCGCCTTTGTGAGGACTACTATAAACGGTATTTCATGATCAATCAGAAAATTAATCATCTGGATATCGTCGGGAGACGGCGGATGTCTCATATCCACAAGCGAACACACAAGCGCCAAATCCCTGTCTCCGTCGTTGAGATAGCCTCCGACAAGCTCTCCCCAACGAGCTTTTTCCGATTTTCCGACTTTTGCGTATCCATATCCCGGCAAATCAACTATAAATATATTTTCAAGCGAGTAAAAATTGATTGTAACCGTTTTACCCGGAACAGCGCTGACTCGCGCAAGTGCTTTTCGGTTAAGCAGCTTATTTATCAGCGATGATTTTCCTACATTTGAACGCCCGGCAAAAGCTATCTCGATTCGGTCGGATTCAGGTATTCGGCTTGTTATTCCGTATGATGTGAAAAACTCGGCTTTGTTAAAATTCATCAGCAATTGCACCTTGTCTCTTTAGGATTGTGTTCGGTGTTGCTTTGTGGTATTTGAGCAAACGCCTTTGATTTTTTTCCCCCGACAAGAGCTGTTTCAAGAACATCGCTGATGTGCTCAGCCAAAACAAATTCGATATTCGCTTTAACAGTTTCATCAACCTCATCGAGATCGGGCAGATTGTCTTTCGGAATTATAACCGTTTTAATTCCTGCTTTATATGCCGCCATGGTTTTTTCTCTCAGTCCGCCAATCGGAAGAACTTTGCCTCTGAGAGTTATTTCTCCTGTCATAGCGACATCAGAGCGGACAGGTATACCGGACAATGCGGAAATAAGTCCAGTTATCAGCGTAACTCCTGCCGAAGGGCCGTCTTTCGGAACGGCTCCCTCAGGCGCGTGAATATGTATATCCTTTTTGGTGTAGAAATCCTTGTCGATATTATACTTATCCGCAACGCTTCGCGCGTAGCTGACAGCGATTTTCGCGCTTTCCTTCATGACGTCGCCAAGAGAGCCCGTCAGCTCGATATTACCCTTGCCGTCGAGTATAAGCACTTCAAGAGGCATCATGACTCCGCCTACCGACGTCCACGCAAGACCGTTTACCTCGCCGACCTGTGGAGTTTCAGAATGGAGATCCGGACTGAATTTTCTCGCTCCGAGATATTTCTCAAGATTTGAAACGTCAAAAACAACTTTTTTTGTATCTTCCTCGATTATCTCCTTACATGCTTTTCTGCACAGCGAAGCTATAAGCCTTTCAAGATTTCTGACGCCGGCTTCCTTAGTATAACCGTCTATCAAAGCATACACAGCTTCATCGGTGATTTTCATATTGCTGCTTTTCAGACCGTTTGCCTTGAGCTGTTTTGGAATCAAATGCCTTTTAGCGATATTAAATTTTTCTTCTCTTGTATAGCTTGAAAGCTCTATTACGTCCATTCGGTCAAGAAGCGGAGGAGCTATAGAGTCAAGATTATTAGCAGTCGTTATAAACAGCACTTCGCTTAGATCAAAAGGAACCTCTATAAAGTGGTCTCTGAACTCCTTATTCTGCTCGCTGTCAAGAACCTCGAGCATTGCAGAAGACGGGTCTCCTTTAAAATCGTTTGACATCTTGTCAATCTCATCAAGAAGAATAAGCGGATTCATAGTTCCAGCCTGCTTCATTGCGGTTATGATTCGGCCCGGCATTGAACCTACATAAGTTTTTCTATGACCTCTGATATCCGACTCGTCCTTGACTCCGCCCAAAGATACTCTTACATACTTTCTGCCTAGAGCCTTAGCGATAGACTTTCCTATTGAAGTTTTTCCTACTCCCGGAGGGCCTGCGAGACAGATTATCTGACCCTTAACATCCGGCGCGAGCTGTCTGACCGCAAGCACCTCAAGTATTCTTTCCTTAACCTTTTTCAGGCCGTAATGGTCCTTATCAAGCTGCTGCGCGGCTTTTTTAATGTCTGTTTTGTCTTTCGTATACTTATTCCACGGAAGTTCGAGCACTGTATCAAGATATCCCCTTATAACCGCAGCTTCCTGCGACGCGGACGGCATTTTCATAAGCTTATTTGCTTCTGAAACTAATTTTTCTGTAACTTCCTTTGAAAGCTTGAGATCAGCTATCTTTGTAAGATAGTCAAATCCGTCATCTGACGGACTGTCGCCCTCACCAAGCTGGCTCTGAATTGCCTTGAGCTGCTCACGTAGATAGTACTCTCGCTGATTTTTGTCAATCTGCTCGTTTACCTGCTCGTTTATTTCTTTTTCAATACCTAAGACCTCGGTTTCTCTCATCAAAACGGCAATCATATACACAAGCTTCTGACCTGCCGAACCCAGCTCTAAAAGCTGCTGCTTATCCTCGGTTGACATTGTGATGTTAAACATTATGCTTTCACAGAGCGACACAGGATCCTGTGCTCCTAAAACAGCAGTATAAAGCTCTTTCGGCATTCTAGGCACGACTCTTGAATATTCCTCAAACTTTTCCTTAACAGTGCGCTGAACCGCTGTCAATTCGGGGGCGCTGAGCTTTTCGGCCGTATAATTTGAAAGCTTTTTAATATCGGCTTCAATCCAGTCTCCGGGGTCAATGCGCATATCCACAAGTTTCGCTCTGTACACACCTTCAACAAGAACTCTTGAAAGTCCGTCCGGAGTTTTGATTATTTGTTTGATTTCCGCAACAGTTCCGATTTTATACAAATCCTCCTGTTTGGGCTCAGGAATAAATACATTTTTCTGAGCTGTCAAAAAAACATACCTGTCCCCATCCAAAGCTCTTCTCAGAGCATTGAGCGATCTCGGACGCGCCACGTCGAAATGCATCACCATTTTGGGATACACTACCAAATCCCTAAGCGCAACACACGGCATTGTGTCCGTGATCTTTTGTTTAACACTTATGTTTATATTTTTTGTATCTTTCTCATTCATAGATTATTATCCTTTCGTTCGGCTATTTATTTATACGCCGATGTCTCCAATCATTTAAAACATTATCAGTATATCAAAAATTACGCTGTATTGCAATAGAAAATTACTGCCTTTATAAAAAACGGGACGCCGTCATCAGACAGCGTCCCGACATTTTTCAATTAATAATTCATTGATTACTCAGCTGTGTATGGGAGAAGTGCGATATGACGCGCTCTCTTAATTGCAGCTGTGAGCTCGCGCTGATGATATGCGCAAGTTCCTGTTACACGGCGGGGGAGAATCTTAGCTCTCTCTGTCATGCACTTCTTGAGCTTTGCAATGTTCTTATAATCGATGGTCTCGACTCTGTCTGCGCAGAACATACATACCTTTTTACGAGGTCTTTTTGCGGGTCTCGCAGAAAAGTTGTTTTCCTTTTCCATAGTTGTTCCTCCTTTAGCACATTTTCGGCGTTATCAAAACGGTACGCCGTCGTCGCTTAATATTTCTTCAAAGTCATCCATTCCGCCAATTGAAATAGACTGGCTCTTAGGCTCATTATAGCCTTGCTGTCCCGATGGGGTGTTTGCCTGCGGCGCCGCATAAGACTGTCCGTATGCTGTTTGACCGCCTTGCTTTGGCTCGCCTGTAAATGAAACGCTGTCAACCAAAACCTCAGTCACATAGCGCTTGGCACCCGTTTTATCATCATAGCTTCTGGTCCTCAGCTGACCTTCGATAGCTATCATTCGGCCTTTGCCGAAATACCTGCTGATGAATTCCGCCTGCTGCCTCCATGCGACACAGTTAATGAAATCAGCCTGTCTTTCCTCTCCCTGCTTGACAAACGAGCGGTCGACAGCTATTGAAAACTGCAAAACGCTTGTACCCTGCGGGGTTGTTCTGAGCTCTAGGTCTTGGGTTATTCTCCCCATCAAAATTACTCTATTAAGCATTTCTTATACCCCCTCGGACTTATCTTGTTGTAATAAGTGAACGGAGTACGCCCTCTGTAATGTTGAGTACACGCTCAAGCTCTGCCGGGAAATCAGGTTTTGATGTGAATGTCCACAAAACGTAATATCCCTCATTCTCATAGTTGATTTCGTAAGCAAGCTTTCTCTTACCCCACTCATCAACTTCTCCGAGTGTTGCGTTTGCCTCAATCATTTCTGTAAACTTAGCGATTAAAGTCTTTACGCCTTCCTCGCCGAGCTTTGTGCTGAAAACAACCATCGCCTCATAGTTTCCGGTCATTTTTGCCATCGTCTGCACCTCCTTTTGGATTTCGCCCACTCCTTATTAAGTGAGCAAGGATAACTCATATAATATATCACAATCCTTCGATTTTGTCAATACTGTTTTTAAAAAATCATCATCATAAGCAGCATGCCAGCCCATGACAAAATTACATAAGCTGCTATTGCAGCTGCAACAAGCTTCCATGAGGTTCCTCCCTTTTGCGCTATTGCCTCTCTATACCCTGTCTGCACTTTTGTCTCGGATTTAATTTCCTTTATATCATGAACTGCCTGTCGATAATATAAATAGTTTGCAAAAACCCCTCCGATAAACATCATCGCATATGAAACAAGAGACGCCGCGCTCGCTATTCCCACAAACCAGCTTGAGTCGACAAATGCGAAGTCTGCTGTGCTCAGCACTGTTATTCCCAAACTCTTCGCCGTTTCAGGCAAATACACAAGCATTTGCGGTATTCCGCACAGGAAATCCGCCAGCAAAAACACAGCTCCGAATAAATACATCTTTCTGTAAAAAAAATAGTAATACGGAAACAGAAACGCCGTCAAGTTTATTGAAAACTTACTGCCGTATTTGCCAAATCTCATGAAATTTGCGAGAAAATACAGTTTATTCGTACCTACATATTCGGACAGTTCTCCGACAGTTACTCCGTCAAGCTCTGTACTGTCGTCTATTCTTGTGCTGACAAATCCGCCTGGAAACGGCATGGAACCAAACACAGGCTCACTTTCATCCCTTTGTTCCTGCGAAAAATCGGATGCGCTTTCAGTGTGATTATCAAGTAGCGCTCCGCACCTGAAGCAATGCGCGTTTTCGTCTGAGTTTTCGGCTCCGCAATTCGGACATCTTTTAAGCTCCTGAGAATTTGATTTAATCTCGCTCTGTTTCCATTCAAATCCAGTTCCGTGAAGTGATTTATTGATGCATCCGTTATTGTTTTTATAGCACTCCCTATGGCTTGGCGTTCCGCATTCGGGACAGACAACAATATCGTCCTTTTCCGTAAACTCAAGACCGCACAACGGACATTTTTCTCCTATATATCTCATATATCAATCATCCTTTCAGATACATGAACATCTTTGCTTTATAGTATACCACATATTTCTTGAAAAAGATAGTACTTTCACGCCATTTTCATTTATACGTCACATTTTTACATATAGCCGCAGAACCATGTAATAAATATTTCAAAATTGTTCATAAATCAACCGATAATTTGTGATATTTTATTTTTGTATTT
This sequence comes from uncultured Clostridia bacterium, assembly GCA_944385905.1. GTDB lineage: Bacteria > Bacillota > Clostridia > Oscillospirales > Ruminococcaceae > CALWZA01. Next base: position 51,316 of record CALWZA010000025.1, read on the forward strand.
TATTGATGTTAAGGAGAACGACAGTTATGGATAAAATGTCTGAAATTATTTCTCAGCTCAAAAAAACCGGCATTGTTCCTGTTGTTAAGATCGACGATGAACAAAAAGGAATTAAAGTCATGGAGGCTCTTCGTGCCGGAGGTATTAACTGTGCTGAAATCACTTTCCGTACAGCAAACGCAGCTTCGGTTATTAAAGCTGTTTCTTCAACTTTCCCTGACGCTTTTATCGGAGCCGGTACCGTTTTAAATGCCGCTCAGGTTGACTCTGCCGTCGAAGCAGGCGCTAAATTTATAGTTTCACCGGGTTTTAACCCTAAAACAGTTGCCTATTGCCAGAGCAAGAACATCCCGATGCTTCCCGGATGCTCAACAGCTTCTGAAATTGAAATAGCAATAGAAATGGGGCTTTCACAGGTTAAGTTCTTCCCTGCCGAAGAGTCGGGAGGACTCAAAAAAATCAAGGCTCTTTCAGGTCCGTTCCCGCAGATGGAATTTATGCCTACCGGCGGAATAAACCTTTCAAACCTTGCTGAATACCTTTCTTTCTCAAAGGTAATTGCGTGCGGCGGAAGCTTTATGGTTTCGTCAAAGCTTATTGAAGAAGAAAACTACGATGAAATAACAAGGATCTCAAAAGAAGCTATGAAAATAGTAAACGCAAGATAATTTTCAGAAAGGACAGAGTAGTATGAAAAAAGTTATAACATTCGGCGAAATAATGCTCAGACTTGCTCCGCAGGGATATCTCAGATTTTTTCAAAACGACACTCTCGAAGCAACTTTCGGAGGAGGAGAAGCTAACGTCGCAGTATCTCTTGCAAATTTCGAAGTCGACACAGCTTTTGTAACAAAGCTTCCCAAAAATGATATCGGTCAGGCTGCTGTGAATTCGCTCAGATATTTCGGCGTTGACACCTCAAAAATTGTCAGAGACGGCAGCAGAGTCGGAATTTACTATCTCGAAAAGGGAGCTTCTCAGCGAGCCTCGAAGGTTATTTACGACAGGGCTCATTCTGCAATCAGTGAAGCTAAGACAGGCGATTTTGACTGGAAAAACATTCTTGACGGCGCTGACTGGTTCCACTTCACCGGAATTACTCCGGCACTCGGCGAAAACGTTGCGGAGCTTTGCCTTGAAGCCTGCAAAGCCGCTAAAGAAGCAGGAGTTACGGTTTCGTGCGACCTGAACTTCAGAAAGAATCTTTGGACAACAGAGCAGGCGGGAAAGACTATGGCAAAGCTTATGCCTTATGTTGACGTTTGTATCGCAAACGAAGAGGACGCTGAAAAAGTATTCGGAATTAAAGCTGAAAACTCTGACGTCAGCGACGGCAAGCTCAACCACGACGGATACAAACAGGTCGCGAAAAAGCTTATGGATACTTTCGGCTTCAAGTATGTCGCTATCACTCTCCGCACAAGCATTTCCGCAAACGACAACAAATGGGCTGCAATGCTATATGACGGCACTGACTATTGCTTCTCAAAGAGCTATGACGTTCATATTGTTGACCGTGTCGGCGGCGGAGACAGCTTCGGGGCTGGTCTTATTTACGCTCTCGGCAACAAATATGATACTCAGAAAGCTGTTGAGTTCGCTGTTGCAGCTTCTTGTCTCAAGCACAGCATTGAGGGCGACTTCAACCGTGTTTCTGTCACGGAAGTTGAGGCTCTCGCAGGAGGCAGCGGAAACGGAAGAATCAGCCGCTGATTTCCAATTCAATATATTATAAATAGCCAAAAAAACCGACTGAAGTTTAGTATTCAGCCGGTTTTTATCTTTAATTATACAGTTGTTGTTTCTTTCTTATCAGCAGAATTAGCTGAAGTATCAATACCGTTGTAATCGGTATACAAATCCTTGCCTTTAAACAACAGCTTTAATGCTATCGGAGTAACAACCGATGACACAATTATAAGCAGTATGACCGAGGTGAAATACTTTGAGTCCAATAATCCGACCGCTAACCCTTTTTGAGAAACTATAAGTGCTACCTCTCCTCTTGTCATCATTCCGACTCCGACTTTCAGGCTGTCCTTCCATGAAAACTTAAAGCATTTGGCGCACAGGCCGCATCCTACAATTTTAGCCAGCATCGCTACAACAACAAAACATATTGAGAAAATAACAAGCGATTTATCAAATCCGTCAAACTCGGTTTTTAAGCCTATACTTGCAAAAAAAACCGGTCCGAACAATATATATGAGCTTATATCCATTTTCTCTGATATGTAACTTGAATCCTTTAGGTTACACAAAATCAAACCGGCAACGTATGCTCCTGTTATATCCGCAATGCCGAAATAGGTTTCCGCAACATATGCCAGCGCAAAGCACAGAGCAAGACCTATTATCGGAATGCGGCGCTGATGAGTGTATTTTTTATCGAGAAATTTAAACAGGAGATAAACAACAAATCCAACCGCTACGCTGAACACAAAGAACAGAAGTGTGTTAAGCATTACCGCTCCCGGATTGCTGCTTGGGTTTTTAAATCCTATTACAAAAGTTAAAACTATAATTCCTATAACATCATCTATTATCGCCGCTGACAAAATCAACGTGCCTATTTTTCCTTTAAGCCTTCCAAGTTCTCGCAGTGTCTGCACCGTTATCGAAACCGAAGTTGCCGTCATTATTGTTCCGACAAACAGCGCTCGGTAAAAGCCATCGGTTCCGATTGCGGAAAAGCCGTAAAATGCCGAATACAAAAGAGTTCCTCCTATGAGTGGAACAAATACGCCCGCGCACGCTACCGCCAGCGCCATAGGTCCGGTTTTTATCAGCTCCTTAAAATCAGTGTCCAGTCCTGCCATGAACATCAAAAGCACTACGCCGATCTCCGCCATTTGAGACAGAAAATCGTTTTGTCCGACAAGTCCCAAAACACTCGGACCGATTATAAGTCCTGCAACTATTTCTCCCACTACCTGAGGCGCTCTCAGTCTCCTTGCCAGAATTCCGAACAGTTTCGCGGCTACAATTATGACTGCAAGGTCCTTAAACATATCAAAGGAGCTCATATTACCCCCACCCTTTCACATCGCTCAAAATTACCAAACTTAATTATAATCATATTTATATCTGTTTTCAATATCATTTTGCTATTTCGGCATTTTGCTCAGTTTTATCAGCTCAACTGCGGGCTTTTATACTTACTTTGACACCGCAAAACCAAAGCCGCCCGCTGTTAACGGACGGCTTTGATGCACATTTATATTAAATTGGAGGAAATGAGGATGTCTTGAATTATTTAATCGATGACAACAGGCACACAACCGCAAGAGCTATCGTCGTAATATCAGACGCCGCAAAAACAATGTTTTCTATCTTCCCTTTAATTTTGTTGTTTACGCATACTGTCATCTCTATCGTTCCTTTCGTTTATTAGTATTTCTTTCTATGATTCTATTATACTTTTTTCTTGAACAAATACAACAACAGAGCTGTTACAATTGATTGCTCTATCTTTACATCTTACGCTTTTAATTTCAAAACGGTTACACATCGGAAAAAATCCGTCACCACATTGATAGAAATGTGATAACGGATTGATAGTTTTATATTTCCGCTTCAGCGTGCCTTGTTACATGACAGCCGACATTCACCGAAACCGGAAGCCCGGCTATATGCGTCGGAGCCTGCTCGATATTTACCGCCAGTGCGGTAACTGTTCCTCCGAATCCCTGAGGCCCTATTCCGAGCCGGTTTATCTCCTTAAGCATCCTGTTTTCAAGCTCTTCATAAAGCGGTTTACTGTTTCTTACTGACACCGGCCGGCAAAGCGCTTTTTTCGCAAGATATGCGCACTGCTCGAAATCTCCGCCTATGCCGACTCCGACTACAATCGGGGGGCATGGATTTGAGCCTGCTTTTGACACACTTTCAACTACAAACGATACAATTTCATCAACTGTAACCGACGGCGTCATCATCTTCAAAGCAGACATATTTTCGCTTCCGAAGCCTTTCGGCGCTACTGTAATCTTAATCTTGTCTCCCGCAGTCAGTCTTAAATGGATAACCGCAGGTGTATTGTTTCCTGTATTTACCCTTTCTATGGGGTCAGAAACCACAGAGAATCTGAGCTTTCCGTCGGTATAACCCCTTGCAACGCCCTTGTTTACAGCGTCTTCAAGCAAACCTCCTGCGACATGAACTTCCTGTCCGAGTTCTATAAATACAACCGCCATTCCAGTGTCCTGGCATATCGGTATTTTTTCATCTCTTGCGACCCTGATGTTTTCGATAATATCGTCGAAAACATTTCTGCCTACTTCTGATTTTTCGTCCTGAGCACGGCATTTTATACAGCTTTCAAGGTCGCTAGGCAAATACAGATTAGCTTTTATACAAAGCTCAGCTACAGTATTTTCAATCCTCTCCGCGCTTATTTCTCTCATGTTTATGATTCCTTTCGCTTATGTCATATACCTTTGAGCCGTTTATCCAGACTTTCAAAACCGTTGAATACAAGTCAAGCGGTTCGCCGTTTAACATTACCAAGTCAGCATCTAAACCCTCTTCAATGCTTCCCACCCTATCGGAAACGCCTAAAATATCTGCCGCTTCAGAGGTGATTGACCTTATTCCGCTTTCTTTGTCAAGTCCGTTTTTAACAGCTATTGCCGCTGACAGCGGAAGATATTGAACAGGCACCTCCGAATGGTCTGTGCATACTGCTGTTTTTACTCCGCTGTTATTCAATATTCCCGCATTTTTAGTAGTAAGATTCGCAAGCTCGGGCTTTGAACGGTCTGAAATTATCGGTCCGACTATCGCCGCCGCTTTTTCCTCTGCCAGCTCGTCTGCGATAAGATGCCCCTCTGTGCAGTGAACCAGCACGCAGTCAAGATTAAACTCCTTTGATAGCCTAAGAGCAGTAAAAATGTCGTCGGCTCTGTGGCAATGAAAATGGGCCTTAAGCTCTCCCGAAAGCAGAGGAATCAGCGACTCGTTTTTTATGTCATAATCAGGCGGATCAAGCTCAGAATCATTCGACGCTTTTTCTTTATCCTCCATGTACCTTTTGGCTTTTGACAGCGCTTCTCTTATCAATGCCGCCGTCGCCATTCTCGTCACGGGAGTATTATCCTTATCAAGATAGGTCATTTTAGGGTTTTCGCCAAGTGAAAGCTTCATGCCAACCGTTTTGACAATCATTTTGTCAATTCGTTTTCCGGCAGTTTTTACGCACACGATTTCACCGGCTACCGGGTTTGTTGAACCGGGAGAAACCGCAACAGTCGTAACCCCGGCGGCTCTTGCCTCAAAAAACGACCTGTCAAGCGGATTGATTCCGTCGATAACCCTAATCTGCGGCGTTATCGGGTCTGAGTCCTCATTGAGGTCCTCGCCCTCAATTCCAACTCCGTTTCCCGACAGTCCGAGATGAGTATGAGCGTCTATAAATCCGGGATAAACCAAGTTGCCGTCTCCGTTAAAATCATCGATGTCAATACCCGCAGGAATTCCCTCTGCGATTTTTTTTATTTTTCCGTCCGTTATTTCTATATAGCCGTTTTCTATTACTTCGGCACGGCTGTTCATTGTATGAATTTTTACGTTATAAATATACATTTTCTTTTCCAGATTACAGTCCGTTAGGGTTATTTTTAGTGAAGTTCCAGCCGTCGGCGGTCATTTCATCAAGCGAATACTTCGCTGTCCATCCGAACAGTTCCTTTGCTTTTGATACGTCGGCATAGCATGAGGCGACGTCACCCGGTCTGCGTGCCGCAATTTCATAAGGTATCTTATGTCCGCAGGCTTTCTCAAAGCTTTTTAAAACATCAAGTACGCTTGAGCCTTTTCCTGTTCCCAGGTTTACCGCTGTCGCCCCTGTATGCTTATCGGCATAGTCAAGCGCAGCGATATGTCCAAGCGCCAAATCAACTACATGAATATAATCTCTTACTCCCGTTCCGTCCGGAGTGTCATAGTCGTTTCCGAACACCCTGAGCTTTTCAAGTCTTCCGACCGCCACCTGTGCTATATACGGAAGCAAATTGTTTGGGATACCGTTTGGGTCTTCCCCGATAAGTCCGCTTTTATGAGCGCCAATAGGATTAAAATATCTCAAAAGAACAGCTGAAAAGTCTTTATCGGCAACGCATACATCACGCAAAATCTGCTCTATCATAACCTTTGTATAGCCGTAAGGATTTGTCGCAGAGGTCGGATAATCCTCTTTAAACGGCACGGGATTGTTCATTCCGTATACTGTCGCTGACGAGCTGAAAACAATTTTCTTGCAGCCGTATTTTTTCATAGCGGTTATGAGCATAAGCGTTCCCGTGATATTGTTATGATAATACTCAACAGGTTTGCTTACCGATTCCCCTACAGCCTTATAACCGGCGAAGTGAATTACAGCCTCGATTTCGTTTTCCTCAAATATTTTTGATACTCCCTCAAGGTCGAGCATATCCGTTTTATAAAACAGAAAATCCTTGCCTGTGATTTTTTTTATTCTGTTAAGCGCCTCAGGCTTTGAATTTGATAAATTGTCCATAACAACTATTTCGTATCCTGAATTCAAAAGCTCGACGCAGGTATGGCTGCCTATGTATCCGGCGCCGCCCGTTACAAGAATTTTTTTCATATAAACCGTCCTTCCGGCTATTGCACGTTTTTTTTAGTATATCACTTTGCCGCAGAAATTTCAACATCGGCTCATAAAAAATCAGGACAGCTTTTCAGCGTCCTGACTACGAAACAACCTCATACAGCGCTTCCGCTTCATCCTTCTTTACAAATTCCGCTACGGACAAAACCTTTACCTTAAGAGGCTTTGAGCCGAGGTTAATTTCTATTACATCTCCTGCTTTCACGTCGTAAGACGCTCTCGCCGGCTTTCCTCCAACGCATATTTTTCCGGCGTCGCACGCTTCGTTGGCTACTGTCCGGCGCTTTATTATTCTTGATACCTTTAAATATTTATCAAGTCTCATAGTTTCCTCCTATTTGCGCTTATCAAAAAACAAAAGACCGGCTCATTATCAAGCCGGCCTCGTAAGATATTACTTAGCTACTGCGTCCTTAAGTGACTTTCCAGCTTTAAATGCGGGAACCTTCTTTGCGGGAACTGTAATCTTTGTCTTTGTGAGGGGATTGATACCTTCCTTAGCCTTGCGGTCACGAACCTCAAAGGTTCCGAAACCGACAAGCTGCACCTTTTCACCGTTTACAAGTGCGTCGCTGATAGATGCTACTACTGCTGAAACTGCTTTTTCAGCATCCTTCTTGGAAAGTCCTGCCTTTTCGGCAACCTGATTGATCAATTCAACCTTTGTCATTTTTGTTTCCTCCTAAATATTTACTTTAACGTTTTACCGTTAAAAAGTTTCACCGGCCTTTTTCCGATAGGAATCAAGCTCATCTATGCTAAGGGCGTCCATCTCTTGCCCGTTTAGCCTGATTTCATTTTCAAGCTGTTCAAATTCTTTTATAAAATCTCTGCATCTTCTGTCGAGCGAATCCTCACAGTCGATACCGAGCTTTCTCGCAACGTCTGTACAAGCAAACAGCAGCTTTCCCATTGCTGCCCCAGCCTTTTCTTTATTGCCTTCTGAAGACACTTTTTGAACATTGTTAAGCTCTTTTTTCAGCGCTTCAAACGCATCTTCAGGGCTTCTGAAATCAACCCCCGCCCTTGCCGCTCTCTTTCCAAGCTTTTGAGCTTTCATAAGCGACGGGAACACAGCAGGCACACTCTTTAACGTTTCGGTATATGTTTCCTGATGCTTTGTGTTCTTTTTAATGCTGTCCCAGTTTTTCAACACCTCATCGGATGTTTTTGCTACCACATCGGAAAAAATATGTGGATGCCGTACAATAAGTTTTTTGCACACCTCGTCGGCAACGTCATCAAAGCTGAATCTTCCCTGCTCCTTTTCCATCTGCGAATGAAACACAACCTGCAAAAGCACATCTCCGAGCTCTTCTCTTAAAAGTTCGGGATTTTTTGTATCTATCGCCTCGAGCACCTCATAGGTCTCCTCAACAAAATTGTTCCTGATAGATTCATGTGTTTGTTCTTTATCCCAAGGACATCCGTTCTCACTGCGGAGAATTTCCATTATCCTTTTAAGATCTTCTGTTCCGTAGTAATCTTTTCTTTCAAATTGCATCATCAAACTGCCCCAAGTGCTTATTTATCGCATATAAATCGCAAATATATAATATAACACTTTTTATCTTTTGGCAAGTCCTTTTACGAAATTTCTTTTGCTAACATATGCTTAAATTCATTTTTCGTCATTATTTCCAATAGATAAGCGCATAAAATGTATACATTAACCGAAATTATAAGGGCTATCATCAATGAAATTTTTGCATTTAATCGAGCGGACATGTATGTATAACTAATATATGCTGCTAAACAGCACATAAGTGATGCGTAAAACGGTTTCACAAATGTTTTTATCCATTCAATTTTCACTCCTGTGAGCTTTACAAGTTCTCTTATCGACAGAACACATATTACTCCGTAGCATATTACAGTCGACATCGCCGCTCCGGTTATATCAAATCCAGGTATCGGACAAAGAACAAGATTTCCGATAAGCTTGACCGCAAGCCCCAAAAGCATTATTATAACCGGTTTATTCGCGCAGCCTATCGCCTGAAGCACAGAAAACACCGGTACGGAAACCGCTAAAAAGCAAAGTCCGGCGCTCATTACGGACAAAGGCGCGCATGCTGCCGACACCTCTGCCAAACGATTTGAAAACAGCAGTTCCAGTATAGGCTTTGACAAAACAGCTGTTCCGAGCCCCGCCGGCATTGCTATAAATACTGTTACGAGCAGCACAGCATTTATCCCGTTTTCAATAGCCTTTTTGTCCTTTTTTGCCCACGCCGCGGTTATTCCCGGTATCGCGCTTTTTCCAAACATCGCTGTGAAAGCGGGTACTAGTCCGAATACTGTGCCGGCTAAGCCGGTAAACGACCCATACAAAAAGTCAGGCAGCTGATTTGGCGTAACACCGGACTCAATCGCTTTAGAATATTTTGAAAGCATTATTTCAGGCGATTCTTTTATAGCCGATTTTAGGCACCGGATTATTGTTGCAAGATCTACAAGCGATGTCAGACTTGTTATTACCGAACCAATTGCTATAGGTATCGCTATCATCACAAGAGATTTAAAAATGTTTCGCATTCGGTCGGACGATTTGTCAGAAACTATCATCTGCCTTGTGATGCCGTCGCCTTTTATCTTATACAATATAGTTAAGTACAGGCATCCCGCCGCCGAAGACAAGGTTACTCCCAAAACTGCAGCCGCAGCAATAAACGGCAGCCCCGCTTCCTGCGCTTCCTCCGCTGTTTTGCATACTATACCGAAAACGCTCTCTCCTCTTTCGTATTGCGCGATTATGTAACTCCTTGCGGCTGATGCAAACCCCAGTCCTGCTAATAATTTAACAGCCGCTTCTATTGTCTGAGATATAGCTGTTGGCACCATATTGTTTATTCCTTCAAAATAGCCTCTGTATACTGCCGTGACCGCACCGAAAAATATACAAGGCGCTATTGCCGCTATAGCATATACTGACTTTGGGCTGGAAACCACATATTCTGAAAGCAGTTTAGACGCTGATAACAAAAAAACTGCTGAAACAAGTCCTATTACCGAAAATCCGATAACTGATACTCTTCTTATTTTTCTTACGTTCGCGTATTTGCCGAAAGCGGCGTTTTCTGCTACCAGTCTTGATATTGCCGCAGGAAACCCTGTTACAGACAGTGCGAATACAGGCATGAATACGGCGTAGGCACACGAAAAATATCCCATGCCGGTGCCTCCAAGCATATTCGCAAGCGGTATTTTAAACATTAAGCCTATGACTTTTGTCACTAAGACCGAGACTATCAGCACAAACGAGCCTATCAGAAACCCCTGCTTCTTCATCTTTTATTTGCCTCCGTTTATATATTTGTAATTTAATAATATGGACAAATCTTTCCTAATAGAAGCATAAATTGAGGAATTATATCTGATGACTGAAAATATAATAGTCTTATCTGTAAACCGAAAGGATTGATATATCTGAATATTATTCTGCTCTCCGGCGGATGTGGAAAAAGACTTTGGCCTCTTTCAAACGATGTCCGCTCAAAACAGTTTCTTAAACTGCTCAAACACGGCGAAAAATCCGAATCTATGATAGAACGTGTATTCCGTCAGATATCATGCTCTTTTTCAGACCCGAGAATAGTAATCGCTACCGGAAAGGCTCAGGCGGAATTGGTTAAATGCCGCCTTGGCAGCCGTACTGACACACATATCGTATGTGAACCGGACCGAAGAAACACCTATCCTGCAATTGCGCTGTCATGCGCCTTTTTAATTGACCGTTTGGGAGCTTCTCCTGATGAGCCAGTTATTGTTCTGCCGGCGGATCAGTTTGCGGGAAGTGATTATTTTACTGCGCTTGGTAAAATGTATTCAGCTTCGGCTGACGGCATTGCGGATCTCATACTAATGGGTATTGAGCCGTCGGAGCCATCGTCAAAATTCGGATATATTTTATCTGAAAAAGGGGTCGGCTCTTTTTCAAATGTTATCGGTTTCAGGGAAAAGCCTGATGAGCTGAGCGCATACAGGCTTATATCGGAAGGCGCCAAAGTAAACGGAGGTGTTTTTGCATTCAAGCTCGGATGGATGCTTGAAAGAGTGTACGAATCATGCGGCTTTTCCTCTTTTGACAATTTATATAACAACTATTCAACCTTAAACCCAGTCAGTTTCGACTGCGAAATAGCTGAAAACTGTAAATCAGCCGCCATGCTCTACTTTAACGGAAAATGGAAAGACCTTGGCACATGGAATTCTCTTTCTGAGGAAATTCCCACATCATCTGGAAATGTAATTTCATCTGACGATAACTTAAACTCAACTTTCATTAATGAACTCGACATTCCCATTATTGCTCTAGGAACAAGCAACCTTATAATAGCCGCTTCTTCTGACGGTATTCTTGTGGCAGACAAGTCAAAATCGCAGCAGCTTAAGTCTTATGCTGATTTATGCCCTTCTGAATTACGATTTCAGGAATCATGCTGGGGCACGCGAAAAACCATTGAATCCTACTCGTCAGCTGACGGTTTAAAGCCCGTATGTTACAGCGTCTGTGTCTTCTCAGGCTGCACGGCTGACTCATTAAGCTGCGATTCCGGCAGCAAACTCTATGTATTTACTAAAGGTTCGGGTCAGCTGATTACAGATTCAGGCACACGTTCTGTTTTACAGGGCGATTTCATATCAGTTGAAGCCAAAACCAGGCACAGTATCACCGCTTTTTCAGAGCTTAAATTTATTGAGGTCGACTTTTAAAGTTTCGACTGCGTTTTTCTATAATTATAAAAAGCTCCCGATTAGATTTAAACGGGAGCTTTTTATATTTAATGTCTGTAGTTTCTTATTTACTTGTAACGCTGAAACCTAAACTTTTTATATAATCCTCGGCATAAGAGCCCTTTGCGCATACAAACTCCGTTTCACCGAACAGCCCTGAAAAATTAGTATCTCCTATCTGAGTGACGCTTTCCGGTATAGTTACCTTTTCAAGTGCTGTAGCCATAGTGAATACTCCGTCTGCTATGTATGTTATACCGGACGGAACAACAGCGGTCTTAAGCTGAGCAGTGTCGCCGTTATATCTGTATAGCGTTCCGCCAATAACTACATACTCTTCCGACGCGCTCTCGTCCCATGCTGTTGACAAAAGCGAATTAACCTCAAACTTTGTATTTTTACTTTCAACTGTTATTTTCTTTAAATTGATGCAGCCGAAAAACGCCTGAGGAGTCACTGACTCGACCGAAGCCGGTATTGTTATAGAAGTAAGATTTTCACAGTCCCAAATACCGCCTATTGTCTTTACCGTGTCAGGAAAATTTATTTTTGTCACTTTATTAGGGTTGTCAAAAAGTGATTTTCCGTTTGCGTTGTCACCCATTACGGCTACAACTGTCTTATTGCCTATCTTTGACGGTATTGTTACCTCCTGCGCGCTTCCGAGATATTTGTATACCGCTATCCCGTCAGCCATTTCAAAAAAAAGGTATGTCTCATCATTTTCATTTTCAGATATCGATATATCGTCCTGTGATATCTCCGCTTCATCATCTTCTATTTCTATAACGTCGTCTTTATTGCTGACCTGCTCTGTTGTTGTAGTCAGAACTGTAGTTGTGACTGTTGTAGTAGCTGATGTTGTAGCCTCTTCCGTTCCTTCTGAACCGGTTGTTGTTTGCTCCTCTTCTGTTGTGCTTTCCGATGACAAAGTTACTTCTTCTGTCGGCGATTCAGATGTGTTTTCACTCACCGGAGAAGTTTCTGTCTGTGACGGGAGTTCGCCCGGCGCTTTTGTATCCTCTGTATTTTCATTTTTTCCGCATCCTGATATAACCGCCACTGCCGCTGTGATTACCGCGAATATGGCGCATTTCATTTTCATATATTAACTCTTCCTTTCAGTATTTGACTTTGCTCTTTGACAAATATTTTCATCAAGTCGCACAACACATTATACTCAATCCCGTCAAAATTGTCAACTCATACGCATAATGATTCTATTAAGCCGATTTTACGTAAAAGCTTTTATATAAAACAACTTTTATGTCTGAATAATTGCACTCCGCATACAAAAACTATCATATACTTTTTAAATTGTGAAAGGATATGAACAGTAAATGAGACCGATAGCTATAACACAAGTAAAAGGCATTGAGGTTATTGACTCGAGGGGAAACCCTACAGTTAAAGCAATGGTTTTTCTTTCAGACGGAAGTTTTGCGTGCGCCTGCTCACCGTCAGGAGCCTCAACAGGCAGCTTTGAAGCAGTCGAGCTGCGTGACGGTACAGGCAGATACGGCGGGAAAGGAGTTTCAAAGGCTGTTGAAAACATAAACTCACGCATTTCTACCGCTCTTTTTGGTATGAACGTTTATGACCAGGAGCTTTTAGACCTTAAGATGATTGAGCTTGACGCGACGGAAAACAAATCGAATTTAGGAGCTAACGCTATTCTTGCTGTCTCCCTTGCCTGTGCGAAAGCGGCGGCAAAATCGCTCGGACTTCAGCTTTTTCAATATTTAGGCGGAATAAACGCGAAGACTCTTCCCGTTCCTATGATGAATATTTTAAACGGCGGAGCTCATGCCGCAAACAGCCTTGACACTCAGGAATTTATGATTATGCCTGTCGGATTCAAAAGCTTTGCGGAAGCTTTGCAGGCAGGATGTGAAATTTATCATGCTCTCGGCTCAATTTTAAAATCAAAAGGTTTATCAACCGGAGTCGGCGACGAGGGCGGCTTTGCTCCCGATTTGCCGTCGGACGAGGCGGCTGTTGAACTGATAATTCAGGCTGTAAATTCCGCAGGGTATTCAACCGAAGAGGTTAAAATAGCTCTTGACATCGCCTCATCGGAATGGGCTCACGGGCAATCATATAAGCTTCCCAAAAAAGGCATGTCTCTATCTTCGGACGAACTTATTATGCGCCTCGAAAGCCTTTGCGGCAAATACCCTGTTATCTCTGTTGAAGACGGGCTCGGCGAAGAGGATTATGACGGCTGGAAAAAGCTTACTCAAAGGCTTGGAGGAAAAATTCAGCTTGTCGGCGATGATTTGTTCGTAACAAACGTAAAACGCCTTTCCGACGGCATCAAAGGGAAATATGCCAATGCCATTCTCATCAAGCCAAACCAGATAGGCACCCTTACAGAGACGCTCAGCGCTGTTCGTCTTGCTCAAAACAACGGCTACGGCGTTATTATTTCGCATCGCTCAGGCGAAACTGAGGACACATCGATAGCTGACATCGCAGTTGCTGTAAGCTCGGGTCAAATCAAAACAGGAGCGCCGTGCAGAGGGGAACGAACCGCTAAATACAACCGTTTGCTTCAAATCGAGAGTCTTATAACTAACCCTGTATACGGAAAATAATAAAAAATGCCCGTATCTTATTGACACGGGCAAAAAATATCATATTTATCAGTCAGACCATGTCGTTTCACTGCGGTATGGTCTGTACATAAGGTCTCTCAAAGCCGCTCTCCTGTCCTTGTTTTCAAACATGATTTTATGAAGCTCCTCTGTTATAGGCATTTCTACCCCAAGACTCTTAGCAAGGTCGTACGCTACCTTAGCGCATGTATATCCCTCGACAGTTCCGACTCTCCTGACAGCCTCGTCGGCTTCGATTCCTTTTCCTATCAGTATTCCCGCACGGAAATTTCGGCTGTGCATACTTGTACAGGTTACAATAAGATCGCCTAAGCCGGATAGTCCGACAAATGTTTCGGGCCTTGCTCCGAGCTTTACTCCCAGTCTGGTCATTTCGTTAAGACCTCTTGTCATAAGCGCTGCTCTGCTGTTGTCGCCAAGCTCCATTCCTTCAAGTATTCCGGAACACAGGGCAATTATGTTTTTTAAAGCTCCGCCGATTTCACAGCCTATCACATCGTGATTTACATACAGGCGCAGAGTTCCGTCGGATATAGTTTTTTGGATATACTCGGCGCAGTCGGCATAATCGGACGCTACCGCCACCGCCGTCGGTATTCCTCTCGCAAGCTCCTCGGCGTGAGACGGACCGGACAGCACTACTATTTTGTTATCCGGCAGAGTTTCGGATATAACCTCGCTCATTCTTTTAAAAGTTGCGTTTTCAAGTCCCTTTGCCGTGCTTACTATTATAGTCTCGGGACTGATATACGGTTTTGCCTGACCGCACACGTCTCTTACAAACTGAGTCGGAATTCCGACAATAACAATATCTTTTCCGCTGACGCACGATATGTCTGTTGTAAGCTTTATTGATTCCGGCACCGTTACTCCCGGGAGCTTTGACTTAAGCTCTCCTGTTCTGAGTATAGCGTCAATTTCATCCTTAAACGCCGACCATACCGTAACCTCATGTCCGATTCTGTCGCACAAAACCGCAAGGGCGAGTCCGAATCCTCCGGAGCCTAAAATGGTTATTGAAGCCAAAATTCATGCCTCCTTATTTTTTCTTAAAAGAAAATTTATTCTCTGTGCCGCTCATAAGCCGTTTAATATTTGCGCTGTGTCTGAAAACAACCGTCAGGGCTATTGCCGCCGCAAGTATTGTATGAAGCCAGACGTTTTCATATCCGTCTCTGATATACTGAAGAGCTCCCGTCAAAAGCGGATACAGCGCCGCGGCTGTTATCGAGCCGACCGACACGTACTTTGTAAAGAGTATTACAATTATAAACACTGGTATTTCTATGCAAAAAACAAGCGGGTCAATCGCTAAAAGGCTTGTTGCCGCGACAAGGGCGCCTTTTCCGCCTTTAAATTTATAGAACACTGGAAAAATATGTCCTAATGTTACCGCAAAGCTAGCAAGATACAGTATTGTATTCAAATCAATATCAAGCTCATCCGCTCCGAACGCTTTCGCGAGAAATTTTGTGAGGAAAACCGCCACCACGCCCTTTGCGAGGTCTAAAATCAAGGTTACAGCCGCCGTCGGCGCGCCGAATGTTCTGTAAACGTTGGTAAGGCCGGCGCTCTTGCTTCCGTAATCCCTTATGTCCTTTCGCTTGACTATTTTGCACACCGTTATCGCTGTGTTTACGCTTCCTATCAGATATGATAAAATAATCCCTGCTGTTATAGCCGCATATACCATTTAAACTGATCTCCTTTTCCCCGCTAACGAAGATTTTTTTATTTTTACACATAACGGCGCTTTTACTTTACGTCGCTTTTATCTCTTTCCCTGATAACAAACCTGACAGGCGTTCCTGTCAGCCCGAAAGTCTCACGTATTTGATTTTCAATATACCTTTGATACGAAAAATGAAACAGCTCCGCTCGGTTCACAAAAGCCACAAAAGTAGGCGGCTTTGTAGACGCCTGCGTCATATAGTAAATCTTAAGTCTTCTTCCCTTATCCGACGGAGGCTGAACCCTTGTTGTCGCATATGACAAAACGTCGTTGAGCTTTCCGGTTGAAATCCTTACGGAATTCTGCTCGGCAACATTTTTAATCATTTCAAAAAGCTTTTCCATTCTCAAGCCGGTTTTCGCCGATATAAACACAAAAGGCACATAATCCATAAACGGAAGGTTCTTTTTCAAGTCCTTTATAAATTCGTCCATTGTATTTGTCTGCTTGTTTTCAAGAGCGTCCCACTTATTAACTGCTACTACACAGCCTTTTCCCTGCTCGTGAGCATAACCCGCTACTTTTGAGTCCTGATCGGTAAATCCGACTGTAGCGTCTATTACTATTACAGCGACGTCGGCTCGGTCAACAGCCATGTATGACCTGAGCACGCTGTATCTCTCGATGCTGTCAAGAACTTTTGACTTTTTTCGTATTCCTGCGGTATCAATGAAAATAAATTTTCCGCTTGAGTTTTCAATTACTGTATCCGTCGCGTCACGGGTCGTTCCTGCGATATCCGATACGATAACCCTTTCCTCGCCCGCAATTTTATTGATTATTGAGGACTTTCCTACGTTCGGCTTTCCAATTACAGCCACCTTGATATATTCTTCGCCGATATCGTCCTCTGAAACAGCTTCAAACTCAGCAACAACTCTGTCAAGCAAATCCCCTGTGCCGTAGCCGTGAACGGAAGAAACCTCGACAGGGTCGCCGAGTCCGAGATTGTAAAACTCATAAAACTCAGGTTCAGGCTGGCCGAGCTTGTCGCATTTGTTTACGCACAAAACCACCGGCTTTCCGGACTTTTTGAGCATTGACGCGACTTCATAGTCATCAGCCGTTACTCCTGTTTTGATATCCGTGACAAGTATAATAACGTCAGCCTTTGAAATTGCTATCTCCGCCTGACGGCGCATCTGAGATAAAATCACGTCGTTTGAATTAGGCTCTATTCCGCCCGTATCAACGAGCATAAACTCATGGCTTAACCACTCGCATTTTGCGTAAATTCGGTCGCGCGTTACTCCAGGAGTATCTTCAACTATCGAAAGACGCTGACCTATCAATTTATTAAACAGCGTGGATTTTCCGACATTCGGTCTTCCCACAACCGCTACTACCGGCAATGCCACAAGCTTCACCTCCAATTATTTATATTCCGAGCATTGCTTCAAGCAGCTGCGCTCCGTCGTTCGCGACGGCAGCAACCCTAACTCTCAAAGCCTTTTCAATATCTTCTGTAGTTAAATCGTCAAGAAAAACATTGCTTCCCGCTCTGAGCATTGAAGATGATATAATCATTTCTTTCCATTCAGTATCTTCTATTTGCTCTGACATTTGTTTAATAATATCCTGAGCGGTCAAAAGTCCGCTTACTGTTATTGTTTCGCCGAAAAAGTCATTGCGGATCCTATATACCTTTACATCTAACCCTTGGTATTTATCCATTGCCTTTTTAGCAAGAGAAAAAATCGTATCATAAGCCGCATATCCGGTTACAACTCCGACGCAGCGGTTACCGCTCCACTCTGTGGTTTTCAAAGCGAAGTCAAACTCATCAATAAGAGACCTTAGAAGTCCTACCCCGTTTTCATACTGGGGATAGTCCTCATAATAGTCGGCGTTCGGAATCTCCTTCTGTGCTGTGAGATAAAACTCGTCTGCCGCAAAAACAACTCTTGAGCCGTACTTTTTCAAAAAATCCGCCTGCCTTGCCTCGATAAGCTCAAGGACGCCGGAAGCAGTCTGTTTATTATAAAGCTCAAGTTTTGTAAGTCCTTCCCTGTACTTTGTGAGTCCAACGGGGACAACTGCTACCGACTGAATAGCCGGCATCAGAGCCTCGAGGTCGTCAAGCGTCCTTAAAAGCTCCTCCCCGTCGTTCCAGCCGGGACAAAGCACTATCTGACAGTTCATTTTTAGTCCAGCGTCCGCCATCATTTTTAAATACTTCAGCTTTTCTCCGGCAAAACGGTTGTTCATCATTTTGCATCTAAGCTCGGGGTTAGTGGTATGCACCGAAACGTTTATATTCAGGCGCATTTTAATAATCCTGTCGATATCCTTATCGGACAGATTTGTAAGCGTTACATAATTTCCCTGCAAAAACGAAAGCCTCGCGTCGTCATCCTTAAAATACAAGGTTTCTCTCATTCCCGGAGGCATCTGGTCTATAAAACAAAAAACGCACTTATTAGTACACGTCTTTTTTTCGTCCATCAAAAATGTGTCAAACTCAAGTCCCAAATCGTCGTATTCTGATTTTTTTATACTTACCGTAAATTCCTTATCATCTCGTAAAAGCTCAAGCTTCAGGTTATTGTCAGCCGCATAAAACATATAATCGAGTACGTCCTGAATCTCGTTGCCGTTTATTTCAAGCAAAATATCACCGGCTTTGACATTTGCTTTTGCCGCAGGAGATTTTCTTTCAACGCTCTTAATTTCAACTCCGTTTTTCATTTTACGACCTCCGCTCAGAGACTTTTCGACACATAATGATAAAAAAAGCCAAAGAAGGAATGCTCCTTCCTTGGCTTCTGAAGAAGACTAAGCTTCTTTCTTGATAACCTCTACGCCCTTATAATATCCGCAATTTGAGCAAACCTTGTGTGGTGAAGTGAGTTCACCGCAATGTGAGCACTTGCTGAGTGCGGGTGCGTCAAGCTTCCATACTGCAGAACGTCTCTTGTCACGGCGAGCCTTGGAAGTCTTTCTCTTTGGTACAGCCATTCTGGCACCTCCTCTTAAGGATTATTGTAGATTTACTGCTCGTTACGATTGCTTGCCGTCACATGTACACTCTGAAACATTTAAATCCGTTCCGCATTTCTGACATAACCCTTTGCAGTCATCCCTGCAAAGCACTTTAGTCGGCAGCTGCAGCAATAAATCGGAAATAGCTAACTCATTCAAATCAAGAGTATTGTCTTCACAAACTACATACTCATCATTTTCGTCCTCAGAATTCAGACTCTTTACAAGTATGTGCCGAAAATCAAATTTGTACTCCCGTTCAAATTCCTTGAGACATCTGTCGCATTCAAGTCCCATTGTGAACGTGACAGAGTACGCCAGTTCGCAAACCCCTGTCCTATTCTCAACTGTTCCCTCAGCTTTTACCGGTGTGAGAAAAGTTCCTACGCCGTGCAGCCTTCCCAATTCCTCTAACGGAATACTGCATTCAAACGATTTTTTCTCGCCGACAACATAAAGCAATCGCTTTAGCTCTAATATCATCTTACACCTCAGAATATCACAAATTTTATTATAACTAAATTTATTGAACTTGTCAACTGTTTTTTTCCGAATTTCCTACTTATTCATCGGCTACTTTTCAAACGCTTTTACGCTTTCTGGAAGCTCGGATTCATCAGCAGAAACTGTGAAAACAACCTTGATGTCTTTTGTCAGAACCGCTACTCGCGACAGCAGAGATGCCAGCGCCTCATAGTCTCTGCCGCCGATTCTGAGTATTCCGTCTACAAATATTTCGGAAATATCATAGTTTCCCGCAAGCATTCCGGCTACAAATCCATAAAATGTATCATATCCCGTGATTCCGTATTCCTCAACGTCTACAAGCCTAACGCTGTGAGGAATATCGTATGTCAGTTTCATTCCTCTTTCAATGCAAACAACATTTCCGGTACTTTTCTCAGCGTCTTCCTTAATCATGTCGATAAGTACTTTTGTTTTGCCTGTACCTTTTTTGCCTGTTATTAACTTTATCATAATAACACTCCGTTCCGCCTTTCGGCAATCTATTTCCAAGCCCTTTGGGCCTTTGGAGCAATATTTGCGCGCCCTTTTTTACTTGAGCTTTTCCTCAAGCTCTGCCCTTCTGTTCTCATATCCCGGTTTTCCTAAAAGCGCGAACATATTCTTCTTATAGCTCTCTACTCCCGGCTGGTCAAACGGGTTTACTCCGAGCAGATAACCTGATATCGCGCATGCTTTTTCAAAGAAATATACTATTTCTCCGAAATTCTCCTCGTCAAGTCTGTCCACTTCAATGACAACGTTAGGTACTCCGCCCTCGGTATGAGCCAAAACAGTGCCCTCAAAAGCTTTTCTGTTTACTACAGACATATTCTGGTTTGTCAAGAAATTAAGACCGTCGAGGTTTTCCTTATCGTTTTCAAGGAAAATATCCTGCTTAGGATTTTTGATATCGACAACCGTCTCAAATATAATATGAGAGCCATCCTGTATGAATTGTCCCAGCGAATGAAGATCTGTTGAGAAAGTACATGCCGACGGGAAAAGTCCCTTGCCGTCTTTTCCTTCGCTCTCGCCGAAAAGCTGTTTAAACCACTCAGCCATCATTGTAAAGCTTGGGTCATAGGAAACGAGCATCTCAACAGCTTTGCCCTTTCTGAACATTATGTTTCTCAGAGCCGCATAGGTATAGCAATCGTTTCCGTCGTCCTTTGAATAAATCTCCTGCGCTTTTTTGGCTCCCTCCATAATCTTGTCTATATCGCATCCTGCGACTGCAATAGGCAAAAGTCCGACAGCTGTCAAAACCGAGTAGCGTCCTCCGACGTCATCGGCGATTGTGAACGTTTCATAGCCTTCGGTATCGGAAAGCTCTTTCAAGGTTCCTCTTGCCTTATCTGTTGTGGCAAAAATTCTTGTTCTTGCCTCTTCCTTGCCGTATTTCTTTTCAAGAAGCTCCTTGAAAATTCTGAAAGCAAGTGCAGGCTCGGTTGTTGTTCCGGACTTTGAGATGACATTTACGCAAATGTCCTTGCCCTCGCAGATTGAAAGCACTTCGCTGAGGTATGTCGGGCTTATATTGTTTCCGACAAAATAAATATCCGGAGTATCCTTTTTAAGATTATTATAGAAAGGTGACTTTAAAAGCTCAATCGCGGCACGTGCTCCGAGATAAGAGCCGCCGATTCCGATAGCTATAAACACATCGCACTTTTTCTGGATTCTCTTTGCAGCGGCTTTGATTCTTTCAAACTCTTCCTTATCATAATCTGTGGGAAGGTTTACCCAGCCGAGAAAATCATTTCCGAGACCCGAACGGGTTTCTATAAGATTGTGCGCCGCAGATACCTGTGCTGCCATACCCTGTATCTCATTTTCGCCGACAAAGCTCTTCAGATATTTTGTATTTAACTTAATTGACAAATCACGTCATATCCTCTCATTTAAAGTTTACAATTATATTTTACAACAAAACCGAAGCTTTTGCAATATCTTTTAAACAGGCTCTGGACATTTGTGCAATTATGCCTGTAATGTTATTAAAAATTAAACATATTGTACAAAACCTTCTTGATGGCAATAATAATAGTCATTTCTCTCACGCTTTCTCCGGCTACTATATTGATTTGGTGTATTTCTTGTCCGTCAGAGGTAAATACAGCTTTACCTATAACCTGTCCTTTTGATACGGGGGCTTCAACAGAAGGCTCAAGCTCAACCATAACCTTTACTCCTGACGCAGCTCCCTTTCTGAGTATTATTTCATCATTGTTTTCGGGCACTGATTTGACCGACAGCACCTCACCGCCCGAAACGGCAACATCTGTCAAAAGCTCCTTGCCGATTTCTGGCAAATAGCTCTCAAAGCCAGTAAATCCGTAATTAAGCAGAGCCTTAGCCACAGTAAACCTTTCGTCCTTATCACTGCTTCCCAGCACAACCGCGACCATTTTCATCCCGCTTTTTTCTGCCGAAGCAACGACACAGTTTCCGGCAAGCTCAGAAGCCGCCGCTTTCATTCCCGTAAGTCCCTGATAGCTTCTTACAAGCAGGTTTGTATTGACAAGGTTTGTCTGACCTCCGCGCACATCAGTCATCCAAGTCAAATAATAATCGGTTAAAAAATCATATTTAGTCAGCTCAGCCGCAAGCTTTGCCATGTCTTTCGCGGTTGAGCAATTCGCCTCGGACATTCCCGTTGCGTCCGCAAAAACCGTACTGGTCATTGAAAGCTCCTGCGCCCTTTCGTTCATCATTTTAACGAAATTTTCTTCCGTGCCGCCGATTTTTTCAGCAAGCACTACCGCCGCGTCATTCGCGTTGCCGACAGTTACCGCTAAGAGAAGCTCTCTTATTGTTATCTTTTCCCCGACGTTTAGCCAGATTTGCGTTCCCTGCATTGAGTTTGCGTACTTTGAAGCTGTTGTCTCAGTCTCTTCCGATATTCTCTCGCCGTCAATTGCTTCGGCTGTCAGTAGAATTGTCATCAGTTTTACCAAATGTGACACGTTTCTTTTTTCATCAGCGTTTTTTTCCTCAAGTACGGCTCCTGTTTTCGCTTCCATTAATATATAAGACGGAACCTCAGTGCTGTCCAGAATCTCTCTCGGAGTTTTTTCCGCTGCTAATCCTCTTACAGCAGAATTAGCCAGCAGCACCGATGAGCACAATATTCCAAATAAAACTTTTTTCATACAATACCTCCGAACAATTTTCGGTAATATTGTATGCTGAATATACAAAAATACCCGTCGCGAATACGAGACGGGCAATTGTAATTTTTACTTTGCAACAAAAGGAGCGATGTCTTTTTCAAACTCCTCACAGCTGTCTACATGCGCTTCCAGGTCGATCGGCTTTGAAAGATCAAGGCTGAAAATTCCCATGATTGATTTTGCGTCTATCGCGTATCTTCCCGAAATAAGATCTACGTCAAAATCATATTTTGAAACTGTGCTTACAAAATTCTTAACGTCGTTAATTGTACTGAGCTGAATTTTTGTCTTCATAAAAAGCCCTCCCTGAAAATTTGGTATAATGTCGTAAAAACTTTACCTTTTTAATATATCAATTTTCTTACCGATTGTCAAGGGTTGCACACATCTTTTTACAAACGCTATCCGCGTCTTTGCGATGAAACTTGCTCAAATCCGTCTTTGAGCATATCCGACATTTTTACGGCTTTTAAAGCGCCTTCGGCTGTACACTCAAACGGATTTGACGAGATAACCGCTTTGACTCCGAGACTTTTTTCAATCAGCCGGTCAAGTCCTTTTAACAAGGAGCCTCCCCCGGAAAGAAAAATACCGTTTGTATGAATATCCGAAATGAGCTCCGGCGGGGTTTTTTCAAGCACTTCTCTCACTGCTAAAACTATTTCGACGGCCTTTTCACAAACAGCCTTATATATACTATTCTGCGTTATTATTACACGCCGGGGCATTCCGCTTATTAAATCCTTGCCCTTTATTTCCTCTTTTATTTCATCACCGGGTTCGGACAAGCTTGCAAGTTCGATTTTTATCCGCTCTGCCGTCAGTTCTCCGACAAGCAGTTTATATTTTGAAGCTATCGCTTTAATAATTGACTCTGTTATATCGTTTCCAGCACACTTTACAGACTTTTTTATGACTGTTCCGCCAAGCGAAACAACCGCTATATCCGTAGTACCTCCGCCGATATCGACAACCATTTTCCCTTCAGGGGAAATTACGCCGGCACCAAAACCTATAAGCGCCGCAAGAGGATGCTCAACAAGAAATACTTTTCTCGCTCCCGCGCAAAACGCAGTATCTGCCATTGATTTTTTCTCAACGTCAGTTGCTGATGCCGGTACGCATATCGAAACGCGCGGATTAATTATGTGTCTGCCGCCGACGGCTTTTTGAAGAAAAACTTTTAATGTTGCTCGAGCGGTTTCGAGGTCTGATATTCTCCCTCTGCACATCAGTTTTAGCAGTGTCAGGCGTTTTGGTGTTTTTCCTGTCATGCTGTAAGCTCTTTTTCCGACTGCGATTATTCTACCTTTCTCGTTATCAAGCGCTGCGAAAGACGGTTCGTTCAGCACTATTCCTTTTTGTTCCGTAACAATTACTGTGTTTGACGTTCCGAAATCAATTCCGATATCATCAAATGCGCTCACACATCATGCTCCTTTACGTACCAGCCGGATTTTTACTCCCATATTTTTCTTTGTCAAACCGGGTGACGGCTATGACAGCGCAGTAAACCTTTTTCGCTCCCATACTTTTCAGCACTCTCGCGCACTCGCTCAAAGTTGAGCCTGTCGTTAGAATATCGTCGCAGAGTATTACTGTTTTACCGTCAATACTTTCGACGTTTTTTGCAGGCGCAAAAGCGTTTTTAACCATGGTTCTCCGCTCCTGCGCGGACAGCTCATGCTGAATTAAATCATCTGAAACTTTTACAATAAGTTTGTCAGAAAAATCAATGCCTATGCTTTTGGCAACTGATTTGCCGATAACAGCCGAGTGATTCACGCCGCTTTTACGTATTCGCTTTTTACCCATCGGAACGCAGGTAACAATATCGGCGCTTGCGGCATATCCGCAGCTTTTCAGCTTTTCTGAAATTATCGGTGCGAAATACTCGGCACAGCCGAAGATCTCGCCCTCTTTCAAATTAAGCACTGCCTGTCTTGCCGACGATTCATAGAATACACACGAAACACAGCCGTCATATGAAAAGCTTTGAGTTTCGCACTCACACACTTTCATTCCGCATTTTATACAGCAGCCGTCGCTTGGTTTCAGTTCTCCCTCGCACTCGGGGCAAAAATATTCTTTCCAGCCGATAACTTTTAAACAGCTTAAGCATCTGTTAGGAAAAATCAAGTCGGCCGCAAATTGCTTCAAAGCCTTAGCAAGCGTTTTCATCATTGCTCTCTCCCGCTTCCTCAAGCAGCATAGCTTTGAGACAAGTATACCTGTTTGTCCGCCTGTCGTTGTCAACCATCTGCTTTACTTTGTTTTTTGAGCCCGCAATTATAAGAAGCTTTTTGGCTCTGGTAACAGCTGTGTAAAACAAGTTTCTGAAATAAAGCTTGTCAAAGCCTCCGAGGAGAGGAAGAATAACCGCGTCAAACTCACTTCCCTGACTCTTGTGGACTGTTATAGCATAGGCAAGCTCAAGTTCATCGAGCATGGACTGAGTATAGCTGCATACCCGCCCGTCAAAATCAATTGTAATAATGTCAAGAAGCTTATTTATCTTTATTATGATTCCTATATCCCCGTTAAAAATTCCCTGCCCGTCCTCGTCTTCCTTTTTCCACGTTATATCGTAGTTATTTTTCGTCTGCATAACCTTGTCGCCGAAGCGGAACGTATAAAGCTTGTGCTTTATTTCAGATTTATCCTTTGACGGAGGATTTATCTCCTGCTGAAGCCTGCGGTTTAGCTCGACCGTTCCGGCAGGTCCTTTTCTTGTCGGAGACAGCACCTGAATATCGTCAATCGGAGAATATCCGTAAGCGTTTGGAAGGCGGGTTTTGCAAAGCTCTACAGTGAGCTCGGTCAGGCTTTCAAAATCAAGCCGCTGGAAAAAGAAAAAGTCACTGTCCTTTTTTGAAAGATCAGGCATGACACCATTCACTATCCGGTGAGCGTTCGTTATTATTGTACTCTCCTGCGCCTGTCGAAAAATCTCGTTTAAGCGCACTGTCGGCACAACTTTGCTTTCAATTATATCCCGAAGCACGTTTCCCGCTCCGACTGACGGAAGCTGGTCGCTGTCTCCAACCATTATCAGCTTACAGGTTATCGGCACGGCTTTGAGCAAAGCTTCAAACAGCATGACATCAACCATCGACATTTCGTCTATAATAATGACGTCACATTCAAGCGGATTGCTTTCATTGTGCTCAAACACCATTTTTTCCGGATTTGAGCTTTTCATCACAAGCAGACGGTGTATTGTTTTTGCCTCATAGCCTGTTAAATCGGAAATCCTTTTCGCGGCTCGTCCTGTCGGGGCGCATATCATAACCTTTTCTCCCTGCTGTTCAAAAAGCGAAATAATAGCGTTTAAGGTTGTTGTTTTTCCGGTTCCCGGTCCTCCCGTGAGCACCATATATCCGCACGACAAGGCTGTGTTTATAGCCTCCCTTTGCCTTTGAGCATAGATGATTTTATTCTGCTCCTCGGCAATGTTTATTACCTCATCGAAATTAACCGTATTGTCAAATAAAAGCTTTTTCATTATGGCAAGCCTTCTGGCAATATAAAGCTCGGCGTCGTGAAAAGCTCTCAGCATTATAAACGGACGGTTCTTTTTCATGTATACATAAAGATTTTCATTTTCGGTTTCTTTAGATATTACCTCAGCAAGCCTTTCGGCTGACACATTTAAAAAACCGGAACATTTGCTTATAAGCCTGTCCTCAGGAAGACAAGTGTGTCCTGCCTCGGCGTTTTCGTTTAAGACGTAAATTATTCCTGCCGCCAGTCGCTTTTCATCATCGCCCGCAATTCCCTTATCAGAGGCGATTTCCTCAGCCTTCATAAAGGAAAGCTCTATTCCGGGGCGGCACATTATATAGGGGTTGCTTTCAATATATCCCATAGCCGAGGATTTCCACTTTTCCCATGCTCTTACCCCGTATACGGCAGAAAGTCCGAGCTTTGAAAAATAAATCAGCAGCGAACGAAATCCCATAACCTCTTTATAAGCCTCGGTAATTTTACGGCACTTGCTTTTTGTTATACCTTCTATTTCAAGCAGACGTTCGGGCTCGTTTTCAATTACCTCAAGAGTCGAGTCACCGAACGCCGCCACCATTTTCTTAGCTATTACAGGTCCTATCCCTTTTACAACTCCGCTTGCAAGATATCTTTGGATATCCGCCGCCTCAGCGGGAAGCTCTCTTTCACAGTATTCTGCTTTAAACTGTCTGCCGAATTTCGGATGATATGTATATGTCCCCTCAAGCGTCAGCTCTTCGCCCTCCTCAACGTTTCCGAGCTCTCCGACAACCGTGAGGGGATCCCCTAAAAAATCGAGCGTTATGACAGCGAATCCGTTTTCCTCGTTCCGATACACAACGCTGTCCACGCTGCCTTTTATCGTTTCAGGCTTGCTGTTTTCCATGCTTCGCTGTCCTTTCCCGTTTTAACTTTCAAATATCTTTTCCCACTCGTTTTTTATTCTTTCAAAAGGAATCACCCTGATAAAATCATAAACGCTCTCAAGCTTTTCGCACAAAGCCTTTGTATCCCCATCAGTGCTTTCAAGCGCAATTATCAGCTTTTCGTCAAAATATTTTTGACATTTAATAAAGTTATTTACATAAATATCGACAGGCTCGTCTGCACCGCTTACTCTGATAATTGAACACACCGTTTTTTTCGGTTTTACACTCACAGCCGAAACCGCTCTGCTGATTATGTATATTATGCCGAGCGTTACCGCCATAAGAATCACCGACATAATCAAGCCGTTTAACATTGTGCTCACCTCCCATACATACTATGTTTGGGAGAAAAAGTGTGTTACGTTACGCTTTTTTAAACGCCGCCGCGGACCAGTCTTCCTTTTCCGAGGTTTCCAAAAGCTCAAATCCTCTTTCCTTTATGACGTTTAAGACCTCGTCTTTTCTGGAATCTATAATTCCCGAAACTACAAGTATGCCGTTTTCTTTTACAAAATCTCCGAACAACGGGCTCATAGCCACAAGAACGTCGGCGACAATATTTGCGCATACGACGTCAAATCCGCTGCCTATCTGTTCTCTTAAAGCAATATCGCTTATGATATTTCCGCAGAGAGCCGTATATTTTTCTTTCGCTATGTTGTTCTTCTTGGCGTTTTCCGCGGCAATCTTTATTGAGTTTTCGTCTATATCGACCGCGCAGGCTTTTTCCGCTCCGAGAAGAATCGCTCCGATTGAAAGTATTCCGCTGCCGCATCCGAGGTCGAGCAGAGAATCTCCCGGCTTTATATATTTTTCAAGAAGCTCAAGGCAAAGCTGTGTAGTATTGTGCTGTCCGGTTCCGAAGCTTGATGCGGGGTCAATTTCAAGCACTGTTCTCTTCTCATTCGGTTCGACGCTTTCCCATGACGGCTTTACGAGTATTTTGTCTCCGATACAA
Organism: uncultured Clostridia bacterium; assembly: GCA_944385905.1. GTDB lineage: Bacteria > Bacillota > Clostridia > Oscillospirales > Ruminococcaceae > CALWZA01. Next base: position 79,090 of record CALWZA010000025.1, read on the forward strand.
AGCGGCTTAAAATACTGTTTCCAATTGTTCGCCCAGTCCTCTTCTCTGACATTTTTCAGCTCATATTCGAGCCTTCCGAAAGAGCCTTCTAAATCGTTGTCTTTTAAAGTCTTCAATATGCCTTTTATTGAGTTCAGGTTATCAAGTCCCTGTGAATTTTCGGGAAGATATACAGTGACCGTTGTTTCGCAGTCTGAAAGTCCCATAAGGTCGTCGTCAATATAGTCCCAGTTACTGTCCTTGTTTTCTAAAAACTCCTTAAAATCACCGGGGTCTTTGATTACAAATCCGTTGATTCCGAGGTTTAAAAGATTTCCTGTTATCGGTTCGATTCCGTTTGTCGTCGTAAAAATATCAAGCTCTATCCAATTCATATAATTCACTGTTCCTCACACATAAAAAAGCTTTTTCGCACTTTTTCTTTTAATAAAAAAATCCGGTATACTGTTTTAGTATACCAGATTTTTTATCGTATGTAAAGAATTTTGCCTGTTATTCTCCGTCTTGTGTATTCTCCTCAAATGTCACTCCGAGTTTTTCGGCAAGTATATCAATTTTTCTGTTTGCCTCGTCAAGCTGCGCCTGAAGTTCTGCTCTTTCTTCCTCCTCCTGAGCCTCAATCTTTGTGGTTGCCGCAAGATTAATTGTAAATATTGCTGTTACAACAACAGCAAAGGCTGTGAGTGCGACTGTTACCGGATTGAAATATCCCTTGCTTTCGCTCTTTTCGGTAATCATCTGATAGAAGCCTGTGCCCTTGAGCGCTTTTCTGAGCGCGAAATACAGCGGAACTGACACCACTACCGCAATTACAGCATTGACCGACGATGTCAGGAGGTTTGTCGCCGTTCCAGCCCATGCGGTTTTCATATCGTTACCAAGTATTATTAAAGTGATAAATGTTTTGAGAGAATAAAGAATTATATAAACAATCTGACCTGCAATCGCGGCAATTATGGTTGAAGCGACACTTGACTTTTCAGAGCTTCTGTGTTTATTAAGTTTGCCTGCGGTGAAGCCCATTGCGAATTTTGAAAAGAAAGTATACGGTGCGGAAACGATATATACCGGATCAAGAAGATCATAAAGTCCTGCTCCTATTCCAGACGCAAGTCCGCCGGTCATTCCTCCGAACAAGAGACCCGCAAGCAGGCACATCGAGTTTCCAAAATGAATTCTTGTCACCAGCACGCCGTTCGGAATTTTTATCTGAAGATAATTTCCGACAAAGCAAAGCGCAGCCATAAGTCCTACCGCGATGATTTGATTGAGTTTTTTGTTTTTCATTTAAATTCGTCCTTTCGTGTTTTGCTATATGTATTATATTACTTGAAATTTTAAATAGCAAATTCACGTTTTTCGACTTTGTCTCTCATCCGTTTATCATAATTGCTCAATATGCACATACATATATCATCTAAAATCATGCAGATTTCACAGCAGATTTCTTACTCACAACGCCTCAATACTTGCTGCTGATAAAAATGCACAAAAATCGGAACCAAAAAAGTTCAAAAAGAGTTCAAACAGTAGAAGCTTAAAAATATAAAAACAGCCGTCACCTCAATTTTCAGTGACAGCCGTTAATAATGCTTGATTTATTTAGTTCTGGGCGTTTTTCTTAGCCTCGATATCAGCAAGCGCGTCTTTTCTTGAGAGGTTTATTCTGCCCTGGTCATCAATCTCAACAACCTTAACGACTATTTCATCGCCGACAGACACTACGTCCTCAACCTTTTCTACCCTATGCTTGTCAAGCTTTGAAATATGAACCAGTCCGTCCTTGCCCGGAGCTATTTCAACGAACGCTCCGAAATTCATAATGCGGACTACTTTTCCCTTATAAATAGCTCCTATCTCAGGGTCAAAGGCAATTGTGTTGATGATGGACACAGCCTTCTGAGCCTTGTTGAGGTCGAGTCCAGATACAAATACGTTTCCGTCGTCGTTTATGTCAATCTTAACGTCGCAGTCTGCGGAAATTTTCTGAATTACCTTTCCGCCCGAACCGATTACCTCGCGGATTTTATCTACAGGAACCTTGGTTGTGAGCATTTTCGGCGCCCACTGATTTACTGTCGGACGGGGCTGAGGGATTGCCTTGAGCATTATTTCATCAAGGATATAGTCTCTTGCCTTGTGAGTTTTTGCGAAAGCTTCCTTGATTATATCATATGTCAGACCGTCTACCTTGATATCCACCTGAATTGCCGTGATTCCCTTATGAGTTCCTCCTACCTTAAAGTCCATGTCTCCGAAGAAATCCTCCAGTCCCTGAATGTCAACCATTGTCATAAACTCGCCGTTTTCTTTGGTTATAAGGCCGCAGGAAATTCCGGCAACAGGAGCTTTGATAGGCACGCCCGCGTCCATAAGCGCAAGTGTTGAGCCGCAGATTGAGCCCTGCGAAGTCGAACCGTTTGAGGAAAGAACCTCGGATACGAGTCTCATTGCGTAGGGGAACTCCTCAACGCTCGGCAAAACAGGAACTAGCGCCTTTTCGGCCAGCGCGCCGTGACCGATTTCACGGCGTCCGGGGCCTCTTGACGGCTTTGTCTCGCCGACTGAATACGACGGGAAATTATAGTGGTGAATATATCTCTTTTCTTCCTCTTCGTCGAGTCCGTCAAGCTTCTGAGAGTCGCTTACGGGGCCGAGCGTACAAACGGTCAAAACCTGAGTTTGTCCTCTTGTGAAAAGTCCCGAGCCGTGAACTCGCGGCAAAAGTCCTACTTCCGCCGCCAAAGGTCTGATTTCGTCTATTCCTCTTCCGTCAACACGCTTGCCCTCATAAAGCCAATTTCTTACTATCTTCTTCTGAAGCTTATAGATGCACTCGTCAATCATAGCGGTTTTTTCAGGGTAAAGCTCATCAAACTTTGCGTGAATCGCATCCACTATTGGCGCAAGTCTTGCTTCTCTGATGTTTTTATCGTTTGTATCCAGCGCAAACTTTACATCATCGTTTGCCATTGCCTCGATAGCGTCGAACATTTCGTGGTCAACCTCCATTGACTCAAACGCAAACTTCGGCTTACCTATTTCCTTGCGGATACCGTCGATAAATGCGACTATTTTTTTTATTTCCTCATGACCCTTTATAATTGCCTCAAGCATCAAATCGTCCGACACCTCGTCAGCCCCGGCTTCGATCATAACTACCTTTTCCATTGTTCCGGCAACAGTAAGGTTAAGGTGGTTTCTGCTTCTCTGCTCAAGAGTGGGATTTAAAACAATTTCTCCGTCGACAAGTCCAACGCTAACTCCGCCGATAGGACCGTTCCACGGTATATCCGATATGGACAGTGCAATTGATGTGCCGATCATTCCGGCGATTTCAGGGCTGTTATCCGGATCAACTGCCAAAACTGTCATAACGACAGAAACGTCATTTCTCATATCTTTCGGGAAAAGCGGTCTGATAGGACGGTCTACCATTCTTGATGTTAAAATTGCCTTATCGGTCGGTTTTCCCTCTCTCTTTGTATATGAGCCGGGGAATCTTCCGACTGAGTACAGTCTCTCCTCAAAATCAACTGAAAGCGGGAAAAAGTCAACTCCCTCTCTCGGTTTTGCAGAAGCCGTAACGTTTGCCATAACGACTGTTTCGCCGTAGCGAACCCAGCATGAGCCGTTTGACAGCTCGCAGGTCTTGCCGGTTTCAACAACAAGCGGTCTGCCCGCAAATGTTGTTTCAAACTTTCTGTAGTTTTCAAACATGACTAAAACTCCTTTCAATTTTTCGGCAGGAGTTTTAGCAATAAACCAAGCGCTTCAACATTGCGCCGAAGCGTTTGATTTATTACTAAAAAACTCCCTGCCGCATTGCGTTTACATACCAAAAGGCAGCCGCCGCAAAAGTCTGCGGCACTGCCTTAAAGTTCTGTGCGTTATCTGCGGATGCCGAGCTTTTCAATTACAGCACGGTATCTGTTGATATCCTTCTTCTGGAGATAATTAAGAAGGTTTCTTCTCTTTCCTACCATCTTGAAAAGACCGCGTCTTGAATGATGATCCTTCTTGTGCGTCTTGAGATGTTCGGTAAGGTCAGCAATTCTCTTTGAGAGAATTGCAATCTGAACCTCAGGAGAACCTGTGTCGTTTTCGCTTGTTTTGTTTGCGGCGATTACCGCGGCTTTTTCTTCTTTTAAAAGCATAATCTTAACCTCTTTCTTGAAATTTTCTCCGAAATCTCAGCAAGCGGCGGGTTAATCTCCCTTTTTAGGGCTGAATCCGCATGCCGTGAAAACGGTACCTATTACGTTAAAATCACATAACAAAATTATACTACCACAAGCCAGAACAATTGTAAATGATTTTAACAAAAAGTTTACACTTTAATCTATACATTCTAACTTCGATTACTGCTTTCGACTCTCATATTATCAAATGCGTATTTCAGCTTCAATATGATAGTCTCCTCCGCACACACGGTCTGTCGGAGAAACCGCGGTGCTCCATGCCATATATCCTCCAATCGGCGCATGATATGCGTCTAAATGAAGAATTGTTTCTTTTCGGTTCGTCAATTCATGGTCATGAGCCGCTTTTTGGCAATCCTCAACCGTATAATGATGCGCGTCAAAATGTATCGGACTCTTTGTGTGAACAGAAATACTATTGCCGTCCGCGTTCTTCAAACTAATCCAGCGTGTCTGCTCATGACCTCCGTTTTCGGATGGGGGAACAAACGAAAAATGCTGCTCGGCAACTGTAGACTCATAGACACCCAGCGGAGCGGATAAAATCCTGTCGGAATAATTTTCATTAGGACCCCTTCCAAAATATGAAAGCTGTTCAAAGCCCTCTGAAACTGTTCCCTCCAGTCCGACTCGCATTAAAGCCCGATAAGAACGGTCAACATGAAAATCTCCGATGACTGACAAAACGCCGTCTCCTCGCAGAGCGTAAGTGATTTTGCCGCTGATTTCAGGCTTGGTCAAATCTTCCTGACAGAACGGGACTTCAACTCTTATCTCTGTTTTTCCTGATAAAATCCGAGGCTTTAAAAATTTAAAGCTCTGTGAGCGAATCTTTTGATACTCCTGATACCATCCCCACCAAGGCTGGGCGTCCAGACCTGTGAACGGTCGGTCAAAGCAAGGCACAAAACCTGATGTCATATATGTTTTGCCGTTTTTACTGAGACTTGTCATATGTCCTGTTTTTAAATCAAACCTAAGCTCTGTTCCAGAAGCTTCCAAAATCAGCTCTTCATCAGTTTGTCTGCAAGCAGGCCCGTCACAGTCAGGAACAACAGCCGCAACCGCGTTTCCGCTCTCAAGATCAAACTGGAACAGTCCGATTTCCTCACCGGCTTTTGAATAAAATGTATCCTTATTTCTGCAAACCGAAAATTCAATGGTATAAACGCATCCGTCTTTTCTATCATGCGGAATATCAACAGTTATATCCTGCTTTTGTCCGGCTTGTAAATCAGGCATTTTTATTTCCTTATGTGCTATTATTACTCCGTTTTCACGTATAAATCCCACACACGAAAATTCAGACAGGCTTTCTTCCAAGCAGTCGTTTCTAAGCAAAAAACGGTTCAAGGGTTCAACAGTCTGCCACGCCGACCAGATTTCAGGACGCTCAATCTGCACGGGACAATATGCGGCTTTTACCTCATACGCCACAGGCTTCCATTTCAAATCTGGCAGGACAATACCGTTACAGGTCATGAAATGCGGAGAGCCGCCTCCGTCTCTGCCCTCGATAAACGGCTCGTCAAAATCGCCGCCGTACCCAAAATACTCTTTGCCGTCGGGAGTTTTTGCGACCAAGCATTTATCCTGCCAGTCCCAGATATATCCTCCCTGGAAGCGGTCATAGCGATGTATCATCTCAAGAAAGTGATTCATTCCGCCGCCGCTGTTTCGTATTTGATACAAATATTCAACTAATATTATAGGCCTGTCGTCATAAGGGACCGAAAGCATTTTCAATATGTACTCGGGCAGTGCGTACATATTTCCTCTGACATCTGAAATGCGCTTGCCGGGTTCACCCGCTTCATACTGACAAAGTCTTGTCGGGTCATACTCTTTAATAAATCCGTACATGGCGGCATGATTTGCTCCCGTTCCGCTTTCATTTCCGAGCGACCACGAGTATATGCTGACATGATTTTTAAGCTGCTCTACCATACGCGTGGCTCTGTCTATAAATACCGTTGCCCACTTCGCAGAGTGAGTCAATGCTCCCGCAACACCATGTGTCTCAAGATTGCACTCGCAAACAAGCAGCAGTCCGTATTCGTCGCACAAATCAAACCAGTCCGGACTGTCGGGATAATGGCACGTTCTGACAGAGTTGATGTTCATTCTTTTCATCTGCCGAATTTCTTCAAGCATATGCTGCTTTGTCACCGCACGTCCAGTTAAATAACAATGCTCGTGCCTGTTTACTCCCCGTACCGTCAGGCGCTTTCCGTTTAAATATACCACGCCTGAGCGCACTTCTATAAGCTTAAATCCGAAACGTCCTGATTCAATATCCAAAACGCTTCCGTCGGGCGCGACCAATGTATAAACAGCCGTATACAAAGCAGGCTTTTCGGGAGACCAAAGCTTTACATTCTGAATGTCAATCTTAACACGGGCTGTACATGCGGTAGGCACATAATCAGAGCGGTATTCAGCAGTTGCCCTTATATCCGACTCTCCCTTTGAAATCAGCTTTCCGTCATTATCATAAACTGACACGAGGACTTTGCAGTTTGCAAATCCGTCAACACATGATACTTGTATATCTGAGCTGAACATTCCGCTTTTTGCCTGCAAATCCGGAATTGCCGTCCAGTGATAGTCCTCTATGTGCAGTGTTGGCTTCGCTATCAGCCAAACGTTTCTGAAAATGCCGCTGAGATACCAATAGTCCTGATCCTCGACATAGGTGCTGTCGGCAAACCTCATCACCTGCACCGCAAGCAAATTCTCTCCCGGCTTTATGTACTCAGTTATACAAAAATCCGCCGCCAGCTTGCTGTCCTGCGAGTACCCGACCGCTTCGCCGTTGATCCACACATAAAACGCTGTCTCCACGCCCTCAAAGCTCAGGTAAATCTCACGCTTTAAAAGCTCTTTAGAAACAGTGAATTTTTTTCGGTAACAGCCGGTGGGATTATCTTTGGGAACATTCGGGGGATTATACACAGCCCGGCCGTCAGCTTTCGGACGAACGTAACATCTATTTTCTTCATTTAAAAACGGATAAACGGTATTGGTATAAATCGGCTTACCGTGCCCCTGCACTTCCCAGTTTGACGGAACCGGTATTTCAGAAAAACCGCTGTCGTCATAATCAACACGGTAAAATTCATCGACTTCCTGCGGCGAGTTGTACAATTTAAATTTATAGGTACCGTTTAAGCTCTGTGTATACGGGCTGCTGCCGTACTCGCACTTAACAGCGTGCTCCTCTGTATCATAAGCTCCCCACCTGGTGTGAGCCGGCATACGGTTGATTGATAAAACCTCTAAATTCTCCCACTCCGGCTTTTTGTAAAAGTTTGACCGGTTGTTTCTGTTCATTTCCATTAACAAAACCCCTTACGTGACTTATTTTTTAGTCCGCACAGACCGCCTCATTATCTTTGCTATATAAAAACTTGTAATTACTTTCCTTTAGCCGCCATATTCTTTGCCGCTGTCAGAGTATTTTTCATAAGCATCGCTATTGTCATCGGTCCTACTCCTCCGGGCACGGGAGTTATATATGACGCTTTTTCGCTTGCCTGCTCAAAGTCCACGTCGCCGCAGAGCTTACCGTCAGGTAGTCTGTTCATTCCGACGTCGATTACAACCGCGCCCTCCTTTATCATATCGCCTTTTATGAGTTTAGGCACACCGACCGCCGCGACAAGGATATCCGCTCTTTTACATTCCTCTTTCAAGTCCACCGTTTTTGAATGGCACACGGTAACTGTTCCGCTTTCGTGCAAAAGAAGCATAGCCATAGGCTTTCCGACTATATTGCTTCTGCCGACAACTGTACAGTTTTTTCCCTTTACACTTATTCCTGTAGAATGAATAAGCTCCATACATCCGGCGGGAGTACACGGGAGAAAGTTATAGTCTCCTATCATTATTTTTCCGACATTCACAGGGTGAAACGCGTCTACATCCTTTTCGGGATTGATTTCGTTAATGACCGTCTTTTCGTCAATATGCGCAGGAAGAGGAAGCTGGCAAAGTATTCCGTGAACAGTCTCGTCGTTGTTGAGTGTCCTTACCAGTTCAAGAAGCTCGTCTTGAGTTGTTTCGGCAGGCAGTGCGTATTCATACGACTTGAATCCAACCTCTTCGCAGGCTTTTTTCTTATTGTTTACATAAATTCTTGAAGCAGGATTGTCGCCTACGATAATTACGGCAAGTCCGACCTGAATTCCTGTTTCATTTGTGAATTTTTCGGTTTCTTCTTTTACTTTTGCACGCACGCTTGCCGCTACTTCTTTTCCGTTAATCAGCTTTGCCATCGCTTTTATCCTCGCTTTCATCATTTCCGTCGATGCTTTGATTATCCGTTTCCTGTTCTTTAACAATAATCTCCTCAGCAAGGGCGTCCTCTTCGTCGTCAAGTGTTACGCTCTCGTCAAGAATATGCTGATTTGCTGTATCCTCTTTGTTTTCTTCATTTGATGTTTCCGCTGATTTTTTTCCTGATTTTTTCAAAGACGCCTCATACTCGGCAATCTGAGCCTTTGAACGGTCTGTTTCATAATAAAACTTATAGTCGCCGCTTCGCTTAACAGCTCCTCTGATTACAAGAATCATTATAACGGCAAAAAGCACGCAGGTTCCCGCAAGCATCTGGGATACACGCAGATTTGTTCCTATCATAAGGCTGTCGGTACGCAGTCCCTCGATAAAGAAACGTCCCAAGCCGTACAATCCTATATACATTAGGAACATTTCACCGTCAAATTTTCTGTGCTTTGAATACAGATGCAAAATTACAAAGCACAAAACGCACCACAGCGACTCGTATAAAAAGCATGGGTGAGCAAGCATCTGGGCTTCCTGACTTGTAAATCCCGAAACTCCATAGTACTCCGCAAGATCATCAATTATCCTTGCACTTGTCATTCCCCAAGGAAGCGTCGTCTTTGCCCCGAAAGCTTCCTGGTTTACGAAATTTCCCCATCGTCCGATTGCTTGTCCGATTAAAAATCCGCATCCGGCAAGATCGAGCAGAGGAAGCATATTAAGCTTTCTTATTTTCGCAATAATCGAAGCTACTAGTATAGCTCCGATAAGTCCGCCGTAAATCGCAAGTCCGCCGTCCCGAATGTTTATCATTTCTTTCCAGTCAAGGGCGCCTGTTTCTGTTTTAAATCTGTCGAGGCTGAAAATGATATAGTAAATTCTTGCTCCGAGAATAGCTCCCACAAGTCCTCCGATTACGCAATCTGTCGCGATATCCGGGCTTATTCCGAAGCTTTTCATTCTCCTAAAGCAATACACCATCGCCAGCACTATTCCGAGGGCTATTAAAAAGCCGTACCAGTAGATATCAATATCAGTCCCGGGTATTGTGAACATTACTCTGTTAAGCTTTATTCCGTTTTCAAAAATCCCGAGATTGGGAAAATAAACTCTGTCAGGATTGGCCTTTACGACCTCTCTCATAAATGTCTGATCCATATCGGCGTTCCTTTCGTTTATTCAATCGGCTCTATGACCGCAAGAGTCATGTTTTCGGGATTGAGAATATCGTCAATTGTACTTTTCACGTCATCAAGGCTTATCTTAGCAAGCTCATTTGAATAATCAAACACCGTTGTTCCGGTGAAATGGGCGCTGAGCATATTTGAAGCACAGCTTTCAACGCTGTTAAAGCCTCGTATAAACATACCGTAGGTTGCCTTTTTAAGCTGTTCAAAACGCTTTTGATCAAGCCCGTTTTTCTTTGCTTTATCAATCTCCTCAACCGCAAGCTCGCATACCTTTTTCGGGTCTTCTGACTCACCGCTTAAAATGCTTGTGAAAAATCCGTTTCCGTTAAAAGTCTCGATTGAAGAATTCACATTCAAAAGCCCAGACTCTGTAAGATTTTTATAGAAAGGCGAAGTCTTTCCGTAAAGCAATTCAAGCAAAAACATTGAGCAAAGTTCTTTGCGGAGCATTTTTATTCCCGACTCGGGCTTTGCTTTGAAACCAATACTGAAAAGAGGCTTTGAAACCTGCATTTTTCTTGAAATATACTTCTGCGCTACGCTGTCAGGCTCGCTCGGAAACTCTGTCTGAAGTCCTATGTCCTCAGCTTGCCTGAGACACTCGTCGCAGATTTTGAAGACCTCTTCAGCCTTGCAGTTTCCGGCAACGCACAAAACCATGTTGTTGAGGTTATAAAAAGTATTATAGCAGCGATAAAGCAGATCTGCGTCTATCTGAGCTATTGACTCAACCGTTCCCGCGATATCTATTTTCACAGGATGGTTTACGAACATTCCCTCCAGAAGCTTAAAAAAGCACTGTCTTGAGGGGCTGTCCTCGCACATTTTAATTTCCTGTCCGATAATTCCCTGCTCCTTATCGACTGTCGCCTTTGTAAAATAAGGCTTTTGAACAAAGTCAAGCAATATTTTCAGCGATTCAGTATAGTTTTCTGAACAGTTAAAAAGATATACGGTCTGTTCAAATGAGGTGTAGGCGTTGCCGTCCGCACCTGTTTTTGCATAAAGCTCGAATACGTCGCAGTCCTCGTTTTCAAAAAGCTTATGCTCAAGAAAATGCGCAATACCTGCCGGAACATCGGCGAAATCGCTGTCCTTGTTGGTCTTAAATCTAGTGTTTACCGAACCGTATTTCGTTCCGAAAAGAGCGTTTGTCATGGTGAAGCCTTCCATCTCCCAGACATATATGTCCAGTCCTGATTTATGCTTTTTGTGGATATAGCTTTCTCCAAGCCGCTCGTTTTTTATTATCTCAACCTTATTTTCAGGCATTTTCTTCGCCTCCCCTGCTCTCAAGAATATATATTGAATCGGGCTTAAGGCTCTTCGCCGCCTCGGTTACTTCCTCACGGGTTATGCTGTTGTTTCGGCTTATTCTTTCCTCAACTGTCATGTTAGTTCCCCTAAGCCACTGATTGAAGAACCAAGAAACTACATCCTCAACCGTATCATAGCTTGAACGCACATCTCCGTTTATTGAACGCTTTGTGTTTTCAAGGTCGTCGTCGGTAAAATCGCCGTTTGCCATTGCGGACAGCTGATTGCTTATTTCCTCACGGGCAAGTGAAATATTTTTCTTATCAACTCCGCTGATTACGAGAAGGGTTCCCTTGTCCTCCCAAAATCCCGAATAGCAGAAATAGCAAAGTGAAAGCTTCTCGCGGACGTTTGCAAACAGCTTTGAAAACGGTGTGCCGCCATAAACAGCAGACATTATTTTGTTTACGTCAGTTTCCTGATATTCAGACTTAAACGCCATAACCATTACGCACTGATTTACCTCAAGCTGCTCGGTTACAACTTTAAGCTCCGGCTTCGGCTTACTGATTGCACGCAGGACAATCTCTTCAGGCTCTCTTTTTATTTTTGAAAACTCTCCTGTCAAAATTTCAGCCGCTTCGGAAAAATCGCCCCCGCCTGCTATAAATATCTCAATATGCGCCTTTTTCAGCATTTCAAGGTATGTTTCATACGCTTTCTGCGGTGTGAGGCTTTCGACGCTCTCCCGTGAGCCGTAATAAGGTATTGCTGCGGGCTCGTTCTCATAAACTGTTCTGACAGCTCTGGTCATTGCGTATCTGCGCTTTTCATTGATTTCGGCGTCGATTGTATCGAGAAGCTCTTTCTTTCTGACGTTAAACTCGTTTTCGTCAAATCCGCCGTTTTTAAGATAAGGGCGGAAAATACAGTCGCAAAGCATTGAAGTCAGCTCTGACAAAACCTTTTCTCCGTCAAGCGCAAGGCTGTCTAAAATTCCGTTTGCCGAAAACTCAATGATAAGGCTGTCTCCGTACTTGCTCCTGTTGCTTGAAATTGTCGCTCCGTAGAGGCTTCCGAGCTTCATGGTGAAATCCGATTTAACGGGATATTTTTCATTTGTCGAAACGACAACACTTGAAGCCACTGTTTTTGCAGCGGCGGTATCCTCGGTATGTTTTGTTACGAACCGAACACTTATCATATTTGTCTTAAACTTCTTATCGGAAAGCGTTGTAAGCATTATTGACTTTCCGATTTCTTTTCTGTTTCTTATCAAAGGCAAACTGATTACCTCCCTGTATTTTTTATTAACATACTGAATTAGTATAGCACTTCTAAGCCCTTTTTACCATAGTTTTCACGAATTTTTCATTTATTTTTGAATCTTACGTTCTCAGCTCCGCATATTTTTACAAGATTTTCTATAAAGCTGTTGGTTATGCTTACTCCGTTTGTACTCTTTAAAGAGGTAAGCTTTTTCAAATCCTCAAAATAAATCAGCAGCTGTCCTTTTCCCGGAAAGCTTTCGGCAAGCGCTTTTATTTCGGAAATTTTATCGGCTTCAAAGGATTTAACCTTTACGCACAAGGCTCTCTCTGAAATATTTTTTGAAAAATCATCCGCCGATTCTATAATTTCAGCGAGAATCTTAGGCTCCTCGTCCTCCTTAAGAGACAGCTTGCCATTTATATGAATTATCAAATATTCTTTCAGCAAGCCCTTATAAAGCTCGTATACTTTCGGAAAAACAACCGTTTCAATCGCCGCCGTCATATCCTCAACAGACAAAAAGCACATCAGGCTGTTCGACCTTGTGGTCAGCTTTTTTACTCCCGAAATCTGCGCCAGAACCTCAACGGTATCTCCGTCATGAAAGCCTTTTTGCCCCGCCTCTGCTCCTGATTTAATGTTCAGCACTGTCGATATGCCCGAAGCCGAAATATATCCTCGATATTCCGCCACGGGATGCCCGGAAACGTATATTCCCACCGTTTCTCTTTCCATGGCGAGAAGCTCGTTTAAGGAAAACTCCTCGGCGTACTCGATTATCGGCTCCGACGGTGAGCTGTCCTGATTTTCAAATCCGAACAAGTCGAGCTGACCTTCAACATTAGAGCGCACTGTTTCAGAAAGCGAGTTCAGCATAAAATCATAATTCAAAAGCATCTGTCTGCGGTTTGTCGGAAAGCTGTCAAGCGCTCCGCACTTTATCAGCGCCTCAACCGCTCTGGCGTTAAGTTCCTTGCCGTAAAGGCGCTTTAAAAAGTCATACAAAGAAGTGAATCTGCCGTTTTTGGTTCTCTCTTTCACAATCTCGTTTATTGTTCCTGAACCGAGACTTTTTACAGCAAGCAATCCGAATCTTATTCCGTCGTCAACAGCCGTAAAGCCCCCGTCGCTTTCGTTTATATCGGGACGCAGTACTTTTACTCCTCTCGCCTCGCAGGCTGAGGTATATTCAATTATTTTTCCCGTATTGTCAAGTACGCTTGTCATGAGAGCCGCCATATAGTCTTTATAATAATGGCATTTGAGGTACGCTGTCCAGTATGACACGGTCGCGTATGCGGCGGCATGAGATTTATTAAACGCGTAAGACGCAAATGATGTCATATCATCGAAAATCTCATTTGCCAGTTCTTCCGAAACCCCGTTTGCGACAGCACCTACGCAGTTTACCGAACCGTCGGGGTTTTTATCTCCGAAAACAAAGGCTTTGCGCTCGTTTTCCAAAACGCTCGCTTTTTTCTTCGCCATCGCTCTTCTTACTATATCAGCTCGTCCGTAGGAATACCCCGCAAGAGTTCTGAAAATCTGCATTACCTGCTCCTGATAGACTATACAGCCGTAAGTTACGCTGAGTATGTCCTTTAAAAGCGGGTGCTTATAGGTTACAAGCTTTGGGTTATGTCGGTTTTTTATATATGTCGGAATCGAGTCCATCGGTCCCGGACGGTAGAGTGACAAAACAGCTATTAAATCCTCTATTTTTTCGGGACAAAGTTTCATTATAGTCGCTGTCATTCCCGCGCTTTCAAACTGAAATACGCCTGAGGTGTCTCCCGAAGAAAGCATATCGTACACCGACTTATCATCAAGAGGTACTTTTTCAATATCAAAATCGGGAATTTTTTTTCTTATGCTTCTCCGGGCGTCTCTTATCACCGTCAGGTTTCTGAGTCCGAGAAAGTCTATTTTCAAAAGCCCGAGCTTTTCAAGAGTTGTCATTGTATACTGCGTTACGGTTTGTCCTTCGCTTCCGGAAACAGGAACATACTCTGTTACCGGTTCTTTCGTAATTACCACTCCTGCCGCATGGGTTGACGAATGTCTGGGCATTCCCTCAATGCGCCTTGCCATGTCTACAAGCTCATGAACCGAAGCGTCTCCGAGATAGGTCTCCTTAAACTCGGGAACATTTTCAAGAGCCTCGTCTATTGACATAAACTGCGGAATCTGCTTCGCCACTTTATCGGCGACATTATACGGCAGACCCATTGCTCTGGCTGTGTCTCTTATTGAATTACGAGCCGCCATTGTTCCGAAAGTGATTATCTGGGCAACGTGGTCGGCTCCGTATCTTTTGATAACGTAATCTATTACCTTTTGTCTGCCCTCAATGCAGAAATCAACGTCGAAATCTGGCATGCTGACTCTTTCGGGATTTAAAAACCTTTCAAAAAGCAAGTTATATTTTATAGGGTCTATTCCCGTTATTCCGATAAGATACGCACACAAACTTCCCGCTCCCGAGCCTCTGCCTGGTCCTACAGGTATTTCGTGCGATTTCGCGTAGTGAATGAAATCCCAGACAATGAGATAATAATCCACGTACCCCATATTTTCTATAACCGAAAGCTCATATTCCATTCTGTCCCTGACTTCGGAAGAAGGATTTTCACCGTATTTCTCCTCAAGTCCCTGACTGCACAGCTTTCTTAGATATGCGGCGTTGTCAGTTACGCCCTCAATTGAAAAATACGGGAGCTTTGTGTTCCCAAACTCAAAGCTTACGTCGCACATTTGCGCGATTTTTACCGTGTTTTCAATTGCGGAGGGACAGTTTACAAACAGCCCTGCCATTTTGTCTCCGCTTTTGAGATAAAACTCATCGGTCGGGAAACGCATGGATTCAGGGTCTGTCATGCATGAGTTTGTGGATATACACATTAAAATCTGCTGAGCTCTTGCGTCACGCTTGTATATATAATGGCAGTCGTTGGTGGCTGCAAGAGGTATTCCCGTCTCCCTTGAAAGCCTTATCTGCAATGGAATTATCTCCTGCTGTTCTTTAAAAAGCTGATTTTGTATTTCTATAAAATAATTTTCTTTTCCGAATATTGACTGATATGCAAGAGCTGTTTCCTTTGCTCCGTTATAGTCTCCGTCTGAAAGCTTTCTCGCGACCTCTCCTGCCATACACGCTGACAGGCACACAAGCCCTTCCGAATATTCCTTTAAAAGCTCTATGTCTACTCTCGGACGGTTGTAAAAGCCCTCGGTGTAACCCTTTGAGACAATTTTTATAAGGTTTTTATAGCCGGTATTGTTTTTACATAACAAAATAAGGTGATAAGGTGACGCATCAATTTTTCCCGCTTTATCAAATCTTGTTCTCGGTGCGACATAAACCTCGCACCCGATTATCGGCTTTATTCCCTGAGACTTACATTCATTATAAAAATCAACCGCAGCGTACATATTACCGTGGTCGGTCACCGCGACGGCGGTTTGTCCCATTTCCTTTGACCGTGACACAAGCTCTTTAATTCTGCACGCACCGTCAAGGAGAGAATACTCACTGTGGACATGCAGATGTACAAAATCAATCACCGGTACTCTCTCCTTTCAGGTTTATTTGTTTTCAAGCCCCTTGGCGACTTCCTCAAGCTTTGCAAGCCTGTGGTTCACACCGGAACGTGACAATGGCGGATTAAACTGCTGTGAAAGCTCCTTCAAGGTCATATCGGGGTTTTCGGTTCGTATCTCCGCCATCTCCCTCAGCTCCTCGCTCAGAGACGACAAACCTATCGTTCTTTCAATAAGCTCGACAGCCGCGATTTGTCTTTCCGCTGTTCTTATCTGTTTTTCTATGTTCGCGTTATCGCAGTTCATCGCTCTGTTTATTTTATTCTTGACGTCCTTGTATATTTTGACATTCATAAGCTCAAGCGAGGCTTTCGGCGCTCCCATCAGCGTAAGCATGTCCTCGATATTCTCGCTTTCCTTGATATAAAACACATGAGCTCCTTTGCGTTCGGTATATTTTGCGAGTATATCAAAAATGTCTATCATAATAAGTCCCAAATCGTTGCATAAATCAAGCGTTGGTATTACAATCTCAAGGTGATATTCTTTATTCGGGTCGTTTACGCTTCCGCTGACTAGAAACGCTCCCGCGACAAGGCATGAAATATATTTTAATTTCGGAATATTCCTGTCATCAATTCTTCTTTCGGGATTCTGAGGATTCAGACCTGTCGCCGAATATATTTTTCTTAAATCATTTTCGCTGTCAACGCTCAGGGTATACAGGCTTGTTCCTCGATTTTTTGCGGACGCCGTGACTTTTACTGCACTGCTGTTTTCCGTGACAAATCCCACAAGCTTTATAAAAAGGTCTCTGACCGCCTCGTTTTCGGTTTGTATCATTATTTCATCCTTTTGCATGGTCTTTCCGAACAAGATCATGCCGAGCAGGCACGCATGCGATTTTTGCTTTGTATTTATTCCCTGAGCTATCTCCTGTTTGACGTTATATGAAAAAGATTTCACGGCTTCTCCTTATTAATGCTTATTTATATCTCTGTGCTCCGTATTTACATGATAGCCCAGTTCAGACAAATACTCAGACATTTTTTCCGCAAAAGTTACGCTTCTGTGTTTTCCTCCCGTACACCCGAAAGCTATTACAAGCTGGCTTTTTCCTTCTTTTATATACAGAGGAAGCAAAAACGCAATCAAATCCTTAAGCTTTGAAAAAAGCGTCTGCGCGTCCTGAAAGCTCATTACATAATCCGAAACTTCCCTGTCAAGTCCTGTTTTTTCCTTAAGCTCTGAGATATAATACGGATTCGGCAGGCATCTTACGTCAAAAACAAGGTCGGCTTCGTTTTCGCTTCCGAATTTAAATCCGTATGACATTATGCTGATATGCAGAGTCTCAAAGCTGTCATCAAGAAACATAGAGTGAATTTTTTCTTTTTGCTTCGCAATTGAAAGATCCGATGTATCGACATAGTAATCCGAAATGCCCCGCACGCTAAGCAAAAGCTCTCTTTCTGCGGCAAGAGCTTTTTTTAGATTTCCGAAACACTCGTCTATAAGCGGATGCTTGCGCCTTGTTTCCTTATATCTTTTCAAAAGCACTTCGTCGCTTGAATCAAGATACAGTATTTTAACTCCTATTCCC
This sequence comes from uncultured Clostridia bacterium, assembly GCA_944385905.1. Classification (GTDB taxonomy): domain Bacteria; phylum Bacillota; class Clostridia; order Oscillospirales; family Ruminococcaceae; genus CALWZA01. Next base: position 96,441 of record CALWZA010000025.1, read on the forward strand.
TTTTCCTTGAGTTTACTCACTATATCCGCAAGCTCCGAAAACATTTCTCCGCTTCGGACATCGACACCTACCGCTACGTTTTTTATTTTATCCCCTGCTTTGACGCATATATCGGAAAATGTTAAAAGAAGTTCCGGAGGAAGATTGTCTACGCAGTAATATCCCATATCCTCAAAGCAGTTTATCGCGCTCGACTTTCCCGAACCTGACATTCCCGTTACTATAACTGTCTGCATTACATCTTTTCCTTTCATTCTCCGATAATCGTCAGCCGATAATTTTTATTTCGCACTCAAGCTCATAGCCCGCTTTTTCTTTTACGGTGCTTTTTATAATATCTATCAGCTTTTTTACATCCTCGCACGTTGCGTTATTTTTATTGATAACGAACCCGGCGTGTTTTTCACTTACCTGAGCTCCGCCGACAGCAAGACCCTTTAATCCGCACTCGTCGATAAGCTGCGCCGCGAAAACTCCCTGCGGACGTTTAAAAGTGCTTCCCGCGCTCGGATACTCAAGCGGCTGTTTTTCCCTGCGCTTTCTCATCAGTTCGTCCATTGTTTTTTGTATTTCTCCGCTGTCACCTGCGCTCAATTCAAACAAAGCATTGATAATCAGGCAATCGGAATCGCAAAAAATACTTCGGCGGTAAGAAAAATCAAGTTCCTCTGCCGAAAGCGTTTTAATATTGCCGTTTTTATCCGCAAATGTGACGCTTTTTAAAACTTTGGAAATCTCTCCTCCGTACGCTCCCGCGTTCATATATACCGCTCCGCCGACAGTTCCGGGAATTCCGTGGGCAAATTCAAGCCCTGAGAGTGAATTTTTCTGTGCGAACACCGCAAGCTTTGAAAGCATTACTCCCGCGCCGCTCAAAATTTGGTTTTTTCCGCAAAGGCTCATACCGCACAATTCTCCGCAAAGAATAAAAACAATTCCGTCAAAGCCTGAATCGGAAACAAGTAAATTTGAGCCGTTGCCGACTACAATATGAGGAATTTTGTTTTGATTTGCGAAAGAAAACAGCATAGCCGCGCTTTCCTCGCTTCTAAGCTTTATAAGCGCTTTGCAGTTTCCCCCGATTTTAAAAGTCGTGTGCTTTTTCATCGGCTCGTCGAAAAGAACTTCGCATCCCGATTCCTGTGCTTTTCCGATTATTTCTCTGAAATTGCCGTCGTTTAGCATAAGCAGCTCCAATTTAAAAATTATAAATTAAGATTGGGTCTTTTTTCGCATATCCACTCTTTCAATCTGTCCCAGTCTGCATTTAATACCAGCCTTTCGGGGAAACCGACCTCATCAAGAATTTTAAGGGATACCGAAAAATCGCCTATTCCCGTCCAAAAATGAGCGTCGCTGTTTACAACCACGGGAAGCTCCAGCTTTTTGCAAAGCTTAAGTATCGGAACTACGTTTTGCGCCGAACCTTTTTTCATCCTTATTGAGCTTTCATTTACCTCGACAAGCTTGTTATATTCTTTAAACGCTTTAAGGCATTTTTCATAGTCAAACGGAAAAAAGTCGGTTGTGCAGTGCCCGATTACATCGACATGGGGATTTTTCGCTATATTCAAATACCCCCTTGTATGCTCCTCGGCTGTTGTCGGCTCAAGACAATATTTATGCATAGATGCTACTATCCATTCAAGACTTTTAAGCTCAGCCTCGGTCAGGTCAACCGAACCGTCATAGTCGGTTATATTTATCTCTGCGCCCTTAAGCACTGTTATTTTATTTATCTCTCTAGGCAAGACTCTCAGATTATGCGTATGCCATATGTGAGGTGAATCGGGCATAGCGGTTGTGTGGTCGGTCATCGCGAGAGCTTTCAGTCCGATTTCGGCTGCTCTGGTACAGTTTTCAGTTATTGTCGAATAGGCGTGCGTTGACGCCACTGTGTGCGTGTGCATATCTGCTGCTATTTTCAAAATGTATTTCCTCTTTTCTGAATATCAAAAAGCGTCCCAGTTTTTAACCTTATCCTTAGCATCCATGTTAAGTCCGAGGTTGTCCAAAAGCTCATGAGCGGCGTTATAGCCCATTTTCTTCTGACGGTTGTTCATTGCCGCAACCTCAATTATAACAGCGAGATTTCGGCCCGGCTTAACAGGTATTGTATAGCTCGGAACCTTTACGCCCAAAATGGTTGTATATTCGTTGTCAACTCCCATTCTGTCGTATACTTTATCCGGCTGCCAAGGCTCAAGCTCAATTACAAGGTCTATCTTTTCTGTTACCTTCACGGCTCCCATTCCGAAAAGCCTTCTGGCGTTTACTATACCTATTCCCCTAAGCTCAAGGAAATGGCGGATATTGTCGGGCGACGAGCCTACAAGGCTTATGCTTGAAACTCTTTTAATCTCGACCGCGTCGTCGGCGACAAGTCTGTGACCTCTCTTTACAAGCTCAATAGCCGTTTCGCTTTTTCCTACTCCGCTCTCGCCTACTATAAGTATACCCTCTCCGTAGACTTCTATTAAAACCCCGTGACGAGTAATTCTCGGCGCAAGCCTGAGATTTAAAAACGCTATCATTGTAGCTATAAGATTAGTTGTTGACTCGCCTGTGCGCAGTATAGGCGTTTCGTATTCACGGGCAAGCGAAAGCATTTCGGGATAAGCCTCGTGATTTCTCGCTATAATCAATGCCGGAATCTTTTTTGAAAACAGCATTCTTAACCTCTGTGTTCTCGTTTCCTCATCAATTGACGCAAGATACGCAAACTCCATATTTCCCAGCACCTGTATCCGTCCAGCGTTGAAGTACTCATAAAATCCCATAAGCTGCAGTCCCGGACGGTTTAAATCGTTTTCCGAGACCAAAATCTCGGATGGGTCTTTTGGCGTATAAAGCACCTCAAAATGGATTTCGTTAATCATTTCCTGAAGCGA
>CALWZA010000026.1 GCA_944385905.1 uncultured Clostridia bacterium
AAGGTTATGTTAATATGTCTGACTGACAAAGGCGGTTAGGCATATGATGTAATAATAAACAACACAGAAAAGAGGAATATGATTATGAGAAAAATCGCAGCGATTTTAACCGCTTTTGTAGTTAGCGCAAGTATGAGTATGACTGCGTTTGCGGGTAGTAATGAGACAATAGGAGGAGAAGGCTCCAGTCTTTCGAAAGATGTAAAGGTAATAGTAGATAAAGACAGTGTGGGAACGGTTTATTCAGTTGATATTGCATGGGATAGCTTGGAGTTTACTTATAATTTAGGGGCAGGAAACTGGAACCCGCTTAATCACAGCGTTACAGCGGATGATGATACAGGATGGAAAAAGGATTCGGCTAATATTAAGGTTACAAACCATTCAAATGCCGGAGTATCTATCAATGCGTCATTTACAGGCTCAAAAACAACCGCAGCTCTTAACGATGTTACTGCCACACTTACAAATCACAGCTTCAATCTGGATGCAGGCAAATTAAACGAATATGCGACTGCTGACAATGATACAGCTGTTGTAGAAATCAGCGGAACGCCCAGCACTGAAACTGAATTTGTGGTTGGAACAATAACAGTAACTGTTTCGGCAAATCCGTAAAAGCAGTTTTATGTAAGTGAACCATACTGAATTTATGCAACTATAAATCAGTGTTTTTATGTCGGATTGATTCGTATTACATAGCAGCCATATTGGTTTGACCGCCCTTTGAATATGACTGCTGCAAAGCATTTATTAAAAATATGATTTTTGGCAGCTGATTTGTAAAGTCAATTTAAAATCAAGCCGTCAGATTTTGCGTAAGCAAAGTCCGACGGCTGTTTTATTATTTCAGCAATATTGTTAAATAGAGTGTTTAAACTTTTAAAAAATTAGACAGACATACTCTTTTAATTTATTTAATTTATGCTATAATATAATACTGGTGAGTTATAACTTTGATTAGGAGTATAAAGTTTGCTAAACAAAAGGTGGGATTTCAGTGGATCATTTTAAGTTAGTGTCACCTTATCATCCGACAGGAGACCAGCCCGAGGCAATAGAAAAGCTTGTTGAGGGGCTGAAAAAAGGTTATAAAAAGCAAACTCTTATGGGAGTTACAGGTTCCGGAAAAACATTTACAATGGCGAATATTATTGAAAAGGTGAACAAACCCACTCTTGTCTTGGCGCATAATAAAATTTTGGCGGCACAGCTTTGTTCGGAGTTTCGTGAGTTTTTTCCCGATAACGCTGTTGAGTATTTTGTGTCTTATTACGATTATTATCAGCCGGAGGCTTATATTCCGAGCACAGACGTATATATTGAAAAGGACGCCGATATAAACGACGAAATCGACAGACTCAGGCACTCGGCGACAATGGCGCTCGCGGAGCGAAGAGATGTGATAATAGTCGCTAGCGTTTCGTGTATTTATTCTTTGGGCGACCCGGAAGAGTATAAATCAATGGCAGTATCTGTGAGAAAAGGTATGCAAAAAGACAGAAACAAGCTGCTTTCAGAGCTTGTGGGAATACAGTATGAGCGGAACGATATAGATTTTCAGAGAAACCGTTTCAGGGTAAGGGGCGACGTTGTTGAGATTTATCCTCCCGACGCGACCGACACTTGCTATCGGGTTGAATTTTTCGGAGACGAAATAGACCGGATATCCGAGATAAACGTGCTTACAGGGGAAGTAGTAGCAACGCTCAGCCATATTGCGCTGTTTCCGGCTACTCACTATATTGTCAGCAGGGACAAGCTCAATGAGGCGCTTGAGGAAATCGAAGCCGAGCTTGAGGAGAGAATAAAGTATTTTAAGGACAACGACAAGCTGATTGAAGCCCAGCGAATAGCGCAGCGTACTCATTACGATATGGAAATGCTGTCCGAGGTTGGATTTTGCAGCGGAATCGAAAATTATTCTCGTGTGCTTGCGAGACGTCCGGCAGGCTCGACGCCGTACACTCTGCTCGACCATTTCCCCGATGATTTTCTTTTGCTTGTAGATGAGTCGCACGTATCGCTCCCTCAGGTAAGAGGAATGTACGCGGGAGACAAAGCGAGAAAGGATACTCTGATTGAATACGGCTTTCGGCTTCCGTCGGCACGGGACAACCGACCGCTCATGTGGGATGAGTTTGACGCTCATATCAATCAGGCGATTTTTGTTTCGGCAACGCCGGGACCTATAGAGAAAGAAACGTCGGAGCAAATAGTCGAGCAGATTATAAGACCGACTGGTCTTTTGGACCCGATTGTAGAGGTCAGACCCACACAGGGGCAGATTGAAGACCTTTTAAGCGAGATAAACAAGCGTATCGAGCGGAAAGAAAGAGTGCTTGTAACAACCCTTACCAAGAAAATGGCGGAGGATCTTACTTCGTTTATAGCAGGCTTCGGAATTGGAGTCAGATATATGCATCATGACATAGATACGATTGAGAGAATGGAGATTATCAGAGATTTAAGGCTCGGAGAATTTGATGTCTTAGTCGGAATCAACCTCTTGAGGGAGGGTCTTGATTTGCCCGAGGTTTCGCTTGTCGCAATACTCGACGCGGATAAAGAGGGCTTTTTGAGAAGTGAAAGCTCAATGATACAAACGATAGGCAGAGCGGCAAGAAACGCTGACGGAAAGGTTATCATGTACGCCGACAGCGTTACAAGGTCAATGGAAAAAGCTATAACAGAAACCGAACGCCGCCGTGCTATACAGCAAAAATATAATGAAGAGCACGGTATAATTCCGAAAACAATCAAAAAAGATATCAGAGACGTAATAGAGATATCCAGTAAAGAGCAAATAAATCAGGAAACCAAAAAGAAGCTCGGAATGTCTTCAAAGGAAAAGCAGGAGCTGATAAACAAGCTTACAGCCCAGATGAAAGAAGCGGCGAAAATGCTTGAGTTTGAGCAGGCGGCTTTCCTAAGAGACAAGATTGCCGAGCTTAAAAACACAAAATGAGAGGACCATAAAACAGCAATGCAGAAAAATGAAATAGTTATAAAGGGAGCAAGAGAGCATAATCTCAAAAACATCGACCTGACAATACCCAGAGACAAATTTATAGTCATGACAGGACTTTCGGGAAGCGGGAAATCATCGCTTGCGTTTGATACGATTTATGCCGACGGTCAGAGAAGATATGTCGAGAGCCTTTCGTCCTATGCGAGAATGTTTCTCGGTCAGATGGACAAGCCGGACGTTGACAGCATAGAGGGGCTTTCTCCCGCGATATCAATAGACCAGAAAACAACCTCAAAAAATCCCCGTTCAACAGTCGGAACGGTTACGGAGATATACGACTATCTGCGTTTGCTTTATGCGAGAATAGGCATTCCGCACTGCCCCGTGTGCGGAAGGGAGATAAAGCAGCAAACTGTAGACCAGATAACCGACCGGATTTTAAAGCTCGATGAGGGAACAAAAATACAGCTTTTGGCGCCTATTGTAAGAGGAAGAAAAGGCGAATATCAAAAAGAGCTTGACTCGGCAAGAAAGTCGGGATATGTCAGAGTCAGGATAGACGGAATTACCTATGACCTGTCGGAAGAGATAAAGCTTGAGAAAAATAAAAAGCATACGATAGAAATAGTCATAGACCGCCTTGTAATAAAAGACGAGATAAGGTCAAGGCTTACCGACAGTATAGAAACAGCGTTTTCCCTGTCGGGAGGACTTGTCGGTGTTGATGTTATCGGCGGCGAGGAACTTTTGTTTTCGCAAAATTACGCTTGCCCCGAACACGGCATCTCAATTGAGGAGCTTTCTCCGAGAATGTTTTCGTTTAACAATCCGTTCGGAGCGTGTCCAAAATGCACCGGACTCGGTGTTTTCATGAAAGTAGACCCTGAGCTTGTAATTCCTAACAAAGATTTGTCAATCAGACAGGGGGCAATAAGAGCGACAGGCTGGAATACTCTTGACGAAAGCTCAATAGCTATGATGTATTTCAATGCTATTTCCGAAAAATACGGGATATCCCTTGACGAGCCCGTTAAAAATCTTGATAAAGACGCAATTGATATTTTCCTTTACGGCACCGAGGGTCAGAAGCTCGAGCTTCACAGAACAAAAGAGCAGGGCGGAGGAGTGTATTATTCTGCGTTTGAGGGAATTATAAATAACCTTGAAAGGCGCTATAATGAATCTATAAGCGATTATGCCAAGGCGGATATCGAAACGGTCATGAGCGCCGAAAACTGTCACGAGTGTCATGGCGACAGACTTAAAAAGGAATCGCTTGCCGTTACGGTGAACAACATAAACATTGCGGATTTTTGTAAAATGTCAGTAACCGAGGCTTTGTCGTTTATCGATAATCTTCACCTCAGCGAAAGAGAAGCGATGATAGGCGAAAGGATTATAAAGGAAATCAAGGAGCGGCTTGGCTTTTTAAACAGCGTCGGACTCGGATATCTTACTCTTTCACGTTCAAGCGGAACTTTATCCGGAGGCGAGAGTCAGCGAATACGCCTTGCCACTCAAATCGGCTCATCTCTTGTCGGAGTTTTATATATACTCGATGAGCCTAGTATCGGACTTCATCAGAAAGACAACGATAAACTTATCGCTTCGCTGAAAAGACTCAGGGATCTCGGAAATACTCTTATAGTGGTTGAGCACGACGAAGATACCATGCTTGCGGCAGATTTTATAGTCGATGTCGGTCCCGGGGCGGGAATACACGGCGGAGAAATCGTGTGCGCGGGAACGGTTGAGGATATCATAGCCTGCGATAAATCAATAACCGGGCAGTATTTAAGCGGAAAAAGAAAAATTCCCGTTCCGAAAGAGCGCAGAAAGGGCAACGGAAACTTTCTTGAAGTTATCGGTGCTGCGGAAAATAATTTGAAAAATATAAACGTAAAAATACCTCTCGGAACTTTCACCTGTGTTACCGGAGTCTCGGGAAGCGGAAAGTCGTCGCTTGTCAACGAAATAATCCATAAGGAGCTAGCGAGAAGGCTCAACCGTGCAAAAAGCCATGCCGGCAGATTTAAGAAAATCATAGGCGACGAAAATCTCGACAAGGTAATAGATATCGATCAGTCGCCGATAGGCAGAACGCCGCGTTCAAATCCGGCGACGTATACGGGTGTGTTCAACGATATACGAGATCTTTTTGCAAATACAAACGACGCCAAGATAAGAGGCTACGGCGCGGGCAGATTTTCGTTTAATGTAAGAGGCGGACGCTGTGAGGCTTGCGAGGGTGACGGAATAATAAAAATCGAAATGCACTTTCTCCCCGATATATATGTTCCCTGCGAGGTGTGCAAGGGAAAAAGATATAATAGGGAAACGCTTGAGGTAAGATATAAAGGCAAAAATATTTACGACGTGCTTGAAATGACGGTTGAGGAGGGCGCTGAGTTTTTTAAAAATATTCCGAAAATAGAGAGAAAGCTCAGAACCTTAATTGACGTAGGCTTAGGATATATAAAAATAGGCCAGCCTGCGACAACCCTTTCGGGCGGAGAGGCGCAGAGAGTTAAGCTTGCAACCGAGCTTTCAAAGCGCTCAACGGGAAAAACCATATATATCCTCGACGAGCCTACGACAGGACTTCATACCGCCGATGTTCATAAACTTATTGACGTGCTTCAAAAGCTTTGCGATGCGGGCAACACGGTTTTGGTGATAGAGCATAATCTCGATGTTATAAAAACCGCCGACTATATAGTCGATTTGGGTCCCGAGGGAGGAAACATGGGAGGAACTGTTGTCGCAGTCGGAACACCGGAACAGGTAGCAAGTTGTGAAAAGTCATATACAGGGCAGTATCTCAAAAAAGTGCTTGTCAAAAATTAATAGCGCAATAATTGGGCTTTGATGATTGTGTTATATACAGTAAAAGGCAATACTAACACATTCTAAAGAAAGTCAAGGTGATAATAATGAAAGAAAGAAGACTGTTTGCGGCTGCTTTAGCTTTTGCGCTGCTGTTTTCGGGATGCTCAGGAACTTCTCAGTCCGATGAGGACAATACTACCTCGGCAGTTAATCCAACAGGAACTCTCGCTTCAAATGACAAACCTGACGATGACGCAGGCAAAACCGATGATTCTTCGGTAATTAATCTTACCGCCGACGCTCCGGCGGCTGTCACGGAAAGCGTGGAGATTCTTCAGGAGGATATTAATACGCTCAATGGCTTTTCATACCGCCTTTTTGAACAGGCTGTAAAAAGCGGCGAGGAAAATCCGGTAATATCTCCTCTGTCAGCTTATATAGCTCTCGGTATGGTGCAGAACGGTGCTTTGGGAGATACCTTAAAAGAACTTGAGGACAACCTCGGAGAAACGGCAGTTGTCAATTCGCTTGCTGAGAGGTTTGCCGATTTCGCTGAAAGCATCGGCGGCTCAACTCAGCTTAATATAGCCAACTCTGTCTGGACGGATAAAAGAATGTCGGTAAACGAGGACTTTTTAAGCATTGTTAAAACCTGCTATGATTCGGAAGTCTTTTCTGCGACATTGCCGACAGAAGAAACCAAAAACGCTGTCAACAGCTGGATATCTGATAAAACAAACGAGCTTATTCCTCAGTTTTTGGATGAGGCTCCCGATGATGACGCAGTAATGCTGCTGATAAACACGCTTTACATGAACGCAGTGTGGGAAGATGAGTTTGACCCATCAGACACATATATGAGAGAGTTCGCTCTTGAAAGCGGCGAAAAGGTTCAAACGGATTTTTTAAACAGCGACGAAATGCTGAGAAAATATATTAAAACCGAAAACGCCGAGGGAGTAATACTTCCTTATGACGACGGAGAGCTTTCGTTTGTGGCTTTGAAACCTACCGACGGAACTTCAATTTCGGATTTTGCATGCTCGCTCGCAAACGGATGCCGTCCCGATGACGCCACAAAAGATTTTATGTACGGTGATTTGAGCACATATATCGGCAAAGCCGAAGATACGAAAATCATCCTTTCAATGCCAAAGTTTGAAACAAGCTTTACTCTTGAAATGAACGACGTTTTGAAAGCTCTCGGCATCAAAAAAGCGTTCGACAGCGAAACGGCTGAGCTTTCGGGACTCGGCACGGCGGATGGAAATCTCTATATAAATAAAGTGCTGCAAAAGGTTAAGATTAAAGTCAACGAAAAGGGCACCGAGGCAGCCGCCGTTACCGAAATCGAGGTAAATGGCGAGAGTGCGCCGATGTATGAAAATCCTATATATCTTACATTTGACAGTCCCTACGTTTACGCGGTCGTAGACAAAAACAACACCCCGCTTTTTATGGGCGTTATGAACAACCCGGCTTCGGCAGAGTAATCAAAAATACAATAAAATCGGCTTGATACTGTTTTTTCAGTACCAAGCCGATTAATTTTGGTTATTGTTCGATTGGTTCGCCGTAAATCAGACCTCTTGAGCCTGTCGCTATATAAAGCCTTCCGAAAACTCTCGGGTCGCCCGAAATTGAAATAATATCGCCGAAATGCTGGCGGCCGTTTGAAATCAGCACCCAGCTCTTTCCGTAGTCGGTTGAGCGCCAAAAGCCGTAAGTGCCGCTGAATCTTCCCGATGTGAACAAGGTGTTGTATTCAGAGTTCTCAGCCTTCTTTCCGAAGCCTATTCCCTTTGACGAGTCTCCGGGTTTTGTGATTTGCTCGCAGGTAATCTTGTCTGTGCTTTTGTCATAAATAATTTTCCACAAGCCGTCTTTTCCCGCGCAAGCCCAAATAACCCCGGTTTTTCCCGGCTCAAGCCGAACTTCAGAGTGATGCCGGTTGTCGTTTCTTATCGCAAGCTCAGGCAGGTCGTGACAAACAAAAGTCTCTCCCTTGTCAAGGCTTATGAAAAGGTAAATTTTCGGTATTTTCCTTTGCTCACGCATCTGCTCTCTTGAAAGCCGTTCGGTCGCGAATCCGTAAAATACATCCTTGTCTGTCCTGTCGCCGTATACCCGAACGGTAACGGTGCTTTCAAGAGGCTTCAGCTCGCTGTCGAGGAATTTTGACTGCTTCCAGCTTTCTCCCTCGTCGTCTGTGTAAACCACGGCGTCGCTTTCAAATCCGCGGGACGCCATACCCCAGATAATTCGTTTGTTGTCAGCGGAAAAAGCAACCCATCCCGAGTCGGTGTTCGGACGTTTGATTCTTTCAATGATACCGTCGATTTTTTCAGTCAAGCCGTAAGGGTATTTCAGCAGTTTCCAGTCGTCACCCTGATTTTTGGATATGATAACGCCTCCCTGCGTCCTGCCCGTCCAGTTTCCTCTCGGAGTAGCTATAAAGATGTTCGGGTTTGCTTCGGTGAAATCAGCGTTCAAAGCAGTAATATAACGGTCGTTTTTCTCGTCGGCAAAAGTGTTTTCACATGGCTTGTCGAGATCCTTGAAGCAGAATCCTCCGAGGTCTCCGCAGATGTCCAGACACTTCACGTCTCCAGCCGGTGGACTGTATACATTCAGATGTACGGTCTCTTCAAGTCCGTCGCAAAGCGGTTTAAAGCATACGGTTTCGCCGCTTTTCAGTGCTGTAAGGTTATTGGTAACAAAAATTCCCGTGCCCGTGTTAAAGACAGCCATGTCGCTGTCAAACGGATTAATTTTAATGTCGGTTATCCAGTGAACAATCGAGCCTCCTCCGTTGTATTCAGGCTTCATGTAAGGTACAGCCGAAAAATCAATTTTGCCTGCTCTCAAGCCTCTTAAAATATAAGTCCAATTCTCACCGCAGTCACAGCTCGCTAAAATCGCATTGTCCGCGTATATTGACGAAGCAAGCAGCATCCCGTCACTGAATTCAATGCCGCAGTATCCTCCGTAAGCTTTTCTTTCGGGATTTTTGTCCGAAATTTTAACTTTAGGAGTAACGTCTGTAACGCTGTTTAAATTTCCGCTTTCGTCAATATCATATCTGAAAATTCTTCCGTCAAAGGAGCCGCCGGAGTCGTTTGAGTAGCTTCTCATTCCCGCCCAGCCGACATGTCCTGTGTGGTTGAAGGTGACATAAATATATTTACCGTCAAAAGCGATTCTCTGAGCCACAAATCCGAGGAAATCAGGTCTTTCGTCCTCATATGTATCCGGCTGAACAAGCTTTTCAAAAGAGTTTCCGCCGTCTTTTGAAATATACAGCGAATGCCCCCTGTGCCTTTCGTCGGGAGCGTTTACCTGACCGCTTGTACCGACTATGACTGTTTTTCCTCCGTTTCTCGGGTCAACCCAGACAGCCGAGCAGTTTATTTCTCCGCAAACCGGATATATGTTCCAGTCCTTGCCGCTGAAATCGGAGATTATACTCCAGTCCTTGCCCATGTTATCGGAGATTAAAAGTCCGGCAGTCATTGAAGCGAAATACAGCTTTCTGTTTGCAAATACAAGCCGCTGGCCGGTGCCTCTCGCGGGGTGGTTTCCGTGAATTCCGCACGGTATGGGGCGGTATTTAAAAGTGTCGCCCATGTCATCTGAAATACACAAAGTGCCGCTTGCTCCGTCACCGCAGGCGATAAACAGCCTTGAAGGATTGTCTTCGTCAACGGCGATACCGAGAGGATATGTTTCGCTGAGCTGATCTCCGCATACATGGTCGATAAGTGAAATCCATTTTTGCGAGTCAAAATCAAAGCGGTAAACTCCTCCGATATCTGTTCTAGCATATAGAACATTTTTATGCTTCGGGTTAAAAACAAAACCTGTGACAAACCCACCCCCGGGTATCGGGCAGTTTTTGTATATGTATTTTTCCATAAATCACCATCCTTTTCAGTAATTCTTTGCCGTATTGTTAGGGTAAGGGTAGCACAGTATAAAGGCAATGTCAATATATTTTTTAAAATATTATAGTGGTTTTTTTATACATAACTACTTTACAATTTAAAAAAATTGATTTATAATTAAAAATTATGTCAAAAAGAACAGAGGTGAGATATATAGGCGGAAAAAAAGCAATTTGGACTCGAAATTTCACTATAATAACAGCAGGATCAGCGGTTTCGCTTATAGGAAACGCGGTCTCCGGATTTGCGATAGGAATATTGGTGCTGGACTATACAAATTCTCCGTTTTTATATGCTCTTTATCTGGTTGTTTATAATCTTCCCAAAATGCTGTCTCCTGTGCTCGCGGGGCCTTATTTGGACAGGTTTTCAAGAAAAAAAGTTATATATTCGCTTGATTTCTTTTCGTCTGCGATTTATATATTAATGTGGTTTTTTACCTCTGAAGGCATTTTCAGCTACGCTGTTTTCTTGGCGGCGATAATGCTGATCGGAACAGTTGACAGCGTTTATTCTGTTGCGTTTGACAGTTTATATCCGAATTTGGTGGAAAAAAGCAACCTTCCGAAAGCCTATTCGGTTTCAAGCGTTTTGCATTCGCTGGCGTCAATGGTTGTTCCGATAGCGTCGTTTGTTTATAACTATACCGGACTTTCTGCGCTGTTTTTATTTAATGCGGCGACATTTTTTACTGCCGCATTGTGCGAAACTCAGATAAAATACAGCGAATCCCATGCAAGCTTAAAAAAGAGACTCAGCCTGAAAGAATACTGCGATGATTTTAAGGAAGGAGTCAAATACATATCAAATGAAAAGGGCATTTTTCTGATAACGGCATATGTAACCGTTTCAATGTTCGCGGGAGGAGGAATCAGGACCCTGCTTCTGCCGTTTTTTAAGAGCAACGCGGGTCTGTTTGAAGGAATTGCGGCTTATCTTCCTAATGCCGATAGCGCAGGAGTAACCGTTTTTACGCTTGTGACGTTTATGGGAGTGTTTGGGCGTGTCGCAGGAGGATTTGTCAATTACAGGCTCCGGATTCCCATGAATAAAAGATATGTTACGGCTGTATGTGTATATGCGTTAATAGCGGTTTTGCAGGGAGTTTATCTGCTTTTCCCGATATGGGCAATGCTTGTCGCTTTTTTTATTGTAGGAATAGCAGGGGTAACGTCATATAACATACGAATATCCGCAACCCAGGCATATATACCTGATACGGTTAGAGGAAGGTTCATGGGCGCTTTTCAAATGATTTGCGCCGCCGGTACGGTCTTGGGACAGCTTTTGTCGGGCGTGCTTGCCGAGCTTTTTGAGCAAAGAGCGGCCGCCGCGGTTTTTTCGTTTATTAATCTCGCCGGCATACTGCTGATTATAGTCAGGGGAAAGATTCATGTTGTAAAGATATATGAATACAAATACAGAATGGGAAGGGAAATGAGTAATGTCAAGATTTGAAAAGAATTTATCCGAAGGAAATGTGGTAAAACAGCTGATAATGTTTTCGCTGCCGTTTTTGATATCTAATATCATCCAGTCACTTTACAGCGTAGTTGATATGGTTGTTGTCGGAAAATACGCGGGAACGATTTCAATGTCGGGTGTAAATATCGGAAGCCAGGTGACATTTTTAATAACAAACATGGTTTTCGGACTTTGCGTGGGAGCGACTGTACTTATCGGACAGTATATGGGCTGCGGCAACCGTGAAGCTATAAAAAAGACGATAGGCACGCTGTTTACAAGCCTGATGGTATTAGCGGTAGTGCTGACCGTTGTAATGATATGGCTGGAGGAGCCTATACTTAGATTAATCAAAACTCCTGAGGAAGCGTTCTCAGAGGCGAAAAGCTACTTTTTCGTAACAATGCTCGGAACTTTCTTTATATTCGGCTACAATGCGCTTAGTGCGGTTATGAGAGGAATGGGGGACAGTAAAAACCCTCTTTATTTCGTTGCGATAGCTTGTGCGGTTAATATTGTGCTTGACGTAGTATTGGTCGCAGGATTTAATATGGGCGCTTTGGGAGCTGCTGTGGCTACTGTTGTTTCACAGGCGATCAGTATGATTCTTTGCGTGGTATATTTAGCGAAAAATGAGTTTATATTTGATTTTAAGCTGCAATCGTTTGTGCCTGATTATGAAAAGCTGAAGCTGCTTTTAAAAATAGGAATACCGTCTTCAATTCAGAACACTGCGACAAGCTGTTCATTTTTGTTTTTAACGGCGCTTGTCAATACAATTGGAGTAACAGCGTCTGCGGCGGTAGGAGCAGTAGGAAAATTCAACGGCTTTGCGATTTTGCCCGGAATAGCCATGAGCAACGCTATTTCCGCGATGGCGGCTCAGAATATAGGAGCGGGAAAAAGAGACCGCGCGGTTTCGACAATGAAAACCGGACTGGTAATAGCGATGGGAATAAGCGTGCTGATTTTTGCTTTGGCTCAGATTTTCCCTGCGGCGATTTTGTCAGTCTTCGCAGATAAAAACGACCCGCTGTCAGTTGAGATGACTGCGTACGGAGTGGAGTATCTCAGGGTGTTCAGCTTTGATTATCTTATCGCGCCGGCGGTATTTTGCCTAAACGGTTTGTTTATAGGAGCAGGACACACGTTTTTCTCGCTTATAAACGGAATTATATCATCTCTTGCCGTAAGAATACCGGCATGCTGGGTATTCGGAATGGCTATGAATATGGGACTCAGAGGAGTAGGATTAGGCGGTCCCGTAGCTTCGTTTGCTTCTTTGATACTCGCTATATGGTTCTTTTTGTCAGGCGGATGGAAAAAAGAGATCTCTGTCTGACAAAATAAAGCATAAAAACGTATTGACTTTGTTATTTGCAGCAGTTATTATATTAGCATTAATATTAAAAAATCGGCAAACCGGCAAGAAAGGACTGTCAATATGAATAAGACGTATGATTATCCCTTCCTCAATCCCGATCTACCAGTAAAAGATAGGGTAAAGGATCTCGTGTCCAGACTGACGCTTGAAGAAAAACTCGGACTTCTTCCGACAAACCAGAAAGCCGTTGAAAGACTCGGCATAAAAAAATGGAGTATCGGAACAGAGTGTGCGAGAGGCTTTATAGGATACGATGTTTTTCATTCAACCTGCACACCTCAGCCTATCGGCATGGCTTCGATGTTTGACCCGGATATTATGTATAAGCTCGGCGAAATCACCGGACTTGAGGCAAGAGTGTGCAATAAGAAAACACCCGGAAAGCTCATGCTCTGGGGACCCACTGTCGATATGTGCAGAAATCCGCTTTGGGGAAGAAACGAGGAAGCATACGGAGAGGATCCCGTTTTGACTGGGGAAATGTCAACGGCGTATACTCTCGGTATCAGAGGCAAGGATCCGTTTTATTATCTCGCGATGCCGGCGCTAAAGCATTTTGTCGCCAACAACAACGAAGAAAAGCGCTCCTCGTCGTCATCAAATCTTGAGCCGAGACTTAAGCACGAGTATTACTATGCCGCGTTTCGTCCTGCGATTGAATCAGGCGGAGCTTATTCAATAATGACATCGTATAACGAGATAAACGGTTGTCCTGCAATATGCCTGCCAGAACTTCAGACAGTTGTAAAGGACAAGTGGGGACTCGGATTTATCGTTACCGACGGCGGAGACTTTATGGACACCGTAAATTCGCATAAGTATACATCGTCGGCGGCTGAAACTGCTGCGGTTTGCCTAAAAGCCGGAAACGATATAATGAACGACAGCGAAGACCAGACAATTATGGGAACAAAGTACGCTCTTGAAATGGGACTCATTACCGAAGCGGATATAGACAGAGCGGTTTCCTGCGTTATGGACGGACGTTTCAGGCTCGGTGAATTTGACCCCGACGACAGAAATCCATATTCAAATATACCTGAAAGCATAGTAAATAACGATGATTTCAAAGCGGTAAATCTCCAGGCGGCAAAGGAAAGCATCACGCTTTTGAAAAACGACGGACTGCTTCCGCTTTCAAAGGAAAAAGTAAAAAAATTAGCGGTAATTGGTCCGATAGGCGACAGATGCTATAAGGACTGGTATGTAGGCGGCTCAGATTATGAGTATACAGTTTTCGACGGCATGAAGAAAATGCTCGGCGAAGAAAACGTGATTTTTGAGGACGGCTATGACAGGGTTGCTCTGCGTTCAAAAGAAAACGGCAAGTATGTTTCGGTTGCGGACGATTATTCGCTTTCGGCAGACAGCAGTGAAATTTGTGACCGTGCAAAGTTTATTAAAGAGGACTGGGGCTGTAACTATAATATCTTCCGTTCAGATTTCAGCAAAAAGTATCTTACGGAGCAGGGCGAGATTAAAGCTCAGGCTGACAGCGCTTTCGCGTGGTTTGTAACATCAATGTGCCACCCTTTTGAGTATGACGGATACATAGGCTTTGAAAACTGGAATAATTCGGGAGAATGGCAGATAAGTGAAAGCGGAAAGCTTGTGTGCAAAAAACATTCCGGTGTTAAAGATAATCAGCTTTTTACCGAGGAGCTTGTCTCTGACGGAATAGAGAGGGCTGTCAAAGCGGCAAAGGAGTCTGACGCGGCGGTTGTATGCGTCGGAAACGACCCGATGGTTATCGCGAGAGAGGGAACAGACAGAACAACTCTTGCCCTTGCTCCTCATCAGGCGGCACTTATAAAAGCAGTAAGAGAGGCAAACCCGAATACTGTTGTTGTAGTAATTGCAAGCTATCCGTACTCAATCTGTGACGAGAAGAGAGACTGCCGCGCAATCATTTATTCTTCACACGCAGGCCCTGAGCTGGGAACCTCACTGGCGTCGGTTATTTTCGGAGATTATAACCCGGCGGGACGCTGTCCTCAGACATGGTATAAATCGGAAAGAGAGCTTCCGAGCATTTATGATTACGATATCGAAAAGACAAAAACTACATATCTTTATTATGACGGCGAGCCTCTGTTTGCCTTCGGATACGGTCTGAGCTATTCAACATTTGAGTATTCTGATATGACAGCTGAAGCGGACGGCGATAAAATTAAGCTTTCCGTAAAGGTTAAAAACACATCGAACAGAGACGGCGACGAGGTTGTACAGGCTTATTACAGAATGGAAAAGTCGTTTATCTCAAGACCTTTGAAAAAGCTCTGCGCATTTAAGAGAGTCAACATAAAAGCCGGAGAAACAGTGACAGTGGAGCTTGAATTTAATAAATCAAGACTTGAGTTTTATAACGTAAGAATTGAGGACTTCAGCGTTGAAAGCGGCGATTATACCTTTATGATAGGCGCTTCGAGCGACGATATAAGAGCGGAGAAGACAATATTTGTAAAGGGCGACGAAATTCTTCCGAGAAACGCAAGAGCATTAACATCTGCGGAAAACTACGATTCAGCGGTTGATGCCAAAATTTTATTCTCAAAATCGGAGAACAAATTCTATGTCACATCAGCAAGTTATAATCCGTGCATAGAGCTTAAAGGCTTTGACCTTACGGGAGTAAGTAAAGTTGAGGTCAGGACAAGCGCATACGCAGGAAACGCACAGCCGGTAGTAGTTAAAATCGACGGACAGTGGGGCAAGGTTATTGCCGAAATTCCGACAGTTGTTACTTCGGGCAAGGACGATTTCAAAACATTCTCAGCCGAGCTTAAAGAAAAGGTTGACGGGGTTCACGACGTCTGGGTGAGCTTCGGGTATGGCAAAAATCTTATGGATATTAAATTTGAATAAAATTAGTTTAAACCGCAGAGACCAAAAGGTCTCTGCGGTTTTTTATATACCATCTGCCTGTGTAATATAGCTTACGGGAAGCGAATATGCTGTATAAACTGAATTTTGAAAGGAAAATGTTATGAAAGGAATTTTGCTTGCAGGAGGAAACGGAACAAGGCTGTATCCGCTTACAAAATCGGTTTCTAAGCATTTGCTGCCCGTATATGATAAACCCATGATTTATTATCCGATGCAAACACTTGAGCGGTGCGGAATAACCGATGTGCTTATCATTTCATCTCCTAAGCACTTGGGAAGCATAGCGGAGCTTATAGGAGACGGAAATGAACTCGGTGTAAACGTTTCATATGCAGTCCAGCCGTCTCCCGACGGAATCGCTCAGGCGCTTGTTATCGGGGAAAAGTTTATAAATCATGAGCCTGCCGCACTTATACTCGGGGATAATATTTTTATAGGTGACGAGATTGAGCATAAGGCAAAAAAAGCTTTTGAGCGAGCTGAAAGCGGAAGAGGAGCAACGGTTTTCGCCGCCAAAACCGACAGAGCTTGTGAATACGGAGTTGCTGTGATGTACGGAGATACTGTAGAAAGAATCGTTGAAAAGCCGATATATCCTTTATCCGACCTTGCGGTTACAGGACTGTATGTCTATGACGAAAACGTCTGTGAATACGCAAAAAAGCTTGCAAAATCCGAAAGAAACGAGTACGAGATTACGGATTTGAACAATATTTATATATCTCATGGAAAACTCTTCTGCGAGGTGATGAGCGAAAGCGTTTGGTTTGATGCCGGAACTCCCGACAGACTTCTTGAGACCTCAAATTTCATGCGTTTGCACAAACTAAATAAGGTGGTAATATGATATGAAAATTCTTATATCGGGAGCTGACGGAGACCTCGGCAAAGCGTTGTCGGCATACGCTTCAAAGACTGACGAGGTGACATCCCTCGGAAAAGACAAACTTGATGTTACAAAGCTTGAAAGCTGTGTAAGTGCGGCATTGAATTATAAACCCGATGCTATAATAAATTGTGCGGCGGAAACCGACGTTGATTGGTGCGAGGAAGCCGAAAACGCCGAAACAGCCTTCGCTGTAAATTCTATAGGCGCAAGAAATATCGCTGTTGCGGCGGAAAAAGCAGGAGCGAAGCTTGTGTATGTATCGACTGATTTCGTATTTGACGGAAATACTTTTAATCCGTATACCGAAGCCTCTGAGCCCAACCCTGTAAATTTTTACGGGAAAACTAAGCTTCTCGGAGAAAGATATTCTCAGATGTTTTGCAAAAAAACGTTTGTTGCGAGAACATCATGGCTTTTCGGAGGGAAAAGATGCTTTGTGTCAAAAATGCTCAGTCAGGCGGATAAAAAAGCGCAGATAAGCGTTGCCGCCGACAGCTTCGGCTCTCCGACAAGCGTTTTTGAGCTGTCAAAACAAATCTTCAGTCTTTTAAAAACCGAAAAATACGGAGTTTATAACTGTGTAAACAGCGGAATATGCTCAAGGTTTGACCTTGTTAAAGAAGCTTTCAGACTTTCAGAAAAGGATTGTATACCAGTTCCTGTGCTTTCGTCGGTATTTTCGCAAAAGGCCAAACGTCCGCAGATGTCCGCGCTTGATCCGCTTGCGCTTAAAAGCGAGGGAATGTATATAATGAAAGACTGGAAATCCGCGCTTTACGATTGGATTTGCGGCGAAAGGGGTGTTGGTTGTGATTAGCGCCGCATACTGCAAGTCGGTAAAAGATGTGATTATTATTAAACCAAAGGTCTTTTCGGATGAACGAGGTTGTTTTTTTGAAAGCTATTCAAAGCGAGATTATGAAAAAGAGGGAATAACCGAAGAATTTGTGCAGGACAATCAGTCGTTTTCAAAAAAAGGAGTGCTGAGGGGCCTGCATTTTCAAAAAAATCACGGCCAGGCAAAGCTTGTAAGGGTTATACAAGGCATGGTGCTGGACGTTTTTGTAGACATAAGAAGAGAGAGTCCTGATTTTCTCAGATGGGGAAAAGAGGTGCTGTCAGACGAAAACGGAAAGTGTATTTATTTGCCTAAAGGCTTCGCTCACGGATTTTTAACGCTTTCCGAAACAGCGCTGTTTGCCTATAAATGTACGGATTATTACGATAAAGACGACCAATCGGGTATAATATGGAACGATTCTTTTTTAGGCATTGACTGGGGAATTGAGAACGGATTTTTCCCGATTTTGAGCGAAAAAGACAAAAATCTAATGAGCGTAAATCAGTTAATAAGCCTCGGTGTAATTTGATGAATGCTGATGAAAAAATAAAAAAACTATGGCAATTGATAAAGAAGTGTGATATAATTAATTTAATTAATAAAAAAACAACGGAGGGCGCTTATGTTAACCGATATTGAAATTGCACAGCAGGCTAAAATGCTTAAAATAACCGAAATTGCAAAAAAGATCGGCATTTCCGAAGATTACATCGAGCCTTACGGCCACTATAAGGCAAAGCTTTCCGAGCATTTGTTTGATAAGCTTAAGGACAAACCAAACGGTAAGCTCATCCTTGTGACAGCTATAAATCCGACTCCCGCAGGCGAAGGAAAAACTACAATTTCCGTCGGGCTTGCCGAATCCATGGCTAAAATCGGTAAAAACGCTGTGCTTGCCCTTCGTGAGCCGTCGCTCGGCCCCGTTTTCGGAATTAAAGGCGGAGCGGCAGGCGGAGGATACGCGCAGGTAGTTCCGATGGAGGATATAAATCTCCACTTTACGGGTGATATGCACGCGATAACCGCCGCAAATAACCTGCTCTGTGCGCTTATAGACAACCATATTCATCAGGGAAACGTCCTGAGAATCGACCAGAGAAGAATTCTTTTCAAAAGATGTATGGATATGAACGACAGAGCGCTTCGTGAAATTGTTGTCGGACTCGGGGGAAAGGTAAACGGTTTTCCTAGAGAGGACGGCTTTCAGATTACCGTAGCTACCGAAATCATGGCTATTTTGTGCCTTGCTGCCGACCTTGACGACTTGAAAGCCCGCCTTGAGAGAATTCTCGTGGCGTATGACCTCGACGGAAACCCTGTCTACGCAAAGGCTCTCGGAGGCTGCGGAGCTATGACCGCGCTGCTTAAGGACGCGCTCAAGCCTAACCTTGTCCAGACTCTTGAAAACACTCCCGCCATTATGCACGGAGGACCTTTCGCGAATATAGCCCACGGCTGCAACAGCATAAGAGCGACAAAGCTTGCCCTCAAGCTCGGAGACTACACAATCACCGAGGCTGGGTTTGGAGCTGACCTCGGGGCGGAGAAGTTTATGGATATAAAGTGCCGGTTTGCCTCAATTTCTCCAGACTGCGTTGTTTTGGTGGCGACAATAAGAGCGCTTAAATACAATGGAGGAGTCGCAAAGACGGAGCTTGGAGCTGAAAATGTTGACGCTTTGAAAAAGGGAATAGTAAATCTTAAAACCCATATCGAAAATATCCGCAAGTTCGGAGTTCCCGTTGTTGTCGCAATCAACAGATTTCATACCGATTCCGAGGCTGAAATACAGTATATTAAGGGCTTTTGCTCAGAAATGGGCGTTTCTGTTTCGCTTGCCGAGATTTTCGCAAAAGGCGGCGAGGGCGGAACAGACCTTGCTCGAAAAGTGTGCGACACAATAGAAAAAAACGAGGGCAAAACAGAGTTTAAATATCTCTATGACGAAAAGCTTCCCATAAAAGATAAAATCAGTATTATAGCAAAGGAAATTTACCGTGCTGACGGAGTTGTTTTCACAGCGCAGGCTGAAAAGTCGATAAAGGAAATTGAAAAGCTCGGATTTTCGCAAACGCCTGTGTGTATAGCGAAAACACAGTACAGCCTTTCTGACGACCCGAACAAGCTCGGAAAGCCCGAAAACTTTGAAATCACGGTAAGAGAAGTCAAGCTTTCGGCAGGAGCCGGCTTTGTGGTAGCGCTTACGGGAGATATCATGACTATGCCGGGACTTCCAAAGCAGCCTGCGGCAAACAGCATCGACTGCGACAACTGCGGAAATATATCGGGACTTTTCTAAAAAAGCGATATTAGTCCAAAAAAACGGACTCTGTTTTTGAAAACTTGTGGTATAATCAAAATATCTAATAAACGCAAATAGTCAGGAGGCAATGGAATATGGAGGAAATATCAAAAACAACAATAGTCAATAAAACAGTGAAAACGGGCATTACTTTCGGAAGCGCGCTGGCAATGGTGATAAGCTACACAACATGGCATTCGGTCGGCTGGGCGATATTCCACGGCTTGCTGAGCTGGGTTTATGTGATTTATTTTGTAATCAGGTATTAAAAACATACGCAAGGAATTTTTACGGATTTTAAAGGAAAATAAAAGTATACGGGAGGAACGGCTATGGCAATGAAAAAACCTGCCGAGAAAAAGACATCGGTATCTCAGCTTTCAAGCGCCGACGATAAAAAAGCCGCGCTTGAAACGGCAATAGCGCAGATAGAAAAGGCATACGGAGCCGGAGCGGTAATGAAGCTCGGACAAAACTCAACCCTAAACGTCGAGGCGATTTCAACAGGCTCGCTTACTTTGGATTTGGCTCTCGGAATCGGCGGAGTGCCGAGAGGAAGAGTTGTTGAGATTTACGGACCCGAAAGCTCAGGAAAAACGACGGTAGCTCTGCATGTAGTCGCTCAGGCGCAGAAAAAAGGCGGATACGCCGCGTTTATCGACGTCGAGCACGCTCTTGACCCTGTCTATGCCGCACAGCTCGGAGTAGATATAGACAACCTTTTGGTATCTCAGCCAGACAGCGGAGAACAGGCGCTTGAAATCGCCGAGGCGCTAGTAAGGTCGGGCGCTATCGACGTAATTGTCCTCGACTCTGTTGCGGCAATGGTCACAAAAGCGGAAATTGACGGAGAAATGGGAGAGGCTCATGTCGGACAGCTTGCGAGACTCATGTCTCAGGCGATGAGAAAGCTGACTTCGGTTATCTCCAAGTCAAACTGCGTCGCTATATTTATAAATCAGGTCAGAGAGAAAATCGGCGTCATGTACGGAAATCCCGAAACGACTCCGGGCGGACGAGCTTTGAAGTTCTATTCCTCAGTAAGAATCGAGGTAAGACGAGGAGAAGCCATCAAGAACGGCTCTGAAATAGTCGGAAACAGGACCCGCTGTAAGGTGGTTAAAAACAAGGTTGCTCCGCCGTTTAAGGAGTGCGAGTTTGACGTTATGTACGGCAAGGGCATTTCAAAGGTCGGGGAAATTCTCGACATGGCAGCTGACTTGGGAATCGTTCAAAAGGGCGGCGCTTGGTTCAGCTATAACGATATGAAGCTAGGACAGGGACGTGACAACGCAAAGGAATATTTGCTTCAGAATCCCGATATTATGGACGAGATTGAAGCAAAAGTCAGAGCAGACGCCGGTAAGCTTGTGATGTCGTCAAAGAAGGATAAAAAGGCGGCGCTTGTAAAGGAAGCGGCTGCTGCGGCAGTAGCTCAGGCGGCGAAAAACGAGGGACTTGTCGTTGATGCAGACGATGATTTTGAAGAGTTTGCTCCCGTTGATACGGAGGAATAAAAACAATCAGGAGGTTTAGATATGGAACGTCGGGACAAGGCAAATTATTATCTTGACATAGCGGATGTAATTTCGGAAAGAAGCACATGTCTGCGCAGACGTTACGGAGCGGTAATAGTAAATCACGATGAGGTTATTTCAACCGGATATGTCGGTGCTCCGAGAGGCAGAAAAAATTGCACGGATCTTAACGTTTGCATAAGGACTAAGCTTGGGGTTCCGAGAGGGGAGCGCTACGAGCTTTGCAGAAGCGTTCATGCCGAGCAAAACGCGATAATCTCAGCTCCGAGAGATAAAATGATAGGAGCGACGATGTATCTCTGCGGCAGAGAGGTCGATACAGGCGAATATGTTAAAAATTCATGCTGCTGTTCGCTCTGCAAGCGGTTTGTAATCAACGCCGGAATCAAAAGGGTAGTTATCCGTGACGATAAGGATAATTACAGGGTTATTGAAGTGCTCGACTGGATAATGAACGACGAATCGCTTGAAGGAACGCTCGGATACTGATTTAAGGAAAGATAATACATGAAAATAATTACGCACAGTCCCGAAGAAACCATTGAGTTTGCAAAAAAAATAGGTTCAAAGCTTAAAGGCGGAGATGTTGTCGCATATAAAGGAGGTATGGGAGCCGGCAAAACGACTTTTACCCGTGGACTTGCGGTTGGAATGGGGCTTCCCGACGAGGTCACAAGTCCGACGTTTGCGCTTGTGAACGAATACAGGGGAAAAGAGCTGACGTTGTATCATTTTGATATGTATAGAATTGTAGATACGGACGAGCTTGAGACAACCGGATTTTTCGACTATATGAGCGAAGACAGCGTTATCGCCGTTGAATGGAGTGAAAATATAATTGACGCTCTCCCAAACGGCACTGTTTATATAACTATAAATCGTCTGAGTGAGACAGAGCGTGAAATAATCGTCGAGGGAGATGATAGGTTTTGTTAGTTTTGGGGATTGATACTTCTGGTAAAGTTGCCTCAGTGGCTCTGCGAGACGACAGTGTTCTGCTGGGGGAAACAACATTTTTAACAAAGCTTACTCATTCGCAGGTAATTCTTCCTCTTGTAAACAAGCTTGTTTCGGACTGCGGAAAAACGATTGACGATATCGACGCGTTTGTCTGCGCAAACGGTCCGGGGTCATATACAGGGCTTAGAATCGGGATAGCGGCGGTAAAGGGAATATGCTTTGCTTCGGGGAAAAAGTGTGCCGGAGTTTCAACCCTTGAAGCTCTTGCTTACAACAGCGTCTGCTCAAAAGCGGTGATATGTTCGGTTATGAAAGCAAGGCAGGATATAGCGTATTTCGGATTGTACAGCTCCGACGGAAGCCGGATTTCAAAGCTTTCGGATGATAATGTGTGCGATATTTCATATATCAGTGAAGCTGTGAATAAAACAGAAGGCGACGTCATTTTAGTAGGGGACTATGCCGAAGAAATTAAACAGCGCCTATTTCCCGAAAACGAAAGAGTTAGGCTTGCGCCGGTAAGTCTCAGACTTCAGAAAGCATCTTCATTGTGTGAGGCTGTTTTTGCGGACCCTGGAAAGCTGACAGACGCCGATAATTTAAACGCAAGCTATTTGCAGATAACAAAAGCCGAAAAGGATTTAAAAAAGTGAAAGGAAAAAATTAAAATGATAGCTGTAGCAAACGACCATGCCGGATATGAGCTTAAATGCGCGATTATCAAACATCTTGAGGAAAAGGGAATAGAATATATAGACCTCGGAAGCGGCGAGGGTGAAAAGTGTGATTATCCCGACGCTGCAAAAAAAGCGTGTAAAGAAGTTATAAGCGGAAAATGTGAAAAGGCGATACTTATATGCGGAACGGGAATCGGAATATCAATCGCCGCAAATAAAGTAAAGGGAATCAGAGCCTGTGCCTGCTCGGATTATTTTTCCGCAAAATATACAAGGCTTCACAACGACGCAAACGCTCTTTGTCTCGGCGGAAGAGTTTGCGGAGTCGGACTTGCCTGCGAACTGGTAGACGTTTTTCTTGAAACCGAATTCGAGGGCGGCAGACATCAGCGCAGAGTTGACCTCATTACCGCAATGGAAAATGAGCAGTAAGTCAAAATATAAAACGAAAACCGGATGACGTAAATGCTGACACCTGATAAGGAAGTAATTTAGAAACTACATCTAATGCATAGAATTATCCGGTATTAGCAAAGACAAGTCCAAAAAGATGAATACCGAGAAGAACTGTAACAGGTTTTTCTCGGTATTTTTCTGTTTATAGCGGTACATTCGACTATTAAACCACCTTTGAGTACAATTATGTTAGAAAATCAAAGGAGGTAACAATATGGGCAAATTTATAGAAGAATTTTATTACGGCAACATTGATCCGCAAGCAAGAAGCACCAAACAGAACAAAGCCGCGCAAAAACAAATGGAAGTGTTGATGCTTAATGAGGAATTTCTGACGGAGCAATTATCGGGTGAAAACAAGAAGAAATTTCTCGACTTTGTAAATGCGTGGAGCGTGGTAAACGGTGAATCCAATCTCGACAGTTTTATAATGGGGTTTCGCTTGGGAGCAAACTTTACATACGATACCTTTGTTGCAACCGATGCCCCGTTTCAAGACCTGCTAAAGGAGTGACCGATATGCGAGATAAGAAGTATTACATAGTGCTCGATGATTTTGAACGGCGGGTGGTCGTAAACTGCTTGAACGAAATGCGGAACAACCTTATTGCCAAAGGCAAGTATACCGATGCAGTGGACGAGATCCTGCTGAAAATCATTGATGCAAAGCAGAAGAAATTCAAGGTAATCTACAAGGAGGCGTGATTATGGAAAAGGTTATTTATGATGAAAAGAACGGTCTTTGGTACGAACTGCAAGGCGACTATTACATTCCCTGCTTGAAGTTGCCGGAGGAAGAACAACAGCCCATCGGTGTATGGGGACAGCGGCACTTACGGTATATCAAACAAAATCGCAAGGTTTTATATCTTAATTTGCTGACAAGCGGCAAACTGAACAGTTACCTTGCTGACCTCGACAACCAGGCAGAAGAAATGTTTTCTCGGCTCATAAAACAAATGGCAGAGTGTGAGGGCGTGACCGAAAAACTCAAAGCGGATAATCCAATGGAGTGGGTAGGTCGTATGAATAATATACGCAACAGAGCTAATGAAAGCGTGTATGCCAACGTAATTTATATATAGATTTAAACAAAAAGGGGCTGAGTCATTAAGAGAAGCTCCAAAGAAGAGAAAAAGCGACAGCAAAATACCGAAAAGGTATTGAGCTGTCGCTTGCTTTGTTGTATAATTTAATCACCACAAAAAAACCAACAACAAAAGCAGTGAGGTAATTGTACAACAATGAGAGACAGAAATCAAGTGGTTTTACCAATAAATTTAGAAATAAATATACCCAAAGACGATTTTGTGTTCAAGGTAGCCGAAATATGCGATGAATTAGATTACACAGAATTGTTAAACACATATGTAAGAGTGTGGCGAAAAGTAAATCCTATCACTTTGTTTGAAATACTTGTATTCGCGTATATGAATAACAAATATTCATCAAGAGAGATAGAAGCAGCTTGTAAGACGGATATTCGCTTTATGTGGTTGTTAAACGGAGAAGCAGCACCAAGTGATTCTATGATAACGAGATTTACACGAGGACATTTGGCAGGAACAATAGAAGGTCTGTTCTATCAGTTTGTGGAAAAGCTTCACGAAATGGGAGAAGTAAAATTCAAGAACCTGTTTGTAGACGGAACCAAGATAGAAGCGTATGCAAACAAATACACATTTGTGTGGAAAAAGGCAGTTGAAAAGAATCTTGAAAGACTCAAGAAAAAGATAGATAGTATTCTTCCTGTAATAGCCGAGAGATACGGAATAATTAAAGATGCTACTTTAGAAGAATGCTATGAAGTCTTGATGAGGCAAGCACAGTGGGTAGAGCTGGTGTTTGCGGTAGGCAAAGGAAAACACAAAACTCAGCTTCAAAGAGACATAGAAGCAT
>CALWZA010000027.1 GCA_944385905.1 uncultured Clostridia bacterium
AAAAAACTGACGGAAAGAACTGCGAAATATTCGGTTTTTCGAACTGCGGGAGCCCACAGAAACACTGGATTTTAGGCGGACAAAACTGACACTTTTTCGAAAATTTTCAAGTCATGTTTCAGCTGAATTACAACAGAAATTATATAACTTTAATAATATATCATACTTCTAAAAAAAAATCAATACTTTTAAGTAATATTCAAACGAAATTTAATTTGATTTTGAGCTTTTGTTATATAAGCATATAAATTGCAGTATATTTTGGCTATACTTATATAAAATCACCGAGCACTGGTGATCTTGTATTAATCCCCTGCCCTTTTATAATTATCAATTTAATTAGCCTTTTGCCTAGCTAATCCATTCCAACTTTTATTAGATGTCTTAATGGAGAATGAGAAAATAGACTTTGAAAGACGGACGTTTAGGATGGTTTGAGCTAAAACTAATTACGCAAACTGACAATAATGAGCGTTCAGATTTAGAATTGGCACCCTTTCAGACATCAATCAACAAAAGAAGCAAATAAGAATTCTTGAGCAATAGCTTCATTTGGATCTGTTTAGCGGAAGTTTTAAACAAAAAACCGATTGAGCGGTACGGCAGCAAAAAGCTCGCAGAGCTTCAGCCAGATAGAATTTTGCGCTATAATCTTAGATATAGATAATAATAATATTTACGGTCACCCGGCCGGAAACTATGTCTTAAAAGAAGTTGCTAAGTTAATTCAGCTAAACGTCCCTGCCCGCGCTCAGGCTGGACGCATAGGAGGCGATGCGTTCTTAGCATTGTGTGTTCCTTTCAGTATGTCTAAAATTGAGCGTTATAAACGAATTTTAATCAGAAATATAACTAAAATTAAATGAAATAATTCCGACCTAACCGCAAGTGCCAGCATTGGTGTTGCTTTTATCGACAGCAGTAAAAAATCTTATGATGTTTTGTGCTAAAAAGCTGAAAAATCCTTATATCAAGCTTAACAAACGGTAAAAATCAAGTTTACATATACGGCTTAACCCGTCAAGACAAAAAACTTCTAATATATAAATTGATTTTCTTTTCAATAATGTTGCGTATAAATTGGAATTTATCGCTCAATCAGAAGCCTCCGTAGTGCATTAAAGTTTCCGCTGCAATTTCTGAACCAACACTCATAGCCTTTTCAATATCTTTTTCAAGAATATACGAGCAGACAAACCCTGCATGATAACTGTCACCACACCCTGTTGTATCAATTACAGTATCAACTTTCACCGCCTTAGCTTTAAACTCTTTTCCCTTGTAATAAGTGACACTTCCACGCTCTGCAAGAGATATATTAAAAAGACATTCGTATTTATATGACAACTTTTTGAACTGTGGCAAGTATTCTTCCGAACCACTAATCATAAAGAAATCCACAAATGGAGAGAATTTTTCCATGACATCAAAATCTCTATATACATCAAAGTCTACTGCCAATTTAAATCCATAAGTTTTTTTCAGTTCAATTACCTGCGAAAAGCAGGATGCCCAAAAGTGAACAAAAATCACATCAGATTCAGATATTATTTTTATTTCAGTATCATTCAGAATAATATCATCAAGTATTCTTCCGTTCCACGAATTATCTTTATAATACCTGTCGCCTTCTGCTGTAAGGTAAGTTTTGTTATTGGCTGTTGGATATCTTTTATCTACTCGAATATGTGTCTTATCAATATTAAGCTCTGAAATTGAATCCATTATCACCTCTGCATATTTGTCATTCCCGACAACACCAAGAAGTGTAACATTAATACTCCTAAAGCGTGATGCATGTGCAGCAAAATTCAGTGCTTCTCCTCCTGGTCTGATTATATCAGTACCATCAAAGACATCTACACATAAGCATGGAAGTGCTGTTAGTTTAATTTTTTTCATAACAAATCTCTTTCAAATTCAACTTTACATAAAAAACAGACTTTTTTAAAAATAAAGTCTGTTTTTTACGCTGATTTACAACAGCTATATTAAATGAACTTTAAGCATAAATTAAAATTTAAGATTTCTCGGGGTTCTTGCATATGGAAGGACGTCACGGATATTGCTTACACCTGTAACATACATAAGAAGCCTTTCAAGACCCAAGCCGAAGCCTGAATGCTTGACTCCGCCGAAACGCCGTAAATCAAGATACCACTGAAGGTCTTCCTGAGGAATACCCAATTCCTGCATTTTGTTTACGAGAACATCGCACCTTTCTTCCCTCTGAGAACCTCCGATAAGCTCTCCGACTCCCGGAACGAGAAGGTCACATGCGGCAACTGTCTTTCCGTCATCATTTACGCGCATATAGAAAGCCTTGATTTCTTTCGGATAGTCAATCAGGAATGTAGGACCTCCTACAACCTGCTCGCATATATATCTTTCATGCTCGCTCTTGAGGTCGATTCCCCACTCAACAGGGTATTCAAAATCTCTTCCTGATTTGAGAAGATAGTCTATTGCTTCGGTATATGTTATTGCCCTGAAATCAGAATTTACAACCTTTGTGAGCTTGTCTATGAGATCATGCTTTTCGCAGACAAAATCATTGAGGAATTTCATTTCATCGGGTGCGTTGTCAAGAACGGATTTGATTACGAATTTAAGCATCTTCTCCATGCAAGCCATATCGTCCTTGAGGTCGGCGAAAGCAAGCTCAGGCTCAATCATCCAGAATTCGCTTGCGTGAAACGCCGTATTTGAGTTTTCAGCTCTGAATGTAGGACCGAATGTATATACTTTTCCGAAAGCAAGAGCAAAAGGCTCTACATGAAGCTGACCCGAAACGGTGAGACAAGCGTGCTTGCCGAAAAAGTCCTCTTCATATTTGCCGTCGTCTCTTGTTGTAACGGTAAATGTCTCCCCTGCCCCCTCAGCGTCGTTGCCGGTGATGAGAGGAGTATGAATATAGGTAAAGCCCTCGTCATGGAAAAACTCATGAATCGCCTGAGAAACAAGTGAACGTACTTTGAACACTGCCATAAATGTATTTGTTCTCGGTCTGAGATGAGGAATCTCACGCAGAAACTCAAGAGAGTGTCTCTTTTTCTGAAGAGGGTAATCAGCGTCGCAGCTGCCGAGCAAAACAACAGAGGAAGCGTTTATTTCAAACGGCTGCTGCGCTCCTGGAGTCATAACCAGCTTTCCTGTAACTTCAATCGAACAGCCGGTGAGCAGCTTTGTGATATCGGTATAGTTGTCTATTTTATTGCTTTCATAAATAACTTGGCAGCAATTGAAACAGGAGCCGTCATTTAGGGAAATAAATCCGATATTGTTATTTGAGCGGTTTGTTCTTATCCAGCCTGATATTGTAACCTCTGCTCCGTCGGATGCTGCCGTATTAGGCGTAACACCTCTTACACTTTTATAAATTTCATCGACTAACAGCTTCTGCACTTTTACCATTCCTTTCGCTATTATGTTTATACGAATGCTGTTTTACAGCTAAATGCTCAATATAACAAAAAACCGCCTGAAAAAATCGGCGGAAATCTGGTGCGGATGAAGTGACTTGAACACTCACGGGGATACCCACCAGAACCTAAATCTGGCGCGTCTGCCAATTCCGCCACATCCGCACATATTAAATTTAAAAATTTGGTCTGGGTGACCGGACTTGAACCGACGACCTCTACCACCCCAAGGTAGCGCGCTACCAAACTGCGCCACACCCAGATATAACCTCTTTAAAGCACGAAGAGTATTATATCACGATGATATTTATTTGTCAATAGCATTTTTACTCTTTATTGTCTTTTTATTATTTTCACTTATAAATTACTTACAAACGTAAATTACTTACAAACGGCAACCCGCTGTTTGACTATTGACATAATCAGTCAGTTGTTTTATAATATCTACATTAGTTTTGCCGAGATAACGGCGATATTTTGAAAGGAAGTCATATTATGAAAAAGACATCAAAAATATTAGCGCTCTGCTGTGCAGCAGTAATGGCAGCAGTTTGTTTTGCGTCATGCGGAAATGACGGCGACGCTGAAACTACTACCACAGGTTCAACCGCCGGGCTTGTTTCCGGAGACACTCAGGCTGAAAGCACTGACCCGGTTGAATCCGCTGATGCTGCCGTCAAGGTAATTGACATTAAGCTTACCGAGGAGGAGTATGCTCTCGGAGTTGATAAGAATCAGCCGGAGCTTTTAGAAAAGGTAAACGCATTTATCACAAAGATTCAGGAAGACGGAACAATGGATGAGATTTTCAACAAGTACTTCGGAGACGGCGACCGACTGCTGTTAAATCCGCAGAGCTTGACACTTCTAAGGATCAGCTTGTTGTTGCTACAAACGCTTCGTTTGAACCTTTTGAATATATGCTCGGTGAAGATTATTACGGAATAGATATGGAAATCGCAAGCCTTATGGCTCAGGAGTTCGGAATGGAACTCGTTATTTCCAATATGGATTTTGACGCTGTATGTCTTTCGGTAGGACAGGGCAAATGCGATATCGCCGCCGCAGGTCTTACGATAAGAGAAGACAGAGAAGAGTATGTGAACTTTTCAAATAAGTATTATGATGCTTCTCAGATGCTTATTGTAAAGGCTGACGATACAACCTTTGATTCATGCTCTACTGCTGACGATGTTGTCGCTATTCTTAATACATTCGACGAAAACACAAAAATCGGCGTTCAGAACGGAACAACAGGTCAGTTCTACGTACAGGGCGATGAAGAGTGGGGCTTTGACGGCTTTAAAACAACTTGTGTAGGCTATAAGTCCGGTTCTCTTGCTGTTATTGATATGATAAACGGTAACCTTAACTATGTAGTTATTGACGAAGGACCGGCAAACTGCATAGCTGATGCGGTAAACGAGCTTCAGTAACAATCGCCTTTAAGGGAGGCTTATCTGCCTCCCTGTTTTTTTAGCCGAAGGAGAGAAGCAGCTAATGGGAAATTTCAGTGTTAAAGTCGAAAAATTCTGGGAAATATTTTACGAGTACAGAGGATATACCCGAGTCGTAACAGGTCTGAAAAACACACTTATCATTGCGGTATTAGGTCTGTTGATAGGCATTGTAATAGGCACTTTGATTGCGACGGTAAGAGTAACGCCTAAATATAAAACGCTTCCTAAAGTATTGAACGGAATATGTTCGTTTTATGTGGGGCTTTTCAGAGGCACCCCTGTTGTCGTTCAGCTCCTCGTTACATATTACGTAATGCTCCCGCTCATGGGCATAAACATTCCGCCTTTGAATGTCTGCGTTCTTGTTTTCGGACTCAACAGCGGCGCTTATGTTTCGGAAATAATGCGAGGAGGAATAATGTCGGTTGACCCCGGTCAGCTTGAGGCAGGACGCGCGGTCGGACTCAGCTTTCCGGTAACAATGCTGAAAATTGTTGTGCCGCAGGCAGTAAAAAATATTTTGCCGACTCTCGGAAACGAGTTTATAACTCTTATAAAAGAAACTTCAGTCGTAAGCTTTGTCGGCGCGGCAGACCTTTACGTCGCATTTAATTACTTCGGAACAAACAGCTACGAATTTATGGTTCCATATCTTGTAATGGCGCTTATTTACATCGTTCTTGTAATGCTGATAGCCCTCGGCGTAAGGCTTATGGAAAGGAGTCTGAGAAAAAGTGATAGAAGTTAAGCATCTTGTGAAGTCATACGGAAAGCTCAGAGTTCTCGACGATATAAGCCTTACAATCAATCAGGGAGAAAGAGTTGCTATAATTGGTCCCTCAGGCTCGGGAAAAAGCACGTTTTTAAGATGTCTCAACTGTATGGAAGATCCTACTTCTGGCGAGATAATTTTCAAAGGTGTAAATATCGCCGATATGCATGTAGATATAAATATTCACCGCAGACATATAGGAATGGTTTTTCAGCAGTTTAATCTTTTTAACAATAAGACTGTTATTGAAAACATTATGCTCGCTCCGGTGTACGTTGGCAATCAGGCACGCCGCAAGGCAATCAGACACAATCTTTATGTGAGACTTGCAAATATCTTCAGCAAAAACAAAAAACCGTTTTTAAAGGTTGAGTCAAAGGCTGATATTAAAAATACCGCAAAGGAAAACGCCCATACGCTTTTAAAAAGAATCGGTCTTGATGAAAAGGCAGACGTGTATCCGTCAACTCTTTCGGGAGGTCAGAAGCAGAGAATCGCAATCGTTCGCTCACTTGCGATGAACCCCGACGTCATGCTTTTTGACGAGCCTACCTCAGCGCTTGATCCGGAAATGGTAGGAGAGGTTTTAAATGTTATCAAGGAGCTTGCCGACGACGGAATGACAATGGTTATAGTCACTCACGAAATGGCTTTCGCGCGTGAGGTCGCAACCCGTTTACTTTTCCTCGACGGAGGACACGTTCTTGAAGACACAGACCCTAAAGAATTTTTCGACCATCCTAAAACTGACAGGGCAAAAGAATTTCTTTCAAAAGTTTTGTGATTTTCCCTGGAATATCATTTATAAATATTTTAAGCAGCTTCCTAAGCCTGTTTTCGGAAGCTGCTTAATTTTTTTCATTTATAGCTGTGACAGAATGTTTCAGATACAAACTATACAGCAAACAGATTCGTGTCCCATGCAGGATAATACGGAAAGTGTCTTATATAAAACTTATAGTTTGGATTGAGTTTATATATCTGAAGCGGTATGTCGAAAATGTCTTCACAGCGGTGATACAAAGCGACGCTAAGCTTAGGCGAATACTGCCTGATAGTTTTTTCGCTCCCCTCGATCGCTCTTTTTTCCTCTCCCTCAACGTCATACTTTATATACGTGCAGGAACTTCCCTCAAGGACACTGTCCAAAGACCTCGCCTGAGCTACAGTACCCTCTTTTGAATCTATCACCTTTGCCATTCGCCCTCCGCCTTTTAAAAATCTGATTTCGCAGTCGCAGTCCCAAGCCGCCGCTTTAAGAGCAGTTATATTTTTCATTCCGCTCACAGTCTCGGTCAGCTTTCTGTAGTTTCTTGAGTTTGGCTCAAAGGCATATATTTTTTTATACTCCCCTCCCGTGAATTTTAAAAACTGCAAAACCGTATCCCCTGTGTACGCTCCGAGGTCGGCGAAAATCTCACTCCTGCCCAGCTTGAGAATATTCAAAAAAGCCTCTTCGGGAGGCGTTGTTATCCGCCTCAGTACGTCAAGCTCTCCCGTTATCTTATATTCAAGCAGACCTTTATACACCTGCTTTGATTTATCATCACAAAGCATATTATAAATCGACACGGCGTCGTTCCATCTTTTCTTCAAAAGCTCCTTTGTAAAAAGTCCGCCGCCGATTACCGGCATTTCGGGGACAAATACCTTATGACGCCGCGAAATGCCGTCGATTTTATCAATCAGCTCCTTATACCCTGCCCCGAAAGCAAGCGCTGTTACAAACTCATCTCCCAAAGCCTGCTCAATTTCCGACAGCCTGTGCACTTTATGCCCCTGAAAGCTGTGCCCTCGAACGAATTCATCGCTTGCGAAAATTCCGGCGCACGGAATTGAAAACTCCTCAAACCACTTCAAAAGTTTTATACAGCCGTCACCCATTCCGTATATAAACACCGGCAGATCGGTATTTCTCATATATTCCCAGCATGAGGTCAGGTCCATATATTTTTCAAGCTCGTTACACATTGTTTTTCCTCGTTTCGCTCGATATTACAGCGTTAAGTATACACCTGTTTATTTATTTTTACAACATTCTAAAAAAATTTGCAAAACGCTTTTCTTTTACTCTATGATGTGTTATACTTATGAAGTATATATAAATCATATTATTGAAAGGACAAACTGCTATGAATTATAAATTTTCGGAAAACATTTCGGGACTCAAGGCTTCGGCAATAAGAGAAATTCTGAAATTTACCTCAGACCCTGAGGTTATTTCCTTTGCAGCCGGAAATCCGGCACCTGAGGCTTTCCCTATAGATGAAATAAAAAGCATCTCAAAAAGCATATTTGACGATAATCCTATTCTCGCTCTTCAATACAGCATTACTGAAGGTTATCCGGCTTTGAGAAACACACTCAAAAAGCGCATGGAGGCTTCGGGAACTTTTAATCCCGAAACTGACGAGCTTATCATCACCTCCGGCGCTCAGCAAGCAAACGAGCTTACCGCGAAGGTTCTCTGCGACAAGGGCGACACTCTTATCTGCGAAGCTCCGAGCTTTATCGGCTCTCTGAACGCGTTTAAATCATATGGTATAAATCTTGCCGGAATTACACTTGAAAACGACGGAGTCAATCTTGAAGAACTTGAACAGACTCTTAAATCAACAAATACAAAACTTATTTATCTGATTCCGAATTTTCAAAACCCTACAGGTCTTACCATGAGTCTTGAAAAAAGAAAGGCTGTTTTGGAACTTGCGAAAAAATACGGCGCTGTTATTCTTGAGGACAATCCTTACGGTGACCTCAGATTTGCCGGCGAAAACGTTCCGAGCATAAAGAGCATGGACAAAGACGGCGTTGTCGTTTACTCAAGAACCTTCTCAAAAATTTTAGCTCCCGGAATCAGAGTCGGATATGTTTCCGGTCCTAAAGAAATCATAAACAAAATCATCGTATGCAAACAGGTCGAAGACGTTCACACAAACATCTGGGCGCAGGTTCTTGCCGAAAGATTTCTCGAAACATGCGATATGGACAAGCACCTTGAAAAACTCAGGGGTATTTACCGCAACAAGTGCGCTCTTATGCTTTCCGAAATCAAAAAGAATTTTTCAAGCAAAATTAGATATACCCAGCCTGAGGGCGGTCTTTTTATCTGGTGCACTCTTCCCGACGGCTGCGATATGATGGGCTTTTGCAAGAGAGCTGTTGAAGAATTTAAGGTTGCAGTTGTTCCGGGCTCGGCATTTATGGTCAGCGAAAATGACAAGACAAGCTCTTTCAGGCTTAATTTCTCTACGCCTACGGACGAACAAATTGTCAAAGGATGCAAAATGCTCGGAAAGCTTTCAAAAGAAATGTTCGGAGAATAATTTCGCTTTTTTAGGAGGTTTATCATGCCTGATACAAACAACACACAAAAAAAGATTATCTTCAGCGGAATTCAGCCGACCGGCTGCTTTACGCTCGGAAATTACATAGGAGCAGTAAGAAACTGGGGGCCTCTTCAGGATGAGTATGACTGCATTTACTCGATTGTTGACATGCACGCGCTTACAGTAAAAAGAGATCCTGTCAAATTCCGTCAGCAAACTCTTGAAGCCTATGCTTTGATTCTGGCCTGCGGAATTGACCCTCAGAAATCCGTGGCTTTCATTCAGAGTCATAACAGATATCACGCTGAGCTCAACTGGATTCTGGCTTGCTCAACCCAGTTCGGAGAGCTTTCGAGAATGACTCAGTTTAAGGACAAATCGGCTAAGCATCCGGACGACGTCAACGCAGGTCTTTTTACATATCCCGTGCTCATGGCTGCTGACATCTTAGCGTATAACACTGACCTCGTTCCCATCGGAGCGGATCAAAAACAGCATCTTGAGCTCGCGAGAAACATCGCTCAGAGATTTAATCAGAGATACGGAGAATTTTTCACAGTTCCCGAGCCTTATATTCCAAAGGTCGGCGCTAAGGTAATGTCTTTGCAGGATCCGTCCAAGAAAATGTCAAAATCGGATGAAAACCCCAATGCCTGCATATTCATACTTGACGACAAGGATACGATTATCCGCAAATTCAAGAGAGCAATTACCGACAGCGGATCTGAAGTCAGATTTGCCGAAGGCAAGGATGGTATCAACAACCTGATGACAATTTATTCATGCGCTACGGGAAAATCAAACGCAGAGATTGAAGCCGAATTTGCCGGAAAAGGCTACGGCGACTTTAAGCTTGCGGTCGGCGAGGCTGTCGCTGACCATCTCGCTCCTGTAAGAGAAAACTTTGCAAGGCTTATAAACGACAAGGCTTATCTCAAGGAGTGTTATACAAGCGGCGCTGAAAAGGCTATGAAAATTTCGGGAAAGGTCGTTGCGAAGGTTTATCGCAAGGTGGGCTTTGTCGATGCTCGTTAAATCTATGAAAATCAAGCTTCTTACGCTCTTTGCCGTTTGCCTCGCTTTGATGTGCGGATGCAGTGAAATCGAACCTGCCGACGCTTCTCTTCCCTCTCAGACAGAACCGACTGTGACAACCGCCCAAACAACGTCTGCGACGCAAGAGCTTACCGAGCCTACTCTGCCATCTCAGGATGAAGAGCCTGTCGTTGAGCCTGACGAGGACGCTGAATGCGTTATCGCTCTCGGAGGAGACACATCGGTGGACGGAGAGTTTTCGGATATTTTCGACTGGTACGGTATCGACTGGGGCTGGAAAGAAATTTCACCGATTTTCAACGCTGCGGATATCGGTTTTGTAAATCTTGAAACTTGCGTCAGCGAACGGGGCGTTTCGGAAAAGCGCGAGGGATTCGGCTTCAGAACTCCGCCTAACAAGCTTCCGGGCTTTGTTGACGCCGGAATAGACATTGTAAATCTCGCAAACAACCACACCCGTGATTTCGGATATGACGCGCTTTTAGACACTTTCGACCACCTGACGGAGCATGGTATTGAATATATCGGAGCGGGCAGAGATTATGACGAGGCTTCCGCTTTAAAAATAATGGAGCGAAACGGCATCAAAGTCGGTTTTGTCGGCTACAACTCAATAATGAGCAGCGGTGACTGGTATGCCGGCGAAGACAAAGCCGGAATCGCCGGACTAAACGACTCCAACACGAAAGCTTTTCTTCAGGACCTTGAGGAATACGACAAGCAGTGCGATGTGCTTATAGTTTCGGTTCACTGGGGGCTTGAGGAAACTTATGAGCTTACAAGCTATCAGCAGACCACCGCAAGGGCGTTTATTGACGCCGGCGCAGACGTTATAATCGGTCATCACCCGCATGTTTTGCAGGCTATTGAGTTTTACAAGGACAAGCCTATCCTTTACAGCATCGGCAACCTGATTTTCTGGCATATCGACGACGACCTTGACGGATTGTCATCAGTTTTTGAGCTTACCGTAAACAAAAACGGATATGTCGGACTTAAGCTAAACCCGATTTTTATTAAAAATTACACCTGCTATCTGTTGTCTGAGGACAGCGAAAGATATAAAAAGATTATTGAAAAGCAAAACGAAACTTCTAACAAATTCGGCGTTTTCATTGCGGAAGACGGCACTGTTTCACGTGGCGAGCCTCAGGAATATACAGCCTCAGAAGATTCCGAACAAACCGATACGGCACCGTAACAGGTTTATTTTATAACGATTGGAGTATACATTATGGCAAACAGTTCACACCAGTTTGTACTTATTCTCGATTTCGGAGGTCAGTACAACCAGCTTATCGCAAGGCGGGTCAGAGAATGCGGAGTTTACTGTGAGGTAAGGCCCTACAACAAGCTATCCATGGACGACATCAAAGCCTTGAATCCTGTCGGAATTATTTTTACCGGAGGACCTAACAGCGTTTATGATGAAAAATCTCCTCATATTGACAAGGAAATTTTTGAACTCGGAATACCCGTCCTGGGAATATGCTACGGCTGTCAGCTTATGGCTTATACATTAGGCGGAGAGGTCGCTACATGTATTTCAAGCGAATACGGAAAAACCGAAACTTTCTATGACTCTTCATCTGCATTGTTTGAATCCTCAAACGGCATCTCCTGGATGAGCCATACAGACTATGTTTCAAAGCTTCCGAGCGGATTTAAAGGCACTGCTCACACAGAAAACTGCCCGTTTGCCGCTATGGAAAACGCTGAGAAAAAGCTTTACGGCGTTCAGTTTCACCCTGAGGTAAACCACACTCAAAACGGAATTGATATGCTCAGAAGTTTCCTTTACAATGTATGCGGCTGCGTAGGCGACTGGACTATGGGCAACTACGCTCAGACTGCTATCTCGGCTATCAAAGAAAAAGTCGGAGACGGAAAAGTGCTTTTGGCGTTGTCGGGCGGTGTTGACAGCTCGGTTTGCGCAGCGCTCCTTTCAAAGGCTGTCGGAAATCAGCTTACATGTATTTTTGTTGACCACGGTTTTATGAGAAAAAATGAGGGTGACGAGGTTGAGGCCGCGTTTAAAGACTGGGATATCAACTTCATCAGAGTTAACGCAAAAGACCGCTTTATGGCAAGGCTCACAGGAGTATCTGACCCTGAAACCAAGAGAAAAATCATCGGCGAGGAATTTATCAGAGTTTTTGAAGCCGAAGCAAAAAAAATCGGCAAGGTGGACTTCCTTGCTCAGGGAACAATTTATCCTGACATAATCGAGTCGGGAGCCGGTGACGCCG
Organism: uncultured Clostridia bacterium; assembly: GCA_944385905.1. Lineage (GTDB taxonomy): Bacteria > Bacillota > Clostridia > Oscillospirales > Ruminococcaceae > CALWZA01. Next base: position 12,289 of record CALWZA010000027.1, read on the forward strand.
CCGTTATAAAATCTCATCACAACGTCGGAGGTCTACCGGATTACGTTGACTTCAAAGAGATTATAGAACCTCTTCGTTTGCTGTTTAAGGACGAGACAAGAAAGCTCGGCGAAGAGCTTGGTCTCTCCCCTACCCTTGTATGGCGCCAGCCTTTCCCGGGACCCGGATTGGCTATCAGAATCATCGGTGAAATCACTGACGAAAAGCTTTTGATACTTCAGGACGCAGACTGGATTTTTCGTGAGGAAATCGCAAAAGCTGGACTTGACAGAAGCATTAATCAGTACTTTGCTGTCCTGACTTCTATGCGCTCAGTCGGAGTTATGGGCGACGGCAGAACCTACGACTACACATTAGCTCTAAGAGGCGTTACTACTACCGACTTTATGACTGCTGACTTCGCAAAAATTCCATATGATGTTCTCGAAACATGCTCAAGCAGGATTGTAAACGAGGTTAAGTCGATTAACAGAGTAGTATACGATATTACCACCAAGCCGCCGGCTACTATTGAGTGGGAATAAATTCTCACCGCTGAAAAAGCCCGTAGTTATGCGGTTTTAGCCGTATGAATGTCCTCTGTGGCAACAAAATGGCAACATTATTTGAATTATTGTAAAAGTAAAGAGCTATCAGATTTTTTGAAAGTCTGATAGCTCTTTTTGTTTTTATATTTCACTCAATTTAATTCTCCCGTGTAATCCTATGCTAATTTCATCCGAATAATTTCCAATTTTACAAACATCCTTATATGCTGATACAAGTGAAGACACTGCCGCACCATAATTTTTTTGAGGTTTGGACATAAGGGAAACGCCTAAAGATATGCTGAAGCGTATACTCTCGATTTCCTTTAAAGACAAATATTCCTCTGCATCAAGAGCTATTCTATTTTCATTTATCGAATTGACCTCTGATAGTAAAGGCAGGCCGCTAATATACAATATAAAAAACATCTTTTGTACTTTATGCAAATGTTCTTTTTCCATTTGAGATTGTTTTTCAAGAGAATACTTATCTGCTAAAGCTTTTAATCTGAATTCTGCTTCTTGAAAAGTGATTTTTTCTTCTGATGGATATTGCTGGCCAGCATAAATCATGTAATTAAAAGAGGAATAAAATGAAGGTTCTCTATCCCAGTCATATTCCTCATCTAGTCTTTTTTCAAACCAAAGAATTCTTTCTAGCATCATTTTGAGTTCTTCTTTAAGATCTCTAAGGTAAATAGCCCTTACTCTAGCCTTGCGTTTATTTTCTTTTTTTATCGATGCATCATCAAGGAAAATTGCCATAATTGCAGCTGCAATACCACTACAACCTATTCCAGATAAAACAGTTAGAATAGTAGATTGCCATATACAGGCGGGAATCAAAAGTAAAATAGAAACTACGATTGTTCCAATGTATATTTTCTTATTCATAACTAGCGCTCACTTTTCACTTCCTATTTTCAGCCTTAAGTAATTCTGTCGACATATCGCTGAGTTCCTGAGATGGCGCTTTCACATAACCAGAGGTTTCATCATATTTCGGATAGTTATAACGCCAATGGTCGTATTCCTCTTTAGTAATTTCACCGTTTTTGTATTTCTCGGCTTGTTCTTTCCACGCTGAGAACATCTCAAACATCGTTATGTAATTTGCACCCATTCCCTTGTCCAAGTGCAGACACACCTCTCCATCAAGTTCGGTGATTTTAAGACCGTATAAATCTTCAAGGGTAAATAAGGTGTGCATAAGACCGTTATAGCTGTCGATATCGGGGACAGTAAGAGACTGCGGCGATACTTCAAACACCTGTGCAAGCGTATTTGTTAAATCAGCTTTAGGCGTTCTTGAACCGCTTTCATACTGCGCCATACGAATATCAGCAGTCTTTTCAGGAAAACCAACCTGAATACCAAGATACTTTTGCGTCATACCTTTTAAATTTCTAAAGAAACGGATTCTTTCACCGATTGCCATCGTACTTCCTCCTCACGATCTGTTGATAATATATATTATACAGATACGCTTAGTGTATGTCAAGATAACCAAAGCAAATAAATTTAATATTTTCTTAAAATCCGCTTGACTTTACGGAATTTGCTTAGTATAATAATGATGCAGACTTAAACTAATAGAGTTAAGTTATTGGAAATTGAATAACCGTCGTATACCACGGTAATGGTGTACCCGCCCGGGCAAATCGGAAGGCGGTCAGAAAGTATTCCGACACGAAATAAATAAATACAATATAAAACCAGCTGAAAGGGGTGATTTTATGACAGCAAACACTTTTATGAGTGTGGAGGAGGTTGCTAACAAATTAGGTATTTCCAAATCTTACGCTTACAAAATCGTACAGAGATTAAATGATGAATTAAAAGAAAAGGGATTTATCACAATCTCAGGACGAGTCAATAAACAATATTTTTTAGAGCGCACCTGTTA
>CALWZA010000028.1 GCA_944385905.1 uncultured Clostridia bacterium
ACTTTTTAACGCAAAAAGCCCGCCGCCTAAAAAGCGGCAGACTTTTATCATTAAAGCTCACCCCGAGCATATCAAATAATTTCACATTTCCACACATCGACAGGGCTGTCCTGGAAAACAGCCTTAAGCCTTTGATGAACATCCTCCTTGGTAACTCCCTTTTTCAAAATCACCTGAAGGAATCCCCCGCCTCCCGCTCCGCAGACGAGTCTTCCGTCGATAAGGTGATCAACCGACGCGAAAATCTGTTCTATGAGGGTGTTTGTGCTTCCCTTATCTATTTTCTTGCTAAGCTCCCAGTGGTATTCCAAAAGCTTTGCGAATTCATCAACCTTTCCGCGTTCAAGCTCAAAACGCATCAAAGCCGCAACTCTCTGAATCTCATTCAGTGCAAACAGGCTGTCAGTCTCGTTGCCGACATACCTTCCGACAACGTCTCTCAAAAGATTTCTCGCAAGCCTGCGCTGACCTGTATATATAAGGCAGAATCTCTCATTCAACTCATTCTTGGTCTTTTCGGAAATTTCAATCTGTTCTACCTTAAGCTCCTGCTTAAGTCCGGGCTTGCTTGTAGTAAATTTAATTCCATCGGTCACCCCTCCGACCTGGTCCTGCCATCCTCCTCCGGTGGACATTATCTGCTCCATCGCCAGAACATGGTCGTAAAGATCGGCCTGAGTATGCTCGATTCCCATAAACTCAAACACAGCCTTCACGCACGCCGCAGAAAGTATCGACGATGTTCCCAGTCCGCTTCCCTTAGGAACGTTTGTCACTTCGGAATGCATTTGAAAGCCTCCGCCCAGACGGTTAAGGATATCGTTTAAGTTTCCTCCTTTAACCGGAATTATTCCGCACGCCAAAAGACAGGCTTTTTGAAGCGCAAACGGGTCGTAAGGATCGCCTGTTCTTTGAAGCGGCTCAATTGTGTCGAATTCTCCGTGAACATCCATATCACGGCTGTCAAAAACAATTTTTCTCTCAGGTGTTTTCACAAGCGTAACTTCAACAGGCAGTTCGCCGTTTAAGCTGACAGCGGCATTTAATACCGTTCCTCCTATCTCGCAGCAAATAGGCGGAGTATCGCTCCAGCCTCCTCCCCAGTTAACCCGAAGAGGCAGTTTTACGCTGTGCTTATCACAAACAATTTTACAGCTTTCGTTATATTTCAAGCCTTTTAAAGTCTCCCGCAAAATTGCGTCCGAAACGGTTTTGAAACACTCAGCAGTCAATTGACTGCCCTCTTTTCCGTCAATGGCAGCTCCAAGGTAATACTCCAGTCTTATTTTTTCAAAAAAATCCGAACGCTCCCTGCGCTTTTCCAGCCATTCTTTTTGAATAGGCGTCAAACTTCCGATTGACTGTATTTCACTTGAAGGAGTCTTTTCCGCAATCTTTTTTACGACCTCGTCCATAGCAACCAGTTCCTGCATTCTGCGGTTCCACGCGATGATGGCATTAGAATCGGCGTCATTGAATCCTGAGCAAAGCGACTTTCTTGAGGCGTTTTTCCAAGCCCGCAAGTCTCCTCCGCCGTGAGCAAGCTCATATAGGTTAAGTGCAGACTCAACCGCGTCTTTGATACATAAACATTCGGGATAAAGCTTAGCGTTCCAAAGTGTGCGGCTGTCGGCATCCCAAAGCTCATTTTCCGATATACCGAGCTTTTTCGCAAACTCCAAAAGCTCTGCTCCCAAAAACAAGCTCTCCTTAGGATTATCCGAGACTCCGTATATTCGGCAGACAAATTTTCCGTTTTTTTGTTTTAAGCCGTGAATCACCACATTGTCGGGAACATTTTCACCGCTGTGAATGTCAATATATGAAAGCAAAACGTTGCTGCCAACCCTTGCTCCGCTGTGCACATATGAAACCTCAAGATAACACTTTTCACCGATTGAGGCTTTTCTTGAAAGAACGCTGTTATAGCCGGCAGTATCTCCCCATATACTGCTGTTCACTTTGCCGCTCCAGTCCAATGCGCTGTATTCCTCAACTCCTCCGCTCATTAGCGCGAGAATTTCCCTTGTTGTTCCGAAATGAATAAACTTTGCCGGAGCCAAGCGAAGCAGCTTTAAGCGATAAGGACGCAGCGCTTCCCAGACAGCCGTTCTCGCCGACCGAAGCTCCGGGCAAAATTCGCCCTCAGGTTTTTCCTCATAATAAGCCTCAAGAGTCGAATCCTCAGCCAAGGGATACAAAAAATCGCCGTAAAGCGACAAACGCACTTTTTCATTGACAAGAGTTTCGTATTTTTCCTCAGTATCAATAAGCTTATAAAGTGAGCTTAACATTTCGGGTGCGAAAATAACCGCGCCCGTGTCAATATCCACACAGCCGCTCTCGTTTACCGCTCCGGCCGCCGTCAATGTTTCAACCGACTGCTTGTGCAAAAACTTTCTGACATTTCCGCTTTCCCCGTTTAGGAAAACACCGTGATTTTTTCCGGTCTGCACGTCCTCTTTAAAGGAAACAGCGGCGGCTCCCCGTCCGCTGAAATCAATTTGCAGAGGATTGAAAAGCAAAAGCACGTCGCCCGACAGCAAAAGCATGCCTTCTTTTATTCTCGACGGAACAGACGCCATAGCTATTAAAAACTCATCGAACAAAGTCGAAGACCTGCCGTTTGGCAGAACATGAGGCACGGGGCTGAAAAGCTTTCCCAAAGCCGAATAGGTCGGAACTCTTTTGCTGTCGCCGCCCGAATGTATAACAAGAACCCGAAGATTGTCAAAGTGCCCTTTTCCCGTCAGATTTTGCTCTCTTTGATAGATATACCTCAAAACCGAAAGCGTGGCTCCGCCTGAGCCGACTCTCTTGCCTCCCTCGTCAGCGACAACCGCAAAGTGAGTGTGCTGAGGCAAAAAGTCTTTCCTCTCCCGAAGCTGACCGCGGTATCCCTCGGCTTGATTTTCATTCGACGCCGTTAAAACAATATAATCCCATACAGGAAAAGTTTCCGAAGAGAGCGATCGGCTGTAGTCCTCCCAAGCGTCCTGATAGGATTGTGATAAAAATAAAGATGTTAAGTTTCTCATATAGATTTACCCCTTACAGCAATCTACTTTTATAAATATATGAATACACCGTTAAACGTATATATTTATATTATTATAACATGGATAACTCCCATCAATACCAAACGGAGCGGTAAATATTTGCCGTCAATACGCTCCCTTGCTAAACAGCACGGCAGGAACGGTTTTCAGTATTATCGCTATGTCTCTCCAAAATCCTCGTTCCTTTATGTATTTGATATCCATGTCCATCCACTCGTCAAAACTGACATCCGATCTTCCGCTGCACTGCCAGTAACAGGTAAGCCCCGGTTTGACAAGAAGTCTCTGCATTTGATATTCATTATAATAGTAAACTTCATATCCGAGCGGAGGGCGCGGACCTACTATGCTCATATCTCCTATTAAAATATTAATCAGCTGCGGCAGCTCGTCGATGCTTGTCTTCCTTATAAATCGTCCGACTCTTGTTATTCTCGGGTCATGTTCCATTTTAAACGCCAGCCCGTCCGATTCGTTTTTATCCTGAAGCTCTTTTATTTTGCGCTCGGCATCTACGCACATAGACCTAAACTTATACATCCTAAATATTTTTCCGTCTTTTCCTATTCTCGTCTGAGCAAAAATAACAGGGCCTCCGTCATCAATCTTAATTGCGACAGCGGTTATAAGCAGAATAGGTGACAAAAATACCAATGCCAAAAATGAACATACTATATCGAACAATCTTTTAAAAAATTCATAAGTCTTTTTTTCTTTAAAGCTAATAATATCGCATTTAATTTCAACAGGCTTTTGCTCTGCTGCAATTTGCATTAAACGCTCTCCTCCTTTTAATATTCTAACTCAAATCTTTATCTGAACATCGGTTTGCTGAATAATTAATCCAAAAAACAACACAGAGGTAATAAACAATAACGCTTTTGAATACAGCAAGTATCTTACTTTTTACATAATAGCATAAAATTTTATACTTTTCAAGGGCTAATATTAGGAAGTTTATCTATTTATTAATTAATTTCAAAATTATGGATTAAGCATCCATACTATTCTCTAAAGCCGGCGAATGCTTGAACTTGCATATTGATAATAATGAAAATGCATATAAGCGCAAAATTACGGAGCAGTCGATTTTCATACGCTTTCGAGAAATAAAACCGAACGGGCAGCGTCTCTTCAAGCGCTGCAAAAAACAAAACCGCAAGAACTTAATCTCCTGCGGCACTGTTATTCTTCAGATAAAAAATCTCGCAAACAGCACGAAAAACTGTTTGCGAGACACATGTTTGGTGACCCGTACGGGAATCGAACCCATGATTCCGCCGTGAAAGGGCGATGTCTTAACCGCTTGACCAACGGGCCGCTGGTGGCTGTAACTGGATTTGAACCGGTGACACTTCGGGTATGAACCGAATGCTCTAGCCAACTGAGCTATACAGCCACTATCCTTAGCGCTACCTTGTATTCAGCAGCGACTTAATAAGTATACACTGCTTTATCGTAATTGTCAATAGCTTTTCCGAAAAAATTTAATTTATTTACGTCACGCTCTATGTTTTGTTTAAATAAAAAAATTGCCGGACAGAAAAATTGCTCCGCCCGGCATGAAAGATATTTATTAATCTGCAGCGTTAAGTTTCTTAGCAAGCTGAGATTTCTTTCTTGCTGCGCAGTTTTTGTGCATAATTCCTTTGGCGCAGGCCTGGTCAACCTTCTTGATTGCTTCCCTTACTGCTGCCGCCTTGTCGGATGCGTTGCTTTCAACAGCGGCATTAGCCTTTTTTACGGCTGTCTTGAGATTTGACTTAACAATCTTGTTCTGCATTGTCTTGGTCGCGATAACCTTAACTCTCTTCTTTGCTGACTTGATGTTTGGCATACGGACACCTCCTCGTTTTTTGAACAATAAGTTCATAATATCCACTTATTTGGATAAGCTAATTGCACGACTGAGAGGAAATGCAATACGGATTAAAACCCGCTCTTATTCAACAAGTATCAAAAAATATGATACCATTTCTTATCTCAAATTGCAAGTCCTTTTAACAAAAATTATTGCTTTTTTGCGGCATATCTTATTGTGCAGTTTGTACAAAGCAAAACAGAAAGGAAGTTAACACTATGTCTGTCAGGACCGACCTTGCCATTGAAAGCGCAAACTATGCGTCTTTATCACACCCAAAACTTGACGGAGTCGAAATATCATCTTATCAGAAGGCTGATTTTGAAGTGACATCGGTTTCAGTATTAACCCATGAGGCAGCGAAAAAGCTCTCAAAGCCCACGGGCAAATATGTCACCCTTCAGATTCTTTCAAACGAGCTTGATTCCCATCCGCAAAGGATGATAGGACAAGTTGAGCTTTTCGCGCAGGAGCTGAGAAACCTTGCCGAAAACGCTGACAGCGTGCTTGTCGTGGGACTTGGCAACGAAAGCATAACCCCCGACAGCCTCGGGCCCCTTGTCTGCTCGCAAATTTTCGCGACAAGGCACATCAAGCAGCTTGCGAAAGGGTTTGACACAGAGGGACTTTTGTGCGTGTCGGCAATCGCTCCCGGAGTTTTAGGTCAGACCGGAATCGAAGCCGCCGAAATGATTTCATCGATAGTGAACTTTACAAAACCGTCTCTTGTAGTTGCTGTTGACGCTCTCGCCTGCTCGGAGCTTTCTCATCTCGGAACTACCGTTCAGCTTTCCGACGCGGGCATTTCACCCGGAAGCGGCGTAGCCAACTCACGCAAAGAGCTGTCACGCTCGTCGCTCGGAGTTCCTGTAATCGCCGTGGGAGTACCGACCGTCGCCGATATGTCCACCATTGCCGAGGGACTGAACGTCAAAGAAATTCCCGAAAGCTTTCCGATTTCCGGAATGATAGTTACCCCCCGCTCAATCGACAAGCTTATTGAGCGCACTGCGCGCCTTATCGCTCTCGGAATAAACAGGGCGTTTCAGCCTACCCTGTCCGTTGAGGAAATTATTTCGCTTTTATAGCGCTCTCGGTCTTTGGCTTTGTGAATATTTTCGCAAGCTCTCTCGCGGCAGCTACCGCAGGTATATTTGCGTCAAAGGTCATGCTGCTGTTAGCCTTATATATCGGGTACCGCTTTTGATAAAGCGCCAAAAGCTCCTCCTTTGTTGAATTTGCCGCAATAGGGCGTCGTACGTCACCTTTTATCCTGCGGTAGCACACCTCGAATTTGACGTTTAAAAATACAACCTTTCCGTTTTTTTCGGCAATTTCGGCGTTTTGCTCTCTAAGCATAGCTCCGCCGCCCGTTGCGATAACAGCTGAGATTTTTGAAAGTTCCGCAATTGCTTTTGTCTCAAGCTGTCTGAAATACTCCTCGCCGTTTTCCTCAAAAATCGTGGATATGTTTTTTCCCTCTTTTTTGACTATATATTTGTCCATATCCACAAACCGCATTTTAAGCCGTTTCGCGAGCAGTTTTCCGACGGTTGTTTTTCCGCAACCCATAAAGCCGCATAAAAAAATTGATTGTTTAGCCATTCACCGCACCTGTTTCATCTGTCTTTTTATTTGTCTGATTTAAAACTGTTTTCAACAACTTTCTGAGCCTCGTCGCTGAGACTGAGTATTTCCTGGTCTGTATAAATATCTCCGTCCCAGATTTCGTGCGCCATTGCCGCCTGAGCGACAAGCATCGGCATTCCGCCCTGAAGCTTTTTGCCGTTTAAAGCTGCAAGCCTTAAAAGCTCGGTTTGAGCCGGATTATAAATCGCGTCGAAAACGGCTGAGCAGTTTTTTACAACCTGCTCGGAAACAGGGCTTTTTCCGCAATTTGGATACATCCCGACCGGAGTTGAGTTTAAAAGTATATCAAAGCTTCCGCAAATACCGTCAAAGTCCGTTATTTTTATTTTTAAATCGGGACGCTTTGATAAAATCATCTCGGCGACAGGCTTTGCCTTTTCGGGATTTCTGACCGCAATTGTCAAAGATTCGCAACGCTTTGCCGCTTCAACAGCCATCATTCTTCCTGCTCCTCCGCATCCCAAAAGCAAAACGTCGCCGCTCAAAGCGCTGTCAATTCCAGCCGAAGAAAGTGCCCTCAAAAAGCCGTAGGCGTCGGTGTTATATCCTTTTGAAACCCCGTCTTTTATATCAACACAGTTTACCGCGCCGTATTCCTTTGCGGTTTTGTCAAGCTCGGAAAGAAAAGGAATAATTGAGACCTTGTGCGGAATGGTTATATTGTAACCGTCAAATCTGTTGAGCTGCGCTGACTTTTCCCCAAGCTCGTCCGGCTTTATTTCAAAAACGGTATATTCAGCCGTCTTGCCCTTAGTTTCAAAAAGCCTGTTATGTATAAACGGAGACATCGTATGCTTAAGCGTTTCTCCGATAACGCAAAACCTTCTCATATGCTCATATCCTTTCACAGTATACCGTTTCAAAATAAGTATAACACTTTTACGCCTTTTTTTCAACAACGAAGCAGCAAACACGATGAGAATATATGCGGTTTAAGACGCATATAAATCAATCAAATACCGAAATTAACAATGTTCAGAAAAAGTTAAAATTTTTTGCGAAAAATTTCAAAATAGATATTGACGTTTCTTTTTCTAAACGCTATACTATTTAATGTTCATATGAGCCTAACTTTCGGCTCTGATTTTTTATAACGGAGGAAATATGTATGGTATTTGACAAAGTTAAAGAAATTATAGCTTCACAGCTTGACATTGAGGAGGATAAAATCACTCTTGAGTCCTCTCTGACTGAGGATCTCGGTGCCGATTCTCTCGACGTTGTCGACCTTGTAATGTCTTTTGAGGACGAGTTTGAGGTCGAAATTCCTGATGACAGCATTGAGTCGGTTAAAACTGTAGGGGATATAGTTAAGTTTATTGAAGATAATCAGTAATCTGCTTTAATGTTCTATTGTTCTATTTTAATTATTTTAAATTTTAAGGCATCAGTAAAGTATCTGATGCCTTTTACTTTTTTAAAATATATACAAAATCATTTAAGTTTAATATTTTAATATGTGGATAATATACTACATTGACTTAATCTTATAATTCATTTATAATCTTTTTATACATATATTATTTGAAATAAGGATGAAAGGATGTATTTATGAAAAAAATCACAGCTCTTTTGATTCTATGCGCTTTTACATTTCTTATAGCCGGCTGCTCTTCCGGAAAAAGAGACCGTCCGGCGGCGCCTACTGACTTTTCAAAGCCAATGACCGCTCAGCAGGCAGCAGTTGGCATGGGAATTGGACTTAATCTGGGCAACACCATGGAAGCTTATGAAGCCACAAACTGCGAAAAGATTACATACGAATGGATCCCTGTTGTCGGCGACAACACCCCGACAGACTATGAAACCACATGGGGAGCGGTCGTTACTACCCAGGAGGTTATAGACGGTATTAAGGACT
>CALWZA010000029.1 GCA_944385905.1 uncultured Clostridia bacterium
GAAGAGGTCACGGTTGAAGACGAGAGCACAACCACAGAAGAACCTGCTGAGGAAAACCCGCAGACAGGAGCAGCAATCGCTCTTCTCCCGGCAATCGCCGCCGCTGCTGTCGCAGTGTTGAGGAGAAGATAAAACATAATATAAAATACGACCGCATGGAATTCATGCGGTCGTATTTTTTAATAGTCTATCTGATACTTTAACGATGATTGTTAATGTAACGGCTTTGAAAAATCATTGTATTTTTTTGATAAAAGTGCGCTCTTTCGTCTTTTTTATGGTATAATAAATAAAAAACTGGAGGTATTTATTTTGCCGGGAATTATTGCTCACAGTTTGTTCGGCAAAGCTGTATCCGAACAATATCCGGAGCGCCTGAAAAAAGCGGTTGCCAATTATCCCGCACTTTTTTCAATAGGTCTTCAGGGACCTGATATTCTTTTTTATTACAAGCCTTTAAGCTCAACTTTAATACGGCGTCAAGGCAGTTTGATTCACAGTGAAACCGCCGATAAATTTTTTTCAAAAGCAGCACGGCTTATTTCATGTTCAGTCTCTCCTAAAAAAGAGGCAAGACTTTCATATGCTCTTGGATTTCTATGCCATTTTGCTCTTGACAGCGCTTGTCATGGATATATTGAAAAGAAAATGACTGTTGATAAAGTCGGCCATGTCGCTGTTGAATGGGAGCTTGAAAGGTGCCTGATGCAGGAAAACGGAGTATCAGGAAAAGAACGTACCGAATCTCTTAGGGCTTCCAAAGGAGATACATGTATTATCGCGGGATTTTTTAAAAACGTCTCTCCCAAACAAATTTCCGACTCTCTGCGCTCAATGCGGTTTTATGATTCTATGCTGTGCGGTGCATGCAAATGGCAAAGAGGCATAGTTTCACTTGCTTTTGACGTATCAAAAAAGCTTTATGAAAAAAGAGATCTTCAGATGAGTAAAAAAGCAGATGTTCGATGCGCTGACAGCAATTTGAGGCTGAAAAAGCTTATGAGAAGGGCTGTCGGAGATTGTTTAAAGCTGACTGACGAATTTATGGAATGCGTTGACGGCCGCACTAAGCTTACGCAAAATTTTTTAAAGACCTTCGGGCCGTCTGAAGGATGGGAAAAAATTTTAATTTTGCCGTTGGAGGATGAGATTAATTATGAAGTTTAAGCTGACTAAAACCGAAAGGCGATGGGTTCTTTATGACGCGGGAAATTCCGCGTTCACTCTTCTTGCTACAACGATTATGCCTGTTTACTTCAACTCTCTTGCAGGCTCTCAGGGCATAAGCGAGGTTGATTATCTCGCATACTGGGGATACGCTACAACTGCATCAACGATTATAGTTGCTTGCATGGCTCCGCTTCTGGGAACTGTTTCTGATTATCCCGGCTGGAAAAAGAAACTGTTTTCCGTTTCGCTGCTTATCGGAGCAATCGGATGCTTGGGGCTTGGCGTAATGCAGTCGTGGATTTGGTTTTTGCTTTTATTCGTTCTTGCAAAATCAGCTTATTCCATAAATCTTGTATTCTATGACTCAATGCTTACAGACGTCACGACACCTGCCCGAATGAGCCGTATTTCGGCAAACGGATACGCAATCGGCTATATAGGAAGCTGCATACCGTTTATTCTTGCCCTTTTGCTTGTTTTGTTCTATGACTCTATCGGTTTGTCCATTCAATCAGCGATGATGCTTGCCTTTCTGCTTGTTTCTGTTTGGTGGGTAACTCTTACGATTCCTCTTTGGCGAACATACAGGCAAAAGTATGCTGCAACCCCGTCGTCACAGCCATTAACAGACAGCTTCGCTCGTCTTTCAAAAATTTTTTCGGAGCTTAAGCAAAATAAAAAAGCGCTGTTTTTCCTTGCATCGTTCTTTTTCTTTATTGACGGGGTATATACTATTATAGACATGGCGACCGCCTACGGAACCGCTTTGGGACTTAATACCGAAAGCCTTTTGCTCGCTTTGCTTGTAACCCAGATAGTTGCTTTTCCCGCCGCTCTTATCTTCGGAAAACTCAGCTCGAAATTTTCATCCGCGAAACTGATACTGATATGTATAGGCGCGTATTTTCTGATTGTTTTATACGCAATGGGACTTAGATTTGAATATCAATTTTGGATACTCGCCGTGAGCGTAGGAGCTTTTCAAGGCGGAGTGCAGTCCCTTTCACGCTCGTATTTCGCTTCGATAATTCCTCCCGAAAAATCCGGAGAATACTTCGGAATTTACGATATATGCGGAAAAGGCGCTTCAATTTTAGGAACGTTTTCCGTATCGGTTGTAACTCAGATTACAAATAACGCAAGTTTGGGAGTGGGGATTCTGGCAGTTATGTTTGTCATCGGCGGCGGGCTGTTTTTGCAGACAATGCGGCAAGCCCCTGCTGCCGATGCTCCCGATCTTGAAACCGCGGGCTGATATTTTAACAATCACATAAGCTGAAATCAGCGCCCTTTTTCAATCAAGGACGCTGATTTTTATATGCTTTATTTTTAATCTTCAATTTGCTTTCCCAAAAACATCGCAGCTGCCTGAACAAGAGTGAGGTGAAGATCTGTCCCCCTTGACGAGCTGTCGGGTGCTAGAAATACAACCGCACCGGTAATATCTCCGGAAGAGATAATCGGAGCAGCCGCAAGCGCCGCGCGGCTTATACCCTCAATCGGGAAAAGCGTGGCTTCACCATTGTATACAAAAGCCTTTCTGTGTTCCAAAAGCTCCTCCAGTGCAGGCGATAGTCTGCGTTCTATAAACTCCTTTTTCATGGCTCCTGCGCAGGCTACAACATGGTCTCTGTCAAAAATCAAAACAGGCGCTCCTCCGAGCTTAGATATTACCTCGGCTGCCTGTGAAGCTCCCTCGGAGAGCTCGTTTATAGGCGAATATTTCTTAAATATTACCTCCCCGTCGTTGCTGGTATAGATTTCAAGCGGGTCTCCCTCACGGATACGCATGGTTCTTCTGATTTCCTTTGGTATAACAACCCTGCCAAGGTCGTCTCGACGTGTCAAGAGAGAAGCAAAAAATTTTTCATTCGGTCAAAACCTTGATTGTATAAGGGTTTTGACCGTTTTCGACTTCGTTCGATAAGGGTGGTTATGTGGGGGTGCTCGTG
>CALWZA010000030.1 GCA_944385905.1 uncultured Clostridia bacterium
GGTATCGGCGCAACGTCGCCCTGTATTGACGGCTTTACTTCAAATTCAATGATGTTTGACTTTGCCACTAACTCATAGGTATCGCCTACAAGCTTAACCGCTTGCCATTGACATTTTACAGTTCCGATGTTAATCAGCAGACCGCTATTGACAATATATTCGCCGTCGGTTACGTCTACTTCATATATAACATCATTTCCACAATCAAAAATCAGCCTATACGCCGTTGCTTCGTCAATATGCGGCTGTGCTACCTTGATTGTTCGGGCGTTGGTTTCGCCCTGATAGCCTAACAATGATGAATCACAATAGGCTCTGTAATTTTCTGATATTATCAGCTTCATTTTTATCTCCTTTCTTTATACTTTCTCAAGTTTAATCCAGCTTCCGAATGATGTTCCGGTGGTTATGCGGAACATCAAATACGTGCTGTTGTCCCGTTGGTTTCAAAAATTGTGGTAATTGCCTTTCCGTTTATATTTGTGGTAACATTAGTAGCGTTTTTGGCTGTTGTTCCGTTGCTTTCAAAAATACTGGATATAGGCACTCCGTTTATGCTCTCTGTCACGTTCGCTGCGCTTATTTCACCCGTCGGATTCCCGACAGGGTATTCTACAACGTAGGTGCCGCTGTCTCTGATGATTCGCACACGGTCGCCGACTTTGAAAACTATCGACGTATTGCATTTGTAGTGCTTTTCGGTTGCCTTTTCTTCACCGTCTAATCTTATCGATAGTCCGTCCTCGTAGACTCCTTCAACGGTCGCGAAATTAACCTCTTTTACTTTCGCTTGGCTTTCGTCTACAAAAATATTTTCACTCATACGCTTATTTCTCTCCTCACTGTGTGCTGCATTGTTCCGCCGACTGATAGCTCCATGCTCCAGCTTACCTCGTCATAAATGCCGCTTATATTTTCTGTTTCAAGATATATCTTTTCCCGATATTCATGATTCGGCATCAGTGCTGTTGAAAACATCACCTGCTCGGGAACTTGTGAAGCCTCCAAGGCGTATGCTTTTACATACTCATCGAGAGCCTCCTGATTTGTGATGTAGTCCGGAGCGATGTTAGCGGATACGATTTTTCTTCCGCGTGCCTGAACCGACAGCGGAGACGCCGGATTGTCGTTAATATACACGCTGTGCAAATCCGCCTCAAGCTCCGGGTTGCTGACCGTTGCGACAAACACGTTAGGCACACTGTAAAAATCCGTCTCGGAAGACACTGACGGCAGCAGCACCGAAACCGCATCGCTGCGGTATGTTTTGGTAACTGCTCCTGCCGTTGCGCTGAGCTTTAGACGGCTGACGTACTGACCGCTTGCGTTGGCATACAGCGGCGTACAGTTGCATTCGTCGAGCAGTGTATTTATAACCTCAAGCTTTGACGTTCCGACTTCAAACTCACGGTCCTGCGGCAATTCATAGTCGTTATGAGGCAGTATGTACTCCGTATCCCCTGCCGATAACAACATGTCGGTAACGGCTTTAAGGTACTTTGTCCCTTTTGCGATGAAGAGACGCTCGGTCAGGCAATCCTCCGAAAGGATAACTGTTTTATCATAGCATTCGACAGATACGGTAATACCTGTGCTTTCCTCTTTAGTCGGCGTGCTGAAAACAAACACGCCGAGCGGAAAATCTTCACCGTTTATAATCATCACCGGGCGGACGGTGTCTCTTATCCAGTCGATACCGTTTGGCAGCAGGTTTAACGATGCTGTCCGCATAATTGTTGACGTGCTGTCAAAATCTATCTGCCCGCTTAATACCTGCGCCTCTCCCCGTTTTATGCCGTTTCTCAGCAGGTCATACCTGAAATCAATGGTTCTGAATCCTTTTGAGGCATTAAGGTCATTACTCATAGCTTACTTCCTCACTGAACTCAATTTCGGTTATCGTAAATGAAAGGTCTGCGTATCTCAGGTGCCTAACGTAGCTCAGACCAGACATAACGCCGTACATCTTTTCCTTTCTGTCACGCCACAAAACCGCTTTGTTCTGCATTGACACAATTGCATCGATGTCGCTTTCGTTCAGCACAGAATAGCTCAGTTTTTTTGTTTTCGTCTCATGTATGCCTATTTCAGCTATCGGATTTGCTCTCCCGGCCAATGTCAACAGCGCTGTTTCGTTGGTGATTGTTACGGAATTTTCGGGGTTTTGTCCCTCACGGCAAATTAGTGTAACATATAACTCCGGCTTCTCTGCCGCCGCTATCGTCGCAAACCTTACGCTTGCGTTTACAGCGGCAGGATTACTGTCGCAAAATGCCGTGTCACTAAGCGCCCTCAAGACATAGCTGCAATAACCGTTTGCTGTGTAGTCAGCATAGTAGTCATCCGCTGATGTAACAGCCGCTATGGTCATTCCGTTCCTGATTATTACCGATTTTTCCGTGGTATGTCCGAGTGTCAGGGTTACAAATCCTCTGTGAACTTCAGCGGCAATGCTCGGCTTAGGCGGCTGTACCAGCGTTAGCTCAAAAGCCCTGCTTGCGTAATCGCTTTCAAGCGCGTATATATTGCTTACCGCAAGTCTGACGGTATAGCTGCCGTTGCCGAGCCTTTTTGTCAGCCTGTGCGACTTTGCAGTGCCGATTTCTGAAACAGAATAAATCTCAGTGCCGAAAGAGTTAAAAACCGCAAGTCTGAAAGCCTGCTGCTGAGTGCTTTCCCATGATATTATTGGGCGGTCTGTCGTCATGACTACCGCTGTTATCGTTGGAATCGGCGGTTTTGATCTGACTATTATGCTGACGGTTGTCCATTCTCCGGCGACCGCGTCGGTATTATACGCTCTTATTCTCAGCAGGATATTTCCGGCCGTAAGCGTTCCGGGCGGTAATGCTGCAAAACAGTTTGATGTTTTTTCCGACTTAACCGGAGTCCAGCTTCCGCCCCCGTCTGCTGACTGCTCAATGTCATATCCTGTCGGGGCGGAGCCGTAGCTGTTTTCATATTCCCAGCTGACAGTTATCTCGGTATCACCGTCTACCTGCTCATTGCTCGGAGATATATTGCTGACTGCCCCTATGCTGTCAACTGTTGATACGGTTATCCAGTCCGACCATTCGGATGAAATGCCGTCGTCAGAAGTTACCTGCACCCGCCACTGAAATCCGGAATTTGACGGCAGTGTTCCTGACATCAGTGTGACATACTGCTGTGAGCCGTCAACAGATATTTCATTTAAAGTAGATTCCGAATCTGAACGCCACTGAACCTTTGCGCCTGACTGCAAAAGCGCTGTTCCGCTTACAGGGGTTTGAGCGTAAAACTCCCATGACAGCATTACATCCTTGGTTTCATCAGCAAACGCCGACGGACTGAGGTTTCGCGCTTCCGGCACTATGTCTGCATAAACAAAACTCATTATGGGAGGATTGACGCCAAGATGTGTCGTTAAAATCATCTGAGCATAAGCATTTGAATGAGTGTCCACCGGTGAAGCCGAAAGTGAAACCGTAAAGTTGTCTTTGTCGGGATATTGATTTATAGTATTGTATCCGGGATAACCTATAAATTGAACGCCATTGACTGTAAAACTACTTGTAGTCGGAGAGACGTAGATGTCCTCCGCGTATATCTTTATATCTCTTCTGCGCAGGAAAGCCTTTTTTGATACCTCTGTGATGTCCTGTTCAAAGTATAGTTCTATATCCCTGCTTCTATCTATGTACGGAGTGATTTGATATTCGCGGAAAGCTTCGGCGCTTTTTTCCGTCACGTCTGAATACTCTAATGTTCCGGTAGTACTGTCCCAGTAACGCGCTCTTACTTTATATGGCTGTGCTTGAATGATGTATTCAGCCACTACATTGCCCTCCTTTCACGCCTTGCGCTTTTCGCCATGCGGACAATATCATTAAATTCCCTGACGTTTTTCGCGTCGATAGTTATATTGTAGACGTCGCCGCCTGAGGATAAGCTGACGTTGGGATTTACCCTCGTTCCTCTCGGCATTACTACCATATTTGTGCCATCCGGCATTGACAGCTGTTCGGGACTGTATTCGGTAATAAACGCAAGTCCGCCCCGGTGATAGTTTGTTCCGTTTGCGTACTGAGGGATTTTATTTGCCGCTGTTACTTGATTACCGATGTTTTGTGACAAATTTCCCACACTCTCTCCGATCCTCTCTATGTCGTTTGCCTTTCCGGATATTGCTGCTATTATGGCCAGAAGTGCTATCAACGCCACAACAACCGCCATAATAATACCTACTGTTTTCCAAAGTGTAGGGTTCATCGCCCCAAAAATTCCGCTGACGGTTGTTACGGCGCTCGACACCTTCGCGAATGTTGCTATCAAGGTAATGACAATTGTTATAACATACAGCACCGGCGCAGGGATTCCGGCTATTATTCCTACAAGCGCAGCTACCGCAGTTATAAGCGGAGTTAGTTTTTCGACAAGTGCTGTAAGCTTTTCCGCAAGTTCCGCTCCTATTGCGGCTCCGACTGCCGTAAGAGTAGATTTTAATGTATCCAGCGCATCATTAAACTTGTTTGCTCCGTCGAGAGTCTCCTGAGACATTATAAGACCTGCTCTTTCGGCGTCGTCTCCGTAATCTTTCAACACCTGCGAGCCTGCTTTAATCAGCGGTGCAAGGTCAACGGCGCTCTCACCGAAAATTTTCATAGCGAGAGCGTTTCTCTCGGTTTCGTTTTTTACTTCTTTTAGCCTGTCAATGATATCGTAAAACGCCTGACCGCTCGTTTTTAATTTCCCTGCTCCGTCTGTTACGCTGAATCCGAGAGATGTAAACGCTTCTTTTGCTTCTCCCGTGCCTTGGCTTGCGTCGTACATGTTTTTAGACAGGTCTTTAAGCGCATCACGCAGCTTGTCTTGTGATACATCTATCAAATTGCTTGCGTAGTCAAACTTTTGCAGTTCTTCGGTTGTAAGTCCTGTAATTTTGGATAGTGTATTAAGCTCATCGGCAGTTGCAGCGGCATTGGTTATAAACCCAAACAGCTTTGACGCACAGGATTCGACTGCACCTGCGAATTTATTCCACAGCTCCGTTTTGCTGTTGAGCTCAGTTGCTGATTCTCTAACGCTCTCCGACGCCTGATTATTGCCTGTTATAAAATCCTTTAGCTTGGTTACAGTCTGACTTATTCGGTCTTTGAGCGTTATGTGCTTTTTGCCGTTATCGTCAAGCTTCCCTGACATCTCGTATACCTTTGCGGATGTATCGGTATATGCTGTTTCAAGCTTGCCGATTGCCGCCTCCGTGCTGCTTATTTCCCTCGCTACCGCCCGAAGCTGTTTTTCGAGGTTCTCGTTGCTGCCGTCGGCGGCTCTGCGGGCTTCAAGCTCTTTTTCGATATCGTGCAGCTTGGAAAACTTATCCCGTGTGTCCGCTAACTGCTTTGACAGCAGCTGCTGTTTTTGTGTTAGAAGTACTGTGCTTTCGGGATTAAGCTTTAGCGCTTTTTCAACGTCTGCAAGCTCTTTTTGTGTGGAGCTTATCTGCCTGTTGAGGTCATTAAACGCCTTTGCGAGCGGAGAGGTGTCTCCGCCGATTTCAACGGTTATTCCCCTTATTTTAGTTGCCATAGACACCTCCTAAAATGCGATATAATCGGCTGCGGTCGCTTTTCTGACAGTCGGCTCTGCTTGACTGTTCGCCGCCGAAACAGCGTTGTTATACTCAATTATTTCGCCGATTATCATCCCTATGCTTAAATGTTCAAAATCGGCGACAGTCAGGCCTGCCTGAAGCGCTGCCAGAACGATTTTTTCCGTCCGAAGGCAGCTGCTTTCCGCTTCAGTCCCGCTGTCGCCATCCGTTTTTTTATTTCTGCGTCCGTGGTTATGCAGTCAACGACAAACGGCATTACTTCAACCGCAATATCGCCTATAGGCAAAATATCAAGGCTTTCAAGCCATTCGTCCCGTGTGCCTATGTTTTTATCGGCTATCTTCGCGAATACGTATGTTATGTTTATAAGCTTTTCAACGTCAAGCATACTGATGTCAATGCTTTTTTCCCCTTTGGCGGTTGCTTCGGTGTCGGGATAAATTGTGAAAAGGTCGGGTATCAAATCCCGACCGAATTCTCTTTTGTAGCTAAGCAGCGCAAGACCGTTTGACTTTAGCCTTATATAGCTTTCCCCCGCTTTTATAAGCTTTTCCATTAAACCGTTCCTCCTGCCTGCTGTTCCGTCTGCGCTGTAGTCTGAGCTGCTGCCGGAAGAGGTACTGCATCAAAAAATGCATTGTACTTTTCCTCGCCGGTAGCTGACGTTGTTGAACATTTAACTATGCTTCTGCCGTTTATTGTGATTGGTCTTGCCGTTATTGACATCTTAGACGTAACCGGCGCCGGCGTTTTTTCTTTCGTCTTTGATGATACGTCAGGGCGCTTGCACAGAACGTCGTACAGACATATGCGCTTTGCGATGACGTCGGTGTCAAACTCGGCCATCAGCGCGATGTGTTTCGGGTCTGCGTCCGAAAGCTCATATTGCAGTTCGTCTATTATTACATCGCCGAGCACTTCAACCTTAAAGGTATCCGGTACTGCGGCTGATTCAAAGTCGCCCGTATAGCCGTTGTTGGTATTAGTCGAATAATACACCATATCATCGGCGTAAAATTCGACCGTCTCTCCGTCTGCCGCAAGCGCGAGATTGACCGAACCGGGATATTTTTTCGGCGCTGAATATGTCGGTTGTGAGTCCTCCGAGCCGTATGTAAGTATTGCGTAGTGAACGTTTTTAAGTCCGTACACTATCTTCTCAGGTGCATTTCCTGCCATTATGTGTCCTCCTCGTAATAAGAATATGTAACGCGGTACAAATATTCGTCCGCAATGTAGTCGATAGATTTATCAAATATGATTTCTTCCGCTTTAATTTCTGATTCAACAGCATTTATCAGCTCATCGGTATCGCTTTCGGCATAAACTTCTATGGTTGTTTCGGCGTATCGAATTAAAACAGCATCGTCTGCGCAGACCGCTATTTCTCCGCTGTTATAGTAAACCGCGTAGGGCGGTTCTGTTTTTTTAGCAAAATGATGATACGCATATCTTATACCTGCTTTTGACAGGATTCTTTCAGCCGATGTCATTTATTTTCCTTTCTATCTGTTTCGGCAGGTTTGCTTCGGCATATTCTTCGCCGTATTTTATATGCGGATACGCCTTTACTCTGCCGCCGTTTCGTGAGGCGTGGCCGTACTCTAACAGGTGCGTCAATCTGTAATGCGGCGACGCCACGTACCATGTTTTTCGCTTTTCGGTTGCCGATTCGTATGATGTTTTAAGCCTAAACGCTTTGATGTACTTACCGGTTCGCTGATTAAACGTAATATGCTTTTTTATTTCCTCTGCCGCCTCTTTTGATACTTCGTCTACAGATTCTTTAACTGCTTCGGCGACCTCGGAGGAATACGCCGCCAGCTCGGCGGCTACATCCTTAGCAAAAGTGTCAACCGATGCCACGGAACGCACCCTCTTTTGTCAGCGTAAGAATAATATACGGCGGTTTTCCGTCGTGAATTTCCTGAATCTGCTGAATCTTGTACTGACGGTTTCGTATGACGACAATGTCATAGTTTGATATGTCCGTATTAGGAACGCGTATTAAATCCGTTATACTGACATTGGCGACTGCGGCGGCATAATACCGCTGAGAGCCTATAACCTGCTTGCCGTATCTTAGATGATACTTTTTTTCTTTCGGACTGCCGCTATCGTCGGTTGAGTAAATATCGCATACACCGTCGCAGAAGTTGATTGTTTCCGCTGAATAGTCGTTCATGCTTTTTCTCCTATTCCTCCGTTATTTTTCCGAGTCTAAGTCCTATCAGCTGAGGCTTAAACAGCTCCTCAAATTTTTCCGGCACGCCTGCTCGGCAAAGCCGGCAGTACTCAAACAGCAGGCTCTGCGCCTGCCCCGGTGACTCAAAGTCAATATCCGGGGCGTCGGCGGCAAGGCTTTTAATTCTCAGACATCCGTTTTCGATGACGCGTTCTATCTTGCTGTCGGTATCAGCGTCTTCCCATGTGACGTCAATATAGTTTTTAACCGCGGCGAGCAGTGCGGGAGTGCAGAATTTAATCACTCTTTACACCTTCGTTCTTACTCTTCCGATGAATCAGTGCTGCCGTCAAGCTGATAAGCCGCCGCCGCGCTGCCGTCTACCAATTGGAGCTGGAGGCTGCGGGGAGTCAAGCCGCTGGATATCAAGGTACACAAACGCGTTATTATCTTTCGGTCTGCCGTCTCCGTAGCCCTTGACGACATAAACCCTGTTATCCTCAAGGAATTGTACGCTGTCGTCATAGCTGATAGCTCCGTCCTTTGATGTTCCTACGACTGCGAGATATCTTGACGCGATTCCGAGGATAGCCTCGCCCTGCGCAAGCTGTTCCGACTGGATAACCTTTGTCGGGAACGGGAAAACACCTGTGTTATAGCTTCCGCTGGTGGTAAGTACGGTTGTTGCCGGAAGTACCTTTGTCAGGTAGTCTACAGGGTTGCATATGAAGATAACTTCGCTGACCGCGCGAGGCTCTCCGTTAGCCTTTTTAGCCACTTCCGCTACAATCGCATTGTAGCTCGCAGGAGTGATTTCAGTGAGCGTTTTCTTCTCTTTGTCTGAATAAACCTGCTCGAGGACTGAGCCTTTGAGATCCTTGCACATTCCGATAGGCTCGTTTTTTCCTGTTCCCTTGATTATCGCCTTTTCAAGACCTGCCGCATAGGACTCCGAAAGTATCGCCATAATCATACTGACGAGCCATTCCGGCTGAAAATCAAGGAGCGCTTTAGGTACCGGCAGGAACGCTGAAAGCTTATTCTGATTGCTGTCAAGTGTCTTTATTGTCTTGCTCAGCTCTGTAGCGATTGCGGCGGTTACTGTTCCCCAAACTGCGGGTGTGGTGCCGTCCTCATTGTAGATAACCTTGATGTTATAGTTTGCGCTCTGAAAGTCAATGGCGTCAAGCAGCGGATGAGACGAGCGGATATCCTCCATGACAGTGTCTATGATAGTCTGCGGCATTGCCTTAGGCACATCAACAAGCGCCTGCTGAGGATTAGGCGACTTGGAAGCGTTTATAATCGCTTCGGCGTACTGCCTTTCTTCGGACGTTATCTGTCTTACTCCTCTTGCTGTCAGCACGTTGCCGTCCATCTGCTTCACAAGCTCGGCGACAGATCCGTTGTTCATTTCCGCGATAAGCTCGTTGTAACTGTCAAGCGACTGCGTTACCGATTCCTCGTTTCCGCTCTGCACGGCTTCGAGCAGCTGCTTCGCGATGCTTTTCTGCTTTTCTCTCAATTTGTCAAGATTCAACATTCTTATCTCTCCTTATAAAAAATTCTTAAAACGCTGTTTCAGCGCTTCTATTGCCTTGTTTTCCTGCTCCTGCGGCTTCGACGGATCTGCGGTCAGCTGCAAAACTGCCTTGCGCAGCGCCGCTGTTGCCGCAAGAGACTGCCGAATATTGCTGTTATAGATTTCAACCGCCTGTGCGAGCTGCTCGGGATCAGCTGATTTTTCACCGTCGATTTCATCACAGAATCCATACTGCATACACTCATCAGCGGTCAGCATCGTTTCCGCGTCAAGCAGTTCGGTGAGCTTTTCCTCGGTGATTTTGCCGCCTGAGCGTGACAGGTAAATCTGCCTGTTACCCTGCATCAGCTTGTCAAGGTCGTCGGCGCACTTTCTGTGCTCCGTGCTGTTGCCGAAGCAGTAATCCATCGCGTTGTGTATACCCATCATGGAGTTTTTATACATAACGATTTTATCGCAGGCAAGCGCTATAATAGACGCTATGGAATTTGCGAAACCGTCTATATAGCACGTCTTATTTGCCTGATGCCTCTTAAGATTTGCGTATATCCCGTATCCCTCGACTACCGAGCCCCCGCACGAGTTGATATACATCTTGATTTCCTTCACGTCCCTGTACTTATCCAAAAGCTCAGCAAAGTAGTCCTGTGAGGTCTTGCTGTCGATTTTTTTGCCGTTCCAATAATCGTAACCCTCAGGTTTTACTTCCCCGTAGAGCCTGATTTCCAGCACTTCGGGATTTTCGGTCAGCTGTTTAAAATCAAATTTTAACGCTTCAAGTTTCATTGTTTACACCCCCTAATTCTGATTCATAGTTTTTGGTTCTGACATATTCCGTGCTGTGCTTTGTGCCGAGGGGAGCTTCTCCGCTCTTTTCTCTCAGCTCGTCCACGCTGTACATTCCGCAGGCTATGAGCTTGTCGATGTTTGCCGCCGCTGATAAAATGTCGATATGCTTAATCGCAGTAGTGTCTATGCGCATATAATCGCCTGACAGTACGTCCTGCTTGGTGTACCGCTTTCCGTTGATTTCCTCCTGAAGCTGGTCGCAAATCGGATCAATACAAAATGTAAGCAGATTATCAACAAGAGTCGAGACGTCGGCGATATTCCCTTTCAGGATTGCGGGAGGAATTTTAAACGCCTGTGCGGCTACGTCCATTGACTGGCTGTAAATGTCGGTGATTCCCTTGATTTCGTCCGACTTTTTTTCGGACTCGTTGCTGATTTTATCAACTGAATACCCCTCAAACAGCGGAAGGACCGCTTTTTTCTTCTCGAAAAACGTGACGAAATACTCGTTCATGTACTTTTTTACGTTTTCCTCGAAATTCGAACTTCCCTGTGCGAGTGAGCTGATTTTAAGTATGATTTTTTCGCCGCCTGCAGACATATATTTCTCCGCGGCCTCGTTTATAAGGCTGTCAAGCCCTGCCTGAATGCTGTCGACAAGCCTTGCGGCGTCCTCGTTGTTTAGGCGGAGATAAATGACGTCTGAGCACCTAAACGTCTTTGAAAATATAAACGTTTTCCTTGTTACGCTTGAAAACACCGTCTCAAGGGTTGCGTACTCTTTTTTGGTGAAGCTGTCAGCGACAAAAAGCTCGCCGCCGTTTTCAAATATCAGCGCTTCATTTTTTGTGCACAGCTTGAAAATCAGCTCCTGCAGAAACTGGGTGGAATTCTGCGATTTGTTGGGACGGATATTCCAGAGATAGTATTCGTCGCCTTTGGTCGGAGACCTCGCCTTATATGTTTTAAATTCACACTTCGCGACAAGACCCGCTATAAGCGACGCGGCGCAGTTGACCGCAAAGCGCCCGAGAAGTATCTTATTTACCTTATCGGTCAGTCCGAGTGCGGATATTAAATCCGTATCTTGGCTTTTAATCTCAAGCTTCTGCCGAGGTCTGCGGATTTTTTCTAAGAGTTTCAAGCGGTTTGCCTCCTATCAATTGATTGTCTATATTAGCAAGCATTCTGCCGTCCATTACAATTTTTTCAAGCGTTGCCGCCGTTTGATTCGCGGCGGCCGCTGTACGGTTATACTCTGTAACAGCCGGATTCTGCTTTATCTTTCCTCTGGACTCAATAATCACGCCTTTTCTGTGTATGCACGTTTCAAGCTGGGACAGGATATTAAGCTGTGTTTTATATCTTGCAAATGTAGTCACAAAGAAAAAGTTTTCCTGAAGCATGTAACTTTCGGCTTCCCTGAGCATTTCTTGAGCTCTTTCATTAAGGTTCTGTACCATTCTGTCTCACCGCCTTTTGCCCGGTGAGGCTTTCCCATCTTTGAATAATTACATCAACAAATTTCGGATCAATCTCCATAATCCTTGCTGTTCGTCCATTCTGCTCACAGGCTATCAGCGTTGTACCCGATCCCCCGAAAAGGTCAAGAACAATATCATCTGCTTTAGTGTTGTTTTTGATTTGATAGTCAATCAGCAAAACCGGTTTCATTGTCGGATGCAGGTCACTTTTTGACGGACGGTCAAATCTTAAAACAGTGGTCTGCGCACGGTCGGAAGCCCACAGATGCGTTCCTTCTTTCCATCCGTACAGGCATGGTTCGTGCTGCCACTGATAATCCTGACGGCCGAGAACAAAACTTTGCTTTTCCCATATAAGGCACTGCCTAATTTTCCACCCTGTATCTTTACAAGCGCCCCTGAAATTATAGCCCTCACTATCCGAATGCCATATGTAGAAAACGGCTCCTGCTTTCATAACGCTGTCAGCACAGCTAAAAGCTTCTCTTAAGAAATCTCTGAACGCTGAATCTTTCATTTTGTCATTTTGAATTTTTCCTGCTGCCCCTTCGTAATCAACGTTGTAAGGAGGGTCGGTGACAAGAATATCAGCTTTTTCGCCGCGCATCAGCTTTTCAACGTCTGCCAGCTTAGTGCTGTCTCCGCACATAAGCTTGTGCCTGCCGAGAAGATATATTTCTCCGTATTTGCTTTTTGGCTCTTCCCCAATAGCTGAGTCGATGTCGAAAGCGTCTTCATTTATGCTTTCAGGCTCATCAATATTCATATCCATGAGATCCTCAAAGGCGAAGCCTGTAAGGTCTATGTCAAAGTTCAGCTCTTTCAAGCTCTCAAGTTCAATTTTTAAAAGCTCTTTGTCCCATCCTGCAAGCTCCGCAAGCCTGTTATCTGCAATAATATAAGCTTTTCTCTGAGCTTCGGTCAGGTGCTCGACTTTTACGCACGGTACTTCTGTCATACCCTCAGCTTTTGCGGCTATCAGCCGTCCGTGTCCTGCGATAACTGTATTGTTTTTATCTATGAGTATAGGATTTATAAACCCGAATTCTCTTAGCGATGCTCTGATTTGCGATATCTGCTCCGCTGAGTGAGCCCTGCTGTTATTAACATACGGTATCAGCTCTGTTGTCGGAATCATTGCTATGTTATTTACAAATTCCATTTAATCCCCTTTCTTCAAATTCTTTAAAACGTCCATACGCCTAATTCCTGTATGCGGCTGTCCTTTCGGTCATACGGCTCTATTTTGTCTCTGACGGTTCTTGCGGCAACGAGAGCCATAAACCCGTCTGTTTTTCGGGACTTCGGCTCTATTTTTTCAAACGTCACGTTGCCTTTTTTATCAATCACCTTTTTTGCGTTATTGGTAAACCAGCGCATCATCATGCTGTCGCCCCACGCTATCTCATGCTTGGCGAATTCCAAACACAGCGACGGTGCTATCGCCATGATGTCCGACGGTCTGATTCTTTTTAGATTGCCCGTAATTTCTCCGAGCGCCCTGGCTTCGGGTACAAATCCCGCCGCCGTCAGCGCTTTGCCGACTATCGTATAGCGAAAATGGTCTATTGCGCCGTAAATGATAGTCAGATTGTATTTCGATTTCATTTCCAAAATCCACATGGCCGGCAGTTCGGGGTCTATCTCAACGGCGTCGACAATTGTCGCCTCGCCTTTCTCGACCGCCTGCATATACGGAAACCGTATGCGGCTAAGATCCTTTGACTGCTTGCAGATCCATGTGTGCTGCATCCAGTATTCGATGCCGTCGATCAAAAACAAAAGTCCTGCTGTGACAAAATCCTGAGTTGACGCAAAGTCCATGCCCATGACGCACACGCGGTTGTGAATGTCAGGCATAGCCCTGCTTGCGATTTTCAGATTTTCAAAATCAGTTACTTCAATCTCCTTGTTGCCCTGCGGTATGTTCATTCTTTTGGTCGCAAAAGCCGAGTTTGAAATCGGGTCATAGAGATACTCGCCGTATTCAAGCTCAATTTCAGAAAACAGCGTATTTGCGTACTCCGATTCTCCGACATAGCGCAGTGTTGGATTTGCAAGCTGCCATTTTGATTTATCCCGAATCTGTTCTATGTTGTTTAATCGGCATATAAACGGCAGAAGTCCGTTGTCGGGAATTTCTCCGTTTAGTATCCTCATGCTCCGCTCTAAAAGCTTGTCAAGCTCTCCGCCTCTTACGTCTCCGTCTGTGGTGATAATCGTCTGACGGGGATGCTTCTTTTTTCCGAGTCCTGTTATAGCTACGTTAGGCAGCTTCGGGTTTTCATAGGCGTGATATTCGTCGAATATAACAGCTCCGGGTCTGCCGCCGTCCTTGGTCTTAGCGGATGAGGTGCGGAATCGAAGCTGTGAAAGCGTTTTTGTACAGGTAATTACTTCTTTGTTCCACGAAAAGAACCTCGACAGTTTCTTTTCGTTAGCTTGAAGAATGTTATAAACATCGACAAACGACGTCTTCGCCTGGTCCTCGGCAGTCGCGAATATATCGACGTGATATTCACGGATTCCGTTGCCGGGAGAAATGTAGCAGAAGCTCTCAAAGCTGACGTAGCCGTTTTTCCCCGCTCCCCGTCCGACTTCGCAAAGCAGGATCGGAAATCTCGGGTTGCCGTCAGCCCTGTAAGTACAGTTATGCAGAGCAAATATAAATGTCTCCCACGGCAGAAGCCTAAACGGAAAGTATTTTTGATATCCGAGATAGGTCTGAAGCTGGTTATCGTCAACATAGATATCCTCGCTTTCAAAGATTTTTCTGACAAGCCGGCACAGCAAAATCTGTTCATTGCAGACAAGTTCGGGAGCGCTTTCAACAAGGGAGATATAACCGCTGACGGCGCTACATGGTATCGTCATCGTCGGCTATCACCTGTCCTGTCGTGATTCCGAGCTGATCGAGAATTTTAAGCATTTGCGCTGACACGGCGACTACTTCCTTTGTCGACGGATTTTGCTTCATCATAGGCTTGCCGGCTGCGGAATAGTCTTTGAAACTGATTCCGCGCTTTTTTATATCAGCCAGCAGTTTTTCTTTTGTGTCGTAAAATTTCATGTAGTCGTCTATCAACGACGAAAACACTTCCTTGTCAGCTCCCTTTAGGCGAAGCTGTTCGAGAAGTGACTCCTTGATTTTTATTTTTTTTGAGGTTGCCACGCTCAGGCAGCTCCTTTCTTTTCAGCGTTTTTTGCGGATTTTTAACACCTGCTTTTTTAAAATATCGGTGTATTTTTTCTCGTGCGCGCGAGAAATCGGTTTTGTCGACTTTGCCCACCGGTTTTTTATTTCGGAAAATGTTGATTTTTTTGACCGGGGGTATTACCATCTCTCAGGATTACGGTATTTTTTTGAGCTTGCTCCGTGAATCCTGTTGTGACACGGAATGCAGACCGCAATAAGGTTTCTTCTGCCGTCTCGGTCAAACCGTGACAGCGCAAGCTCGGGATTGTTCCGCAGATAGTTGACGTGATGGACTATCTGCGCAGGTCCCCACCTGTGGTTTTCTTTGCAGATCTGACATTCCTTCTGCTCCGAAATTATCCGCTCCGAGAGAGTGCGCCACTCGGAAGACAAATAAAATTCCCGAAGCCTGTTTTCTGCAATCAACTGCAAAAGCCGGTTTAAATATTCCTGCGTCATGTTATATGTCATGCCTTTCGGCTTATTTACTCGGCTCTGTTTGTGAGCCGATGATGAAAATATGAGTATGCAGAGAAGGCAAGGCAGGATGAGGAGTACCCTGCTGCTTGCAAACAAATGTTTCTCTGCTGATTCTATGTTAACTCAAGCTCAGGGTGACAATCAATGACATGTTGCAGTGCCTGTCTCTTTTTCCGCGCGATTGTCCTCTCATCGTAGTTCATGATGCTGGCTATCTTCTCACGTGTCAGACCTGACAGATACTGCATGGATAATATGGCGTATTCTTCTCCGCTCGTGCATCCGATGAGCTTTTTGATTTCGCACAGCTCATAATCAAGTACTGCCTGCCTGTGTTTAATCTTTTCTGATATTTCCTGTACATGACCGCAGTTCTTGCTTTCACGTTCAAGCGCGGCTATCTCTGATCTTATATTTCTTGACCTTCCCAATATCAGGGAAAGTTTATATTGTTTATCTGTCATTATTCCTCCTTTTCGTTTCGCCGTAAAACTTTACACATTTACAAGGCTGTCACAAGCCTGACGTTTAACAGTTCAGGCGGCTTGCTTCCTTGACATATTTAAACCACATATAACCGTATCTTGTTATCTTACACTCGACTAATTTATATCCTTTAGGCGGCAGCGGCGGCTTGTCCTCGGAATAGCTTCGCTTGATTTCTTTCGGCTCTTCCCTCATCGGCTGACGCATGTTTTTTGTCATTTTCCATCTGTGTCCGCCCTGCTCCGGCGTCCAGTGGTCATGCAGGTAATTCGCGAGTCCTGTGTAGTCTCTGCCAACGGTCACCCCGTCAATTTTAGTCTGTTTACGCAGGCTGACTATTCTTAGGACCGTTCCGTACAGCCATTGCTGTATTATAATGCTCTCCGGCAATCCTGCGGAGAGCATATGAAAATGTATTCGGTGCGTAGATTTTCCTCGCCCCATATATATTGCTATCTTGGCGTTCGGACAGTGATAGCGCAGGCGGCGGAAAAAATTATCTCTTATTCGCCTTGCCTCGGAAAAAGTATGTACTTCATAATCATCGGAAAACGTCAAGGTGGAGTAGAGCGATTTTTCGTCAAAATTCTCGTTGACAAGTCTTGCGTGCTTTCGCCGTGAGATGCCGAGCCGGTGCTGCTGCCTTTCTTCCTCGCTTTGAAATCTTAGCTTTGGCTTTGAGCTTGGCGAACGGGCACGCTCTGAGACACCGTAAATCTCCTGCTCACAGACGTCGCCTGAAAATGTGCGTCTTTTCACTCGCATGGTTACATCCCCTGTTTATATAGTACTATTTGTTAGCGGATATAATCGACGTTATCATGACGCCGATAAAACAGCCGACCATAATCCCGACAATGAATACAGCCATCAGTCCTCATCCTCCTCAAAATCTATCTTCTCTTGATTGTACTCCTGCTTTTTATTACCGTACATCTGATTAGCATTGTAAAGAGAAATTCCCGCCTGCTCCGACATCTTCCTCAGCTCATCGACTGTCTCTTCCCGGTTTATGAGCATTGGCGTCAGCAGTCCCACGAGTATCAGACCTGCCTTGACCGCTATGTAAGGCATACCGGCAGGAGTCAGCCGTTCGAAGAATGACACGTTTTCAAGGTCAGAAAAAGGCTTGAGAGCGTCTACTGATATCATCTCGAGACCGAGGCTGCCGAAAAAACACTGCATACGCTTTCCCGACAAGTATATTGATACGCATCGTTCCTGAATCTGCACCTCTCCCGGGCAGTCGTCTTTGACGACAAATCCCTCAGGGAAAGCCCCTAT
This sequence comes from uncultured Clostridia bacterium, assembly GCA_944385905.1. Lineage (GTDB taxonomy): Bacteria > Bacillota > Clostridia > Oscillospirales > Ruminococcaceae > CALWZA01. The sequence continues at coordinate 17,044 of CALWZA010000030.1, forward strand.
TGTAAACTGATACTTGCCCCTTGCGTCCTCTGCTATGTCAAAAAGGGCGAATATGGATTCCTCGCCGAGATTGTCCGGCATCTCAAACAGCGGATACCAGCCTACCCACCCGTCTGAAACCCAAAGCGTTTTATTGTGGCTCGTTGTTATAATTGTTTTGCTTGCCTTAACAAGAGACGCAATTCTGTTTATCTTCATGTTATGTCACTCCTTTTGCAGTTTTTACACTCTCCCTCAATCCTCAGCGCCGCCCAAAAGCAGCCGAAACACTTTGACTGCTCGTCCGATTCCGGCACCATGTCCGAAAAACAGCTGCGGCAAACGTCAACTCCATCCGTGACCTCACAGCCGCATATCATGCAGACGTTCGGAAACTGCCGCGCTACCTTAAGCCTGCTGTCTTTCATGTTTAATCCTTTCTTTCTGCCAAAGCTTCCAGCGCTTAAGCTGATATCTTTTGCTTGTCCCCGATATTCCAAAGCCGCAGGAAGAGCAGAAAAGATAATATTCACCGTCTTTTTCAACGGCATATCCCACTCCTCCGCATGAACAGCGCACCTCAAGAGGCTCTCGGTCTTTCCATTCAGATATCACCGTCTCTCTGTCCGCTCCGGCGACAGTGTATCCGCATTGCGAGCATGATATCTCGTTTGTTTCGTCAGTATATACTGCAGTTCCTCCGCAGTACGGGCATTTAGATTTGATTTTAAATCTCATTTTTCATCACCGCCAAGCTGACCTTTTAACATATCAAGATATTTTAAAAAACCTGCTGTATATTTTGCATTGTCTTCGGGTGACAGGCTGTTGAGCGCTTCGCAGAATTTTTGCAGTGTCTCCTGTATATTCTTAAAATAAAATTTAAACTGCGCTTTTATCTCATCGACCTCAGGCGCTTTGATTTTTTCACTCTCAGCCTTGTTAAGCCTTTCCTCAAGCTCGGATACTCTGTCAGCAAGCTTGCTTTTTTCCTTTTCTGCTCTGTCCGCACGGTCAGCCTCCTTTTGAGCTTCCGCAAGCACCTGATTTCTTGCCTTTTGCTCTGCGTCCTGCTTGATTTTATCTATTTCCTCATCGGATAATGACGGCGCTTCCTGCACTGTTACCGGCTGCTGCTTTAGGTCGGCGTTAATCCGTTCAAGCTTTTCGAGCTGTTCTTTAAGTTCCTGCTCTTTTCGTTCGTGCAGCTCCTTATCCCTCTTTAGCTGTTCCCGGAGCGCTTCGACGCTGTCAGACTTTTCTTTTACCTCGTCCTCAAGGAGAGATATTTGCTCTCCCTGATTCTGCTTGTCTTTTATGAGCTGTTCTATTTCCGAAACCGTCATTCCGGCAAGGTCGTTTTCTGCGGCAAACTCATCACGCTCAAACGCCGGAAGCTTTGTCAGCAGGTCAAGCTTTGTGATGCCTATTTCGCTGTTCGCCTCAACAAACCTTTCTCCGAGCGACTCGATTGCTCGGATATATGTATAAGCCTGCCGAGGCTTGAATGAATACGCTCCGTTATTCTCTACATAATCCTCAAAGCTTTCATGCCCGAGCTCCTTGTATAGCTTCTCGTCACGCATACGCTTTAAGCCCTTTGCCATCTGCACAAGATAGTGCTGAGTAAATCGGATGTCCGTGCTGATTTGATTATGCAGCTGCTGTGCAGTCAACTGCTTTTCGGTCAGTTCCAATGTCTGTGCCGCTGTTATATTGTTCTCCATGTTGTTATTCTCCTCTTTTTTATAAGCTTTATAAAAATTGCACTGCTCGTAATTTCCGTCACAAAACAGCCTTACGATGTTCTGATACTGCGTTTCGCTTACTTCTTTTCCCTCAGCGGGCTTGCAGATCAGCCGTTCATGATTTTCCTTTCCGCATTTATAAATCCATCCCGGCAGTTTCCAGTGCGGGCACTTCATCAGCTTGCCTCCTTAATTTTCTGTTTTTTGTTTCCGCCGGCTTTTGCGAATTTTTCAAACGCTTTTTCAAAATCAGCTACGCTTTGAGGCTTAGGGCTTTCCCGATTGTTTTTATATCCCCTGCACTGTACAATGCTCCCGTCGCTTCTGATTTCCATTGTGTAGTACGGTTTATCAGGCTCGGATTTTTTCCTCACAAACAGTATCGTAGTAGTTCCTTTTGCGTGACGCTCGGCATAGCTTCCGACGCAGTGACACAGCGCCGCGCCTTCGGCGATTATTTCATCGGTCGTTTCGGGCACCTTTATAAACAGCGCTCCCTTTGCAAAACCGTATTTTGCCGATAGCTTTTCAGCTCTCTTTTTACACGCCAATTTCAGTTCACAGCTTGCTTTATACTTTATACGTTTTGAACATTCCTCGTGAGCGGCAAGCAAATCCGAGGGAAATAAAATCTGTCTGTCCGACAGACTGTACCCAAGCACTTTACACTGCTGGATATAGTCGAAATAGTCACCGGAAATATTCCATCCGCAGAACCTTTTATACCTCGGCTTGCTTCTTTGCTTTTCAAGGTATCCTATAAGCTGCTTAGGCGTTAGCGCTACTGATTTAAATAAATCTTTAAGTTTTTTGACGCTGCAGGCGCTGCTGTAAAAATACGCAGCTCTTTTTATCAGGTCGTTTTGCACATTGCTGTCATATTCCTTAAACAGCTTTCTTATCTTGAGAAACTGAACGTCTACACTCTTTGCGACTGCTCGAAGCTCGGCAAATTCCTGCTTTGTGCATCCGAACATCTCCGCAGGGTTTGTCTTTGATATATCACACACCCGCTTAAATTGTCTCCCTCTGACTGCCGCATCGACAAGTTCTCCGAATCCAAGTTTGAGAAGATACTCGATTGACGGATATTTTGCCAAAAAGCAAAGATATTTTATATCTTCATAGCGAAACGACCAGTTTTCAGTGCCCCCGAAGCCTGCAGGGAGAGCGTATTTTAAAAAGCTGTTCTTCAGCTCGCCGCAGTGAACTATTTTATAATAGTTTCTTGACCCGTAGCTTGAAACGTAAGGCTCTTTTGGCTTGTCGATTCTATACCAGCCGTAGTACCATGACTTTTCCCATGCTTTAAATTCTCCGGGTGTAAACTTATAAATATAATCGTCACTGTAAAACTCATTGCTGATAAGCCACGGTTCAAGCGGATTTATTCCTCCGTAGTCTTTAGAAACAGTGCATACCCTAATCCACACAGTGTTAAAATTCTCTGTAATCGGTACGGCGACAGAGACGGTGTGCGTAAGATTTCTTACAAGACCTGCCGCCTTTTCGGTAACTCTCGCTCCGCAGACAGGGCATACACCTTTGAAATTGTGACTGACATACTCCGAGAATGTCCGATATCCCATATCATCGTAATCTGAATTAAAATACTCTCCGCAGTGAGTACAGTAGGCGTAAGTTATGCCTTTATTCTTCCTATATATCAGGTAGTGAGGAAACAGCTCCTCGTGAATTTTTTCCTTAATATAATCGGGAATCGGCGGGCATTTTTCATACTCGGCTTTTTTGTTCTCGTTTTCCATGGCTTAATCCCCGAAAATCTCATCGAAAGACACGGTTATGGCTGACTTTTTAGGCTCCGCTTTTTCAATTTTTTCACTGTGTGATACTGAAATGTTTTTCTCCCTGAGGTCTGTCTTTCCGCACGTGTCAATCGTCATACTCATGTGAATGTCGGCAGTCGGAAAATAAAACTGGACCGCATGACGGTAACAATCAAGGTCTGATATTCCGTTTCCTTTTATTTTCGTGCTGATATGCTTTAAACAGTCCTCGACGGTTTTGTCAGTCTGCTCAATTGCCTGCGCAAACTCAGGCTCCTGCTCACAAAAACTGCACAGCGCCGTTACCACTGCCTCACCGATTATGTTTCCGTACTTATCCTTTTTCGCTTTTTTTAGTTCCTCTTTTAGCTTGGTTATTGCTTCAATACTCATATTTTCATCCTCTTTCATCTTTTAATGCTATATACCCCTCGGCGAACAGCTGACATATCATGCGGTCAACTGCAGACCTCGGCTCGTCAAGCTGCGGAGCGTGCGGATGCAGTTTCTTTTCCGTCCACCACTGCGCGGAAACTACAACAGATATCTTTCCGTTTTTTATAATCAGCGTGATCATCTCGTCAACCTCATGCCGCTGAGAGTCGGAAAGTATCGACGACTCTTTTATTTTATGTTTGCGCCGATATATCCCCGCTACTTTTTTAAATAACTGATGATGCGCGCTGTATATATATCCGGTCGGCGTGAAGCCTTTAGGTTCGCCCTTGCAGAATATGCTCTCATCGACTTCTGTTCCCATTTTCATTTCTCCTAATCACGCTCAATAAACGAAAAACTGAGCGAATAAACCTGTCCGGCGTGCTTAAATCGTATGTCGCACCACTTGGCGTTTGCGCAAAGTCCGACAGCTTCCGCCTCGTCTCCGAGCCAATCAGTTAAAAATCCTTCGAGCATAACCGCCGCCCTAACAGGGTTTATAACAGCCTTGATTTGCTTTTCCGCTTGCTTTTCGGCGAAATTTGTGTTAAAATTAATTTGAGGATTTTCCTCATAACTTTTTTTAACATCTGAGCTTGTAACTGCCCCCGCAGCTGCAGGCTCTTTTTTTGCTTTTGCCGCAGGTGTCCAATTGCCTACCCAGCGTGATATTGACGACTGAGCAAATCCTGTCTCCTTAGCTATCTGAGTGACCGTCATGCCTGCTGCATATTTGGCTCTCACGTCAGCTTTGTCAGCTTCAGTTGCCTTCGCCTTAACGACTTTGTCTGTTGTTAAATTTGTTTTGATTGGAAAATTAACCTCGTTAAAATTAAATGAATCTTTCATGTTTACTCTCCCTTAATTTTATTCAAGTCCTGCTTTAGGGTTATTAATCCCATTGCTGACGAGCTTGCTGTTCAGCTCCATAAACTGTTCTTTGCTTATGACGCACATCTTGCGAGCCATCTTTGCCTGACCGTATACCTCATGCACAAGCGTCAGCGACTTGCTGTTAAGCGCATACTCGGCTTCTTTGCACAGGTCGTCATAAATAGCTTTTATCATTGCTTTTCTTTCCTTTCCGTTTTGAAAATTTCTCTGAGACTATCCAACATTAGCGCACCGAGAGCGATAATTATCGCCGTCTCAGGCTGTGCCGTGACCGCGCCGACTACCAATGCACCTACGGAGAAAAATGCAGTTGCTATTGACATTGTGATACCTCCTTTATTTTTTTAATGTACTCTTCAAACTTACTCACAAGCTTATGTGCAAATAGATTGGCCTTGATTTTTTCATATTCGGTTAATCCGTCCAGCTGATCATTCTCCGGCAATTCTTCATAGATTGGAACTGCCGGTATAAATTCGCCAGACGGTGACCGTAAAGCTATGTGTCCGACCATTACCTTCATCCGGTTCTCCTTTCGCTATCCTAACTTCTGTTTATTGCTTAATTTGCCGCTTTTTTGTTGGCGCTTTTGTCTACATAATCAGCAAAAAAAATACGGTATCTTTCTTCCGCAGTCAATGATAGTACTTCAGCAATACAGTTCATTTCTGATACGGTAAATTCCGTTGTACCGCTGAGCTTGTTAAATAATCCTTGTCTGGTGATTTTCATTGCTGATGCTATTTCGCTCTTAGATATAAACGATTCTTGAATTTTTTTGTTAAGCAACTCTAAATTCATGATTTCACTTCCTTTCTTTCACCTTTCTCATTGCCTATTTAAATATTAGCTCGTGTAGGCAATTTTGTCAACATAACTTTACACTAAAAACTTTACAAACTTGAGTAGCCGTTTTTGTCTACAATGTCTAATTTTATTTACAACGTCAAAAAATGTTGACATTTTCGCCACCGGATGTTATACTGTTTGTAACAAATTGGAGGTGATAAAGTGACAGTGGGTAAACGTATAAAGGAAGCAAGACTTAAAAAAGGTTGGTCACAGGCTGAACTGGCTTCTTTAATGGGATATAAATCCCGCTCGTCTATTAACAAAATCGAAACTGATGGAAGAGATATTCCTCGCTCTCAAATTATTAAATTTGCAACGGTTCTTGATGTTTCACCTATGACCTTGATGGGCTGGGATAACCTGATTCAGGATGAAAAAACAGCCCCTCCCGAAACACTGGGAGAGGCGGCAGATGAAATGAACGCTATTATAGAGAAGCTTTCGCTTTTGTCAGATGAGGAGCTTGATTTGCTTGAACAGTATGTAGATAAGCTTCTTGCAAGTCGTGATAAGTAAACCGCTCTGTAAGCTTTTTACCATGTCTTACTAACATAATTTTCACGGCAAGGTTTATTAGTCTTTGGTCTTTTGTCATGGACATTCCTCATTTCAAAATAAAATATAAAGGGGTTTACATAATGCTTGAAGAATTTACTGCGAAGATTGAGAATTTTGATAAAAAATGCGGCTTTTTAAAGTTTTACTACTTTGTGCTTTGTCCGATAATTGCTTTTTTCAGAATTTGGGGCATAGTCGAAATGGCTTCCGGAGCTGCTGACTTTTACGCCGTTCCTTTTGTTTTAAACCTGCTTACAGCAGTCGCGGCGGTTTTGTCGGCGGCAACTTTTATTACCCTTTCTAAAGCAGCTTTCTTTTCCGGCTTGTCGTTAATTATACTTTGTGCGATTGTCTCTGTATATAATACTTTATCTATTTTGGGCTTATTCAACGACATAAACACAGGTGATGATTTTGTTGACGGACTTTTGATTCTTGGCTCATCAATACTTTATCCGTATATTATGTTTTTCGAAGCAGTTGCAATAGGTTTACTGATTGTTATCACTATCTACCTTGTAAATCGATATAAGCTTTTTGATTAAATAAAACATATGTTCTGATAATATGTTATACTGTTTTTGAAAAAATGTCAATATTTAATAGTACGTTTTTTTGGACAATTGGGGGAATTTTGTATGAATAAAAAGAAAATTGCAGATAGTGTACTGCCTTGGGCACTTTGCGGGGTTATGTTTGTTTCGTATATCGCTACAGTTGTTGCATTTGCAGTAACCGACGCGGACAAAAACAAGGAAATTTCAAGGCTTGAATCATATAATGCCGATATTATGCAGCAGCTTACGGATAGTTTGAAGACGATTGAAGAGCTTGAAGCTGCCGCCGAGGAGCAAAAAAACGTCCAGCCTCAGTATTTTGAGCTTTCCAATGGTAATTACCTTGTAGGAGAGGACATTGAGGCGGGTACATATGATATTATGGCGGTTTCCGGGAGCGGAGTCATTTACAGCGACAATTTTGATGAATGGATAAGTGAAATGATGTCCGCGGATCCCGATGACGAATTCTACTCTCAGCGGTTTAACAACTACACCTGCACAGACGGTACGACAATCACTATCAGCAACGGACTTACAGTTAAATTTAAAAAAATAAAGTAAGGAGAAAGCCAGCTATGAACGCCGTAATATACGCACGATACAGCTCGGACAAGCAGACCGAACAGTCTATTGAAGGTCAGCTGCGTGATTGTCTTGCATACGCAGAGCGACATAACCTCAAAGTTGTCGGAGAATATATTGACCGAGCACAGAGCGGAACAACTGCCAAGCGAGAACAGTTTCAGAAAATGATTTCCGATAGCAAGTCTAAGCAGTTCTGCGTCGTATTGGTCTATAAGTTTGACCGATTCGCGCGTAATATGTATGACAGCGCTGTATATGAGCATAAGCTTGAGCAAAACGGTGTAAGAGTCATATCTGTCACGGAGCAGGTTGGAGAAGGTAATGAGGCACTGATTGTTAAGGCAGTACTGCGTGCCATGGCTGAACTATACAGCAAGCAGCTGGGCGAAAACGTAAGGCGTGGTATGCGGGAATCTGCTTTAAAGGCTAACAGCACGGGTGGAACGCTTCCTCTCGGTTATAAGGTCGAAAATAAGAAGTTGGTAGCTGACAGCAAAACCGCCGGTTATGTCCGGTTTATTTTTGAACAATATGCGGCCGGTGCTCAAAAGCGGCAGATAATCCGGGACCTTACCGCCAAGGGATACAAGCGTCCTAACGGAAATCCGATTACTATACAGAATCTTACATATATTTTATCAAATATCAAATATACAGGAACATTTAAATATAACGATACAATTATTGAAAACGGCTGCCCGGCACTGGTATCAAAAGAGTTGTTTCAAGCGTGTCAGGAGCGTTCGCAGCGAGAAGCACGATTTTATGGCCGTAAAGCGCATGAAAAGGCCGATTTCCTATTGGTTGGAAAACTGTTTTGCGGATTGTGCGGCAAACCCATGTCTGGATGCACCGGAACGTCCAGAAACGGTGAGAAGCATCACTACTATGCTTGTTACACGCACAAGAATAGATCCCGGTTTAATGTCGACTGCAAAAAGCAGGCAGAGAGAAAAGGGTTTATTGAATGGTATGTAGTACAGCAGACAGTGCAGTATGTTTTAGAACCTAACCGCAAAAAATATATAGCAGAACGTATGGTTTCTGAGTACAAGAAATTATTTGATAATTCAAAAATCCGTGAAATGGAATTCTCAATTAAATCTATTGAAAAAGAAATGGCAAATGCTGTAGAAGCATTACTCAGAACGGACAATAAATTTGCAACAGACATGATCAATGAAAAACTATCAATACTTGAATTGCAGAAACAAGACGCTGAAATTGAACTTAGCAAGCTGAGAATTGCCTCCGAGATAATGTTGACGGAACAAGACATAATGAACTGGCTTGACGGTTTCTGTTTGGGCGATTCCCTTGATGAGACATTTCAACGTCATATTATCGATGCATTTATTAACAGTATCTTTTTGTACGACGATAAGATTGTAATATACTATAACGTCAAGGGAAGCGAACAGATAAGCTACCTTGATATGTTAAAACAGACAGATCAGCTTGCCGATGATAACGGAGAAACAAAAAAAGAACTGGAAGAATGTTCTTCCAGTTCAATGAATGGCTCCCCCTGTTGGACTTGAACCAACGACCCTGCGGTTAACAGCCGCATGCTCTACCGACTGAGCTAAGGAGGAATATGATTAAAGAGAGCAAAAGCTCTCTTTAATGTATTTTGTGTCGGCG
>CALWZA010000031.1 GCA_944385905.1 uncultured Clostridia bacterium
CGGGAAAAACAACCTTTTCAAAACTTCTTCAGAAATCAGAAAACGTTTTGCCGCTGAGCCTTGACAATCTGATTTACACCATGCTCGGTGCTCCTAAAGGTTCCGACTGGGTGAGGGAAAATGAGGCCTTGGGCAGGAAATATCTTTGCTCGCTGGCTCTTGAGGCTTTAAACTGCGGATGTTCGGTTTCTCTCGATTTCGGGTTCTGGTATAAAGAGGACAGGGAGGAAGTCAGGAGCTTTTTTCAAAACCACGGCTTTGAGACTGTTTTGGTTTATTTTGATATTTCGGCTAAAGAAAGGCGCAGAAGGCTTAAGCTTCGCAATGAAAGCTATGCAAAAATGGGGGATCAAAAGCCCTACTGCGCTATTTCCGAAGAAAAGCTCGCTGTGCTTGATATGATGTTTGTTCCGCCCGACAATCACGAACCGAATTTAATAATAATAAAAAATCAGGAAGATGAGGAGAGATTGCTATGCAGAAAAGACCTTATAAAAACACAGGAAAGGAAATATCACTGCTCGGACTGGGATGTATGAGACTTCCCTGCAAGGACGACAACGGCAAGTGGGTTATCGACTATGAGAAAGCTCAGGAAATGGTTGATTACGCGTATAAAAGCGGAGTAAACTATTTTGACACCGCTCATATGTATCACGACGGTCAGTCGGAGGATTTTGTAGGAGTCGTTTTGAGCAAATATCCGAGAGAAAGCTTTAATCTCGCGACAAAAATGCCTATCTGGATGTGCGATACCCCTGCAGACGTTGAGAGAATTTTCAATCTTCAGCTGAAAAAATGCAAGACCGACTACTTTGATTTTTATCTTCTCCACTCGCTGGGCAAAGATAACTTCAAAAAATGCGTGGAATTCGGCGCGGTTGAGTACATGCAGAAAATGAAAGAAGAGGGAAAAATCAAAAGGCTCGGTTTCTCGTTCCACGATTCTCCCGAGGTTTTACAGCAGATTGTTGATTACACAAGCTGGGATTTCGCTCAGATTCAGCTTAATTATTTCGACTGGAACGGCTCTCAGAGAGCAAAAGAACAGTATGAGGTTCTTGAAAAGGCGGGCATTCCCACAGTTGTCATGGAACCCGTCAGAGGAGGAGCTCTCGCTTCTCTCTGCCCCGAATCGGACAAGCTTTTCAAGGACGCGAGACCCGACAGCAGCATAGCGTCATGGGCGCTTAGGTTTGTAGCTACAAGGCCGAACGTCCTGTGTATCCTCAGCGGAATGTCGAATATGGAACAGCTCAAGGACAATATAAACACTTTAAGCAACTTTGAGCCGATTTCAGACGCCGAGCAGAAAATCATTGACGAAGCTGTCGAGATTTACCGCAACAAGGATACCGTTCCCTGCACGGGCTGCCGCTACTGTATGGACTGCCCGATGGGCGTGGACATCCCGAAAATGTTTAAAATGTTCAACGACTTTTGCAGAAGCAAAAATCAGTGGGGATACAAGTGGGAATATGAGCACACACCCGACGTTGAAAAGCCGTACAGCTGCGTAAAATGCGGAAAGTGCGAAGAGGTTTGCCCTCAGGGAATACATATACCGGATATGCTTGAAATGATAAAGAACAAAACCGAGCAGATGGGATTCGGCAAATAATATCAAATCGGCTGCTTGAAAAAGAGGGAAGATAATATGTGGGCAGTATTCGCGCTTTTGTCAGCCGTATTTGCCGCCTTGACTTCAATTCTGGCAAAAGTCGGCATAAACGGGGTGAATTCAAATCTCGCAACGGCTTTAAGGACGATTGTGGTTTTGATAATGGCTTGGGGCATGGTGTTTATAACAGGCTCTCAGAAAGGCTTGTCGGGTATAAGCAATAAAAGCTGGCTGTTTTTGATTTTGTCGGGCCTGGCGACAGGAGCTTCATGGCTGTGCTATTACCGGGCTCTTCAGCTCGGAGACGCGTCGAAGGTGGTTCCGATAGACAAACTCAGCGTAGTGATTACTCTGATACTTGCGTTTGTTTTTCTTCATGAAACCTTTACGCCAAAAACGCTGTTAGGGGTTTTGTTTATTGCCGCAGGCACTTTGCTTATGGTATTATAAAAAACGCTTCAATGCGCTTGTGATTTTTAAAAATTCATAAAAATAAAAGCATATCGTGATTTAATCGTCACGGTATGCTTTTTGTTTGTGATTCGGTTTAAAATGCTTTAAAAGAATTATTATTCAGCGTCTTTCTGAACAATTTCTTTGAGTCCCGCCGCAAGACCGGCAAGCCCCTGGATTTCACTCGGAATAATAATTTTCGTAGCCTTTCCGTCTGCCGCCTTGGAGAAAGCCTCAAGGCTCTTGAGTGCGATTACCTGTCCGTTAGGGTTTGCGGCATTGAGCTTTACGATACTGTCGGCGATAGCCTGCTGAACCATGTTGATAGCCTGCGCCTCACCCTCAGCCTCAAGGATTTTCTGCTCTCTCACAGCGTCCGCCCTGAGAATCATCGCCTGCTTTTCAGCTTCGGCTTTCAGAATTTCAGACTGCTTTTCAGCCTCGGCGCGAAGAATTTTCGATTCCTTTTCACCCTCCGCGACAAGCACTTGAGATTTCTTTTCACCCTCAGCCTGAAGAATTTTCTCTCGTCTTTCACGTTCAGCCTTCATCTGCTTTTCCATAGCGTCCTGAATTTCTCTCGGGGGAAGAATGTTTTTAAGCTCTACACGGTTGACTTTTATTCCCCAGCGGTCCGTTGCTTCGTCGAGAATGGCGGTGATTTTCGTGTTGATTGTGTCTCTTGATGTGAGAGTAGAGTCAAGCTCAAGCTCGCCTATGATATTTCTCAGAGTTGTTGCCGAGAGGTTTTCAATTGCGGAAAGAGGTCTTTCAACGCCGTAAGTATACTGTTTTGCGTTTGTAACCTGAAAGAACACAACCGTATCTATCTGCATTGTAACGTTGTCCTTTGTGATTACCGGCTGAGGCTTGAAATCGACAACCTGCTCCTTGATAGACACCTTTTTCGCGATCTTGTCAAAAAACGGAACAAGGAAGTGAAGCCCGGTGTGCCATTCCTGATAGAATGCGCCCAGTCGTTCAATTACATATACCTGTGCCTGCGGAACAATTTTGAACCTTGAGATAATAACGATAAAAATGAAAACGATGATTACGGGTATTACATACTGCATAGCTATTCTCCTTTAATCAGTTGTTGGTTCAATTTTCGACACTATAAGTTTAGAGCCGTCAATCCGCCTGACTTTAACTGCGGAACCCTTTTTAATATTCTCTCCCGTTTCGCTGACTGCCGCCCAAAAAACTCCGTTAAGTTTAACTCTGCCCGTTGAGGCAGTGTTGTCGATATCTTCTGTCACTATCGCAGTGCGTCCGATATCAAGCTCGGCGTTTGTTGAAATTGCCTTGCTCCTCAGCTTTAACGCGAGAGGTCTTGTCGCCGCCAAAAGCAAAGCTGTTGCCGCAAGAAACACAACAATCTGTGCCCAGAGAGGTGCGCCTAAAAATGCGGCAAGCATTGCGACCAAAGAAGCAGCCGCGCCCCAGATTGAGACCAAAGCGGTAGTCATAAGCTCGGCGGCAACAAGAGCGACAAAGAGAATTCCCCAGATAGTTACATAATCAGGCATACGCCATCGCTCCTTTCTAAAGCACATATATAATACCATATTCCGCTTTCCAAATCAATAGTAAATTAAAGGTTTTGCCTTTATTTTTCGTGCGATTCGCTTATCCCTTGAATTTTTTTGAAATGTGTGATATCATATAGTTAAAGATATGCAAAAGGAGCTTTGCCATGAAAAATCCATATGAAATCAGAAACCCTGTATTGTACGGTTTGGCGAGAATGGGACTTTTGTTCGGCTTAAATGCGTTTGCGCTTTCAATTACAAACATAGTAGTTATCGGCGCTGTCGGAACTCTTTTACCAAAGTTCGAGCTTTATAACCGTCCGATGCTGCTGAGCTTTATAGGATGGGCGATAGTCCTTATAGTCATGTCGCTGATTTTTGCCGACGACGCAAAGCGCCACACGGCATACGGAGAGTATTCAATAGTCGATACCTCAATAACCGTTATCTTGATTTCAGCGGTTTATTATATCCCTGTTCTTTTGATTAAATATATAACCGACAGGCGTGTTGAGGACGGCTTCAGGTTTTTCTATTCGACCAACGATTGGTTATACCCCGTGTCAAGCGATATAACCGTTTACGCTTTGATAGGAATCATAATTCAGGCGATAGTTTTTATTTTGGTTTACAGCGTCTCGCACAAAAGATATTTAAAAAAACTGTGACAAATTTTCAAGCGGCGGTTTGTGCAAAGTGCTTAACGCGCGGCTTGAAAACGCATAGGATTTTTAGGCTTGGAAAACCGGGTATTCCTTGACATATACTTTGCGATATGGTATTCTTAAATCAATGAGCAACGGGCTGCCGTGCTGACGGAATGTGAATTGACACAGTGCGCAGCAGCTTTAAATTTGCCGACCGTCTGGGCAGCTCCGATTTTTCGGGGTTGCCCTGTTTGTTTTATCACGCTAAAGCAAAACAGGGCAGCCGAAACGGAGCCGATGTAGATGCAAAAATCCAATACTGCTGAAAGGAACGGTAAAAGACTATGAATTTTGAACAATGGAACGGCTTTGCCGACGGAGACTGGAAAGAAAACATAAACGTAAGGGATTTTATTCAGAAAAACTACACGCCTTATACCGGAGACGCCTCATTTCTTGCGAAAGCTACTGACAGAACAAAGGCGATGTCAAAGAAGCTTTCGGAGCTTTTGGCAAAGGAAAGGGCTAACGGCGGAGTGCTTTCTATAGACGTCACCACCGTTTCGTCGCTTTGCAACTATGCGCCGGGCTATATAGACAGGGAAAATGAAATTATCGTCGGACTTCAGACCGATGAGCCGCTTAAAAGGGGAGTAAATCCTTTCGGCGGAATCAGAATGGCGAGAAGCGCCTGCGAAGCTTACGGCTACAAGCTTTCGGACAAAATCGAGGAGGACTTCACTTACAGGACAACTCATAACGACGGCGTTTTCAGAGTCTATACAGACGAAATGAAAGCCGCACGTCACTGCGCTCTTTTAACAGGTCTGCCCGACGCTTACGGCAGAGGAAGAATTATCGGAGACTACCGCAGGGTTGCGCTTTACGGAATAGACGCACTTATCGAGGAAAAGAAAAAGGACAAGGCGGAAATAGGAAAAGGTCATATGGACACCGAGACGATACGCCTTTCCGAGGAGCTTTTTCAGCAGATAAATTTCCTCGGAAAGCTCAAGGAAATGGCTGCTATGTACGGCTTTGACATCAGCAAGCCCGCCGCAAACGCGAAAGAAGCCGTTCAGTGGACATACTTTGCGTATCTTGCCGCAAACAAGGAGCAAAACGGAGCGGCAATGTCTTTCGGAAGAACAAGCACGTTTTTTGATATATATATTGAAAGAGACATGAAAAACGGCGTTTTGACCGAGGAGCAGGCGCAGGAAATCCTTGACGACCTCGTTATAAAGCTCAGGTGCGCAAGACACCTCCGCACTCCCGAATACAACGAGCTTTTCGGCGGAGACCCTATGTGGATTACCGAAAGCGTCGGCGGAATGGCGGAAAACCATAAAACTTTGGTTACAAAATCGTCTTTCAGAATTTTAAATACTCTCTATACCTTAGGCTCCGCTCCCGAACCGAACCTCACCGTTCTTTGGAGCAAAAGACTTCCCGAGGGATTTAAAAAGTTCTGCGCGAAGGTTTCAATCGACACAGACTCTATCCAGTATGAAAACGACGACCTTATGAGACCTATTTACGGCGACGATTACGCTATAGCCTGCTGCGTTTCGGCAATGAGGGTCGGAAAGCAGATGCAGTTTTTCGGAGCGAGAACAAATCTCGCGAAGCTTTTGCTTTTGGCTTTAAACGGCGGAGTGGACAATGTGTTCGGAACACGCATCGGACCTCAGATGGAACCTATGCAGGATGAGATTTTGGATTATGTCAAGGTAACAGAGAGATTTAAGGTTTATCTCGAGTGGCTTTGTGCGCTTTATGTCAACACAATGAACACTATTCACTATATGCACGACAAGTACGCTTATGAAAAGACCCAAATGGCGCTTCACGACACCGATGTTGAAAGACTTATGGCGTTCGGAGTCGCCGGACTTTCGGTTCTTGCAGATTCGCTTTCGGCAATCAAGTATGCGAAAGTCAAGCCGATAAGGGATGAAAACGGAATTATAGTCGATTTTGAAACCGTCGGCGACTTCCCGAAATTCGGAAACGACGACGACAGGGTTGACGAAATAGCTCACGATATTCTCGTAGACGTTCACAACGAGCTTAAGAAAACCCCTGCGTACAGAAACGCCCGCCATACTCTTTCCGCTCTCACAATTACCTCAAATGTTGTCTACGGAAAGAAAACAGGCGCGACACCCGACGGAAGAAAGAAAGGCGAGCCTTTCGCTCCCGGAGCGAATCCTATGCACAACCGAGAGCATAACGGAGCGATTGCCTCACTTAACTCTGTTTCAAAGCTTCCTTATTCTTCTGCGATGGACGGAATTTCAAACACATTTTCCATTGTTCCCGACGCTCTCGGAAAGACAGACGGCGAAAGAGTTGAAAATCTTGTTTCAATTCTCGACGGCTACTTTATGAACCTTGCGCATCATCTCAACGTAAACGTTATGAACAGGGAAACGCTGATAAAAGCATATGAAAATCCTGAGGAATATCCAAACCTTACGATTCGTGTTTCGGGATATGCGGTTAATTTCTGCAAGCTTTCGAGAGAACAGCAGAAGGAAGTTATTTCAAGGACTTTCCACACGGCTATGTAAAATTTATTCGGGAGGCGGTTTTTGTGACAGGCAGAATTCATTCGTTTCAAAGTCTCGGAACCGTTGACGGTCCCGGCGTCAGGGCGGTGGTGTTTATGCAGGGCTGTCCTCTGCGCTGCAAATGCTGTCACAACCCCGACACATGGGACTTTTCGGGCGGCAGCGAGCAGTCGGCTGAGGAGGTTTTCAAACGGATTTTACGATGCAAAGGATACTTCGGAGAAAAGGGCGGAGTTACCGTTTCGGGCGGCGAGCCGCTTATGCAGGCTGAGTTTGTCGCCGAGCTTTTCAGGCTTTGCAAAGCCGACGGCATCAGCACCTGTCTTGACACAAGCGGCTGCGTTTTAAACGACAGCGTCAAAAAGCTTCTCTCTCTAACCGATTTGGTACTCCTCGATTACAAATACACCAACTCCGATGATTATTATAATTATACAAAATGTAGAATACAAGATGTTGATAACTTTTTGTTATATTTAGACGACAACGATATACCTACATGGATTCGTCAGGTGATAATACCGGGGCTTAACGACAGCGAGGACAGTATCAGAAAGCTTGCGGAGGTTTCGGGAAAGTATAAATGCGTAAAAAAAACGGAGCTTCTGGCGTTTCGCAAGCTTTGCGTTGAAAAATATGAGGCCATGAAAATTCCGTTTGAGCTTATTGACACTCCCGAAGCCGACCAAGACGAGGTAAGGCGGCTTCAGGAAATTATAGACAGCGAAAATTAAAAAACAAAAAAGCGCAGGAAAAGCAAATTCCTGCGCTCTTGTTTTTTACTGCGTTTCTTTGACGCTTATATCCATTTCAAAGTCTGAAAGATAGCTTGAATTGATATCAATAACGTATCTGAGATTGATGTTTCCTCCGCTTTCTGTCAGGCTGTTTTCGACTTTGTCGGCTAAAATGCCGACTGTAAAATCTCCGAATGGGGTACCGTAGCGGCAGTGGTGCTTTTTATCCTTTTCGACAATGAGCTGAGACTGCGCGGTACCTTCACGCCGAATGACGACTTTGTGGTTTCCCGTTGCGGTCAGGGTGGTGGTGCTTCCGCTGAAACCTGTGGCTTCCGAGTCGGCATAGCAAAGCTCAAATCCGTCGGGAATCATTTTCATAGTGCCCGCGGTTATAAGCTCGGTTTCTTCTTTTTCCATGCCGTTTGTCTGTATTGTTTTTAAAGTTATGAGTACGTTTTTGTCCATTGTTTTTCACCTTTGCCAAGGCTCTCCTTAATTTTATTCTGCGCTGTCTATCATGCAGCTTTCTACTGTATAATTTGTGCTTTTTCCCAAAAAAGTTTCTACGTTTTCCGAAAACATTTCAGCGCTGTCGGTGCAAAACAGTTTAAGCCACCCGTTTTCTTTTCTGTCAGAAAGGAGGTTGTTTTCTGTCAGAACAGCCTGAGCGTATTTTGCCGCTTCCGCTCCTGATGAAATCAGTTTTACGTTTTCACCCATAATATCGGCGATTATATCCGAAAGCAGGGGGTAGTGGGTACATCCCAAAATAAGTGTGTCAACCTGCTCTTTTTTCATCACTTCGAGGTACTCCTCGGCTATGAGTCTTGTGACAGTGCAGTCTTTAGATGTATAGCCGTTTTCTACAAGCGGAACAAACATAGGACACGCTTTTCCGACAACTTTCGCGTCGGGAATAATTGCCCGTATCGCCTTTCCATAGCTTCCGCTTTTAACCGTTGCACTTGTTGCGATAACTCCTATTCGTTTGTTCTTTGTTGCTGCGCAAGCTGCCTGAACAGCGGGAAGAAGGACTCCGGTATACAGCTTTTCTCCGTCGAAAACGGGGCTGGTGGTCATAACAGCCGAAACTGTTCCGCATGCGACTATGTACATCTTTACATTATATTTTTTTAAAAATTCTATATCCTGAAGAGCATATTTGCGTATGGTTTCTTTGCTCTTTGTGCCGTATGGCACTCTTGCAGTGTCGCCGAGGTACACTATGTTTTCATTTGGCATCAGCCTGTGAAGCTCTTTTACGGCGGTAAGTCCTCCGACTCCCGAATCAAATACTCCGATAGCTCCGCTGCTTGAATCATTCATGCTTTGTTTTTCCTTTCGGTTTGGTCTTGATTGCCGTTGGTTCAGCTTTGTGCCGTGATAGACAAGGGCGAACGCAGGCGGACGAAGTCCGCACCGGCAGCTTCGCTGCCGTTATCCGGCGAGCAAGCTCGCCGGTCTGCGTTCGCCCGATGCGCACTGACCCGAGATTCACAGTCAGCTTTAGTATATATTATACAACGCCGAGGATAAATATGCAGTCAGTCGTCCAAAATAGACTCTGCGGGGGCGTTTCTTTTAGCTTCACGGATTTCCAGTCTTGAGCAAATAATTTTCCAAATGTGTATTATAAGAATCAGTGCGGAAATCACAGCGGCGGCAAAAATAATATAGTGTCGGTAGCCTACGTTTGTTTTGACAGGTTCTACCTGAAACTCAAGCATCTGCGAAACTGCCGAGCAGTATACGGCAACGCCTGAAATGGTAAAAAACGCCTGAATAATGTTAAATTTAAAAAACATAAGAGCAATGCCGATAAGAGTCAGCAAAATGCCGCACAAAAGCTTGTAGGCGATTTCGGTATCGTCTGCCCAAAACTTGTTTATGACTGCTATCAGCCCCCAGAAAACACCGGAGTATATAAAAACTCCGAGAGAGAGAGTTTTTAAAATAAAATAAGCGATTTTTTCACCTTTGCTTAAATTTCTGAAGCTTGGCGAATATTTTTTTTGGTTAATTTTCGGTTTTTTCGACATAATAAACAAATCCTTTGAGAAAATAATTTTTGCTGATTAATATAATATACTATTTTGATAAAAAAATCAATAACAAGGTTTAATATGCAGCTAAAAGGTTTGACAATATAAATTCCAATGAAAATAATGCTTTGTGAGAGCAGTGATTATTTTGCGACCGAAAGTTAATATTATTTTTGTCTGAGAAAAAATAAATTATCAGATAAACGGAAAGGATAGGGTAAAAAATGAAAAAGGTGATAAAGGGACTGACAGCCGCGGCCGCTGCGTTTTCAGCGGCTTTGTTTGCGGCGGTCGGATTTTATTCAGCCGCACTGCCGGACAGCTACTGTATAACGAAAGGAACAGAGCTGAAGCTAAGCTGTTTTCTTGATGTTGAGGCGGCAAGAAAAACAGACGGTGAAAGCGCGGTTATGACAGCGGCGGGCAAAAGTGCAGACAATGAAAATATTGAGTATACTTTAAATTTATTCGGAACGGTTCCTCTGAAGAGCGTAACCGCAAAAACTGTTGACGCTCCTGCGTTTGTTCCCGGAGGGACTCCGTTCGGAATAAAGATTCTCACGGACGGTGTTATTGTAGCGAAACTTGAGACGGTCGATGAAAGATGTCCGGCAGAGGAGAGCGGAATATGTGCAGGTGATGTCATAGTATCGGTCGGCGGTGAGAAGATATCAGGAAATCAGGAGCTTGCCGACAGGATAATGCAGAGCGGAGGAAAAAGCGTTGTAATAATACTCAGGCGGGGCGAAAAGGAAATGCAGGTGCTGCTGACTCCTGAGTTCTCTGAATCAGACGGAACTTATAAGGCGGGAATGTGGGTCAGGGACAGCTCGGCAGGCATAGGAACGGTTACTTTTTATGACCCTCAAACCGGCATTTTCGGAGGGCTTGGACACCCTGTATGCGATAAGGATACCGGAAAGGAAATGCCCATAGGCGTGGGAGAGGTCGCCGACGTCACCGTTACAGGGTATGTCAAAGGTTCATGCGGAGCACCCGGAGAACTTGAGGGAAACTTTGCGTCTTCGGGACAGGCCGGAACAATTGAAATCAACTGTGAAACAGGGGTATTCGGACACTTAAAGAGATCGCCTAGCCTGGCGTCTGCGATACCTATGGCATATAAAACAGAGGTGCAGACAGGAAAGGCAACTATTTTGACAACTATTGAGGGAAATGAGCCTAAAGAATATGAGGTTGAAATAGAAAGGGTAGATATTTTTAACAACGCGGCTACAAAAAATCTTGTTATTAAGGTGACCGACCCGGAGCTTTTAAGTAAAACCGGAGGAATAGTTCAGGGAATGAGCGGTTCTCCGATCATCCAAAACGGAAAGCTTGTAGGCGCGGTTACTCATGTTTTCGTCAATGACCCAACAAGGGGCTACGGAATTTTTGCGGAAAACATGTATAAGAGTGCAGTAAGTTTAAATGCGGACGCCGCATAATCAAAAAAGGACTAATTTCTTGTAAGGCGGGAGTCCTGTTAAGGATCCCCGCTTTTTAATATATCATAAACATAATTTAGATGTAAAAAAGAACATCAAAATAATTTAAAAAAGTAATAAGTTTTGCTTGATTTTCACAAAGCATTGTTTTATAATAGTTAAAAAATCTTTTTAATTATGAGAGGAAATAATAATGCTGTTCACAGACAACAGAGGCGGAAGAGATTTTGCGAAAGATCCCACCGTCGTGTTCTCTAACGGAAAGTATTTTATGTACTATTCGACTTTGCCCGATGAAAATATAGGAGCAAACTTGATTATAGGAATAGCGGTATCGCAGGACGGAGAAAACCGGGAAGTTTCAGGAAGCCTTCCGATGACGCAGGAGTTTGAAAAAAAGGAGTAGCCGCACCCGGCGCAGTCGTTTTAAACAGCAGAATACATTTGTTTTATCAGACCTACGGATTCGGAGCAGGCGATTCGATTTGCCATGCGGTTTTCGATGACGGAATCAATTTTGAAAAAAACGCCGGCAACCCGATTTTCAGCCCGACAAAAGACTGGTGCTGCGGCAGAGCTATCGATGCCGATGTCTGTATTTTTAATAATAAGCTCTTTTTATATACCGCGACCAGAGATCACGCTTATGCAGTTCAGAAAATTGCCGCCGCCTGTGCTCCGCTTACTGACAGCGGATACGGTTTCGGCGACTTCAAACAGATTTGCGCATGCTCGGTTCTTTTTCCTGAAATGAAGTGGGAGCAAAACTGCATAGAAGCACCCGCAACGATAGTTGATAACGGAAAAATATATATGTTTTACGGCGGAGCGTATAACTGCTCTCCCCGGCAGATAGGCTGCGCGGCGTCATCGGACGGAAGAACGTTTGACAAACTGTTTTGCGAAAAGCCGTTTATCGCAAACGGTAAAGAGGGGGACTTTAACGCAAGCGAATCGGGACATCCTTTTGTTTTTTGCGGCACAGACGGAAAAGTTTGGCTTTATTATCAGGGCAGTCTTGATGGAGGGCAAAACTGGTATTTGTCACGCATGGAAATTGCTTTTGATTCAAACGGCATTCCTTATCAGTTTCGGTAAAAACGGCAGAAGGGCTAAACAAAGGTAAAAAGCAAAGCTTTAATGTTTGGATTTCTGACGCGTTTGCTATAAAACCAAAGTTCGCGGAGGTGGTTGGAGGCTATAAAAGCAAATCGGCAAACACTTAATTTGAGAAGGAGGAAGTTTTAATGCTAAAAAAAGCAGCCGCTGCTGCGCTTGTTGCAGCAATTGCTTTGTCAGCGGCCGGATGCGGAGGCTCTGACAACGATATGTTAAACTACAAAATCAAGGACGATGACACACAGCTAGGCGAAGTATCTTTTAATTTTGATCAGCTTCCCGTAGGAGGAGGAGGATATGTAACCGAGATCATCCCTACCTGTGAAGAGGGCGTAATGTATGTAAGAACAGACGTAGGAGGAGCTTACCGCTGGTCGGAAAGCGAGCAGAGATGGAGATCGCTTTCACTTACATGGCCTGAATCGGGCGGACTTCTTATGGTTGACGGACTGGCTGTTGACCCAACTGACGCAGCTAAAATTTACGTATTCTGCGGTTCAAACGCTACATTGCTTATTTCCGAGGATTACGGAGAAACATTTGAAACCGTCGATGTAAGCGACTATTTTAAAATTCACGGAAACGGTCTCGGAAGAGGAAACAGCTCGAGAATTATGGTTGACCCTAATAATACAGACGTTCTTATTGCCGGAGGCAGATCAAGAGGCATTGCAAAGTCTGAAGACGGCGGAAAAACATGGAGAACTCTTACCGGACTTGATATTATCACAACAGAAAATGAAGTCGGAATAAACTGCGTTATGTTTGACAGGACAACGGGAACAGAAGGAGAAGGCTCGTCAAGAGTTTTTGCCGGAGTCTCAAGAACTGATGACGCTAATTTGTATGTTTCAAACGACGCCGGCGAGACATGGGAACCGCTTAATCTCATTCCTTCCGGAATGCTCCCGACTCATCTCAGATGGACCGGCGACGACAAGCTTGTAATAGTTTATTCGGATCATCCGGGTCCCGGCGGCTCAACAAAGGGCGGATTTATCATCTACGACCCGAACACCGGAGATATGAAAGACTTTAAACTTCCGGATAATCTTCCTGTCGGAGACGTTGCGGTTGACCCTGAGAATCCGCAGAGGATAGCTGTAAGTACAAATAACGTATGGGTACAGCAGCAGTCCGGTTGGGGAGATAGGTTCTTTGTTTCAACTGACGGCGGAACAACATGGAACGAGTGCTCTACTCAAAATATTGATACGAACGGCTGCACATGGCTTGAAAACGGCTTCGCTATTCACTGGACAACCTGCCTTGTAATGGACCCGTTTAATCCTGACACCGTTCATGTTGTTTCAGGAAACGGAGTTTTCACATCTGACAACATATTTGACTATGAAAACACTCAGTTCTATTTTGATTCACACGGAATTGAAGAGACGGTACCTCTGAGCTTTATGAGCGTACCCGGCGGAAAGACCGTTACAGGCGTCGGAGACATCGACGGATGCATGTATGAAGACATTCATGTTTACTCACCGCGTCACCCGATCGCTTACGGAAACACTACCGGTTTTGCATATTGTGCTACTAACCCGAATTTCTGGCTTAAGCTCGGTGATTCAATGGCTATTACTGAAGACGGCGGCGCTACAATGTATGAGGTTGAAACCCGTCCCGCTTCGAGCGCGGCTGACGGAAGCGCTGCGATTGCAGCGGACGGTTCGCGAATCTTCTGGTCAACTGCCGGCTCAACTTATTATACCGACGACAAAGGTAAAACATGGCAGCAGATAATTACTCTTGCGGGCTCATCGACCCTTTTTGCCGACCCTGTTGATTCTAATGTCCTTTATGCGGTCAACAGCAATCAGCTTTGGATAAGCAAGGATAAGGGCCTGACATTTGAAAAATCCGAAATTGAACTTTCCGTCACAGGAAACGCGGTATGTGTTGTTCCGGGACGCACAGGAACACTGCTGATTCAGACAAGTGACAGAATGCTTAATGTTTCTACCGATTTCGGAATGACATGCACTCCTTATGAAAACCTGAAAATCATTAAATCGTTTACAGTCGGAAAGGCCGCAAATGATGAAAGACCTCCTGTCATCTACATCTGGGGCAGACCTGTTGACGGCGAAGTTACCGGACTTTACGCCTCCGAAGACGGCGGAGCAACATGGGTAAAGCTTAATGAGGATGATTACACAATGGGCGGAGTAAGAGCCATTTACGGCGACAATAACCGCTACGGAACTGTTTATTTCTCAACAAACGGACTCGGCTTTGTATACTGTGAAATCACCGAATAACCGAAATCTATCGAACAAAAAGCACTGGGCGGAAAATCCGCTCAGTGCTTAATTTTTGCCTGCCGACAAATTTAAATCAGTTTATGTTTTAGTAAATTTTATCATTTTGCTTACAAAATCTCCGTAGGGCTCATCGAATATTACGCCTGCGTTCATAAGTATGCTTCCTGAGACAGTTATGTCAGTTCCGTCAAGTCTATACAGTGCGTTTTCGTCGAGTCCTACAAGCTTGAAATGTTTTTGCGTATTGTTTGGCTGAGTTAAAATTTTATAGAAAACAGCGATGACTTCGTTTTTGTCCTCTGAAACGAACTCCCATGCGGCAAATCTGCTCTTTGCAGGGTCGGCGATTCTGTAAAACGAGCCGTATTGGAAGGTTCTTCTGTTTTTCTTATAGAAAGCTATTTGGTCTTTAATCTGACCGAGCTCCCGGTCGTTCATTTTTGTCAGGTCAAGCTCATAGCCGAGGTTTCCGCTCATTGCGACGTCGCCGCGCATTTGAAGAGAGGTGTTTCTGCCTGTCTGGTGGTTAGGAGAAGCCGAAACGTGCGCTCCCATTGACGAAACGGGATAGACCAGGCTGGTGCCGTACTGAATGTAAAGCCTCTCAATCGGGTCGGTGTCGTCGCTTGTCCAGATTTGAGGCATATAGTAAAGTATACCGGGGTCAAAACGTCCGCCGCCTCCGCTGCAGCCTTCAAATAAAACGTCGGGGAAGGCTGAGGTTATCTCCTCCATGACTCTGTAAAGACCGAGCATATATCTGTGAGCGGTCTCAGACTGCTTTTCGGGAAGCTGTGCTGCCGAGCCTATTTCGGTCATGCTCCTGTTCATATCCCATTTGACATAGGATATGTTCGCGCTTTTTAAAACCGAGCTTACCGATTCAATTATATAATCGCACACTTCTTTTCTTGAAAGGTCGAGTATAAGCTGCTGGCGAATTTCTGTTCTTTCCCTGCCGCCGATGTGAAGACACCAGTCGGGGTGCTTTCTGTAAAGGTCGCTGTCGGGAGAAATCATTTCAGGCTCAAACCAGAGTCCGAACTTAAGTCCCAGACCGTTTACCTTGTCAACAAGGTTTTTCAGCCCGTTCGGAAGCTTTTCGGTGTTGACGTACCAGTCGCCGAGAGATGAGTTGTCGCTGTTTCTGTGACCGAACCAGCCGTCGTCGAGAACAAAAAGCTCAATTCCGACATCCTTTGCCTTTTGAGCGAGGCTTAAAAGCTTGTCCTCGTCAAAGTTGAAATAAGTAGCTTCCCAGTTGTTTATAAGTATAGGTCTTTCCGCGTTTTTGAATTTTCCTCTGCAAAGCCTTTCCCTGTAAAGCCTGTGAAAAATCTCCGACATGCCGTTTAAACCCTTGTTTGAGTAAACCATAACGCATTCGGGAGAGGTAAAGCTTTCGCCGGGTGCCAAAGTCCACTTAAAATCAAATGAGTTTAAGCCTATTTGAAATCTCAGGGTGTCATAGCTTGAAAGCTCGGCGTTGAGTTCGAAATTTCCGCTGTAAACAAGGTTTAAGGCATAAACCTCGCCGCTGTTTTCGGTTGTGTAAGGCCTTACAAGAGCGCCGAAAGGGTTTTTGTTGTGGCTGCTTCCGCCTCTGACGCTTGAAACTGTCTGGATTCCGTGCATAAGCTTGTTTCTTTCGATGTGTCTTTCTCTTGCCCATGCGCCCTCAAGAGTTATAAGCTCAAAGTCCGTGTCGAAAAAATCAACGCTTGCGCTCAGCATTCTGTTTATGACAATATTTTTATCCGAGTTATTGCAAATTACCGCGTGGCGGGTTAGAGCGTCATAATCGTAAAACGCGGTGTAGTAAAGCTTGCATACTGTTTTCGTGAGAAAGTCCTCAGCGGTTATTTCAAGAGTTGAAACATTGTCTGAGGTTTCGCAGTATGATGAGGGGAGTCCCTCAAGGGCAGGCTTTCCGTCAAAAATTCGGTGAGAGACATATTTCAGCTCGCATAATCTGCTTCCGTCGGCAAACTCAAGTTCCAAAGCGGGGCTTTTGTAATCGCCCTTGCCGTATACAGGCATTTCCCATGACTTGACATCATTGTTGTTAGACCAGACAACATAGCCTTTCCACTGAGAATAGTCTAGGTCCTCGTTCGGAATTTTCTTTCCCCAGTAGTAATTTACAAGCAGTCCGTTTTCGTTTTTGATAACATAGCTTGTGTTTTTTGTGCAAATATAAAACGCGTCGTTTTTAAATTCAACAGGCATTGTATTCATCCTTTCTCTTCTCTCGGCAAAGCGCCGCACTTTTAATCATATTTTAGCACAATGCCGTTTTAATTTTGTTACCATATTTTAAATTTCCGCTACAAAAGCAGATATCCGAGCGCCAGTAAAAGTTTGATATCGGCGCCGTTTTTGGCGAGCAGAAAAATAAGTATGCCTATAAGCACCTTTTCCTCGTCGAGCTTCAGACCGTCAGGGAAAAAAGCGCTCAGTATATCTCTGTTTTGGCTGACAGACTGAGCGGATTTCTGAGACTGATTATTCGCACTTTGGAATGAATTTTGATTTTTAGGCAAAGAGCCGAACGAGCCGCCGGACTGATTCTGAGAAGCGCCGTTTTTATAGCTGTTTTGAGAGTGTGTCTGAGAGTGATTCTGCCTTCCGGCGTTTTGCGAAGGCTTGCTCTGATTTTGACTGCCTGTGCCGTTTTTGTTATTTCCCTGATATGAGTTTGCCATGCTTTTTGACCTGCTCTGCATTTCCATGACTCTGCGGACAGCTTCCTCCTGCATGGTTTTGACGTCTTTTTCTGTATACGGCACAAATCCTCCGCGGTTATAAGATGCCAAGGAAATCCCCTCCCAAAATACCGCTTTCTTTTATAGCGGGCCAAACGGCAAGAAGCCTGAAAATTTTTAAAAGTCTGTCGACTTTAGCCTGATTCTCATCCTTCAAAAGAGGCTTGAGAGCAAGAAGAAAGTCGGTGTTCGGGTCATTTTTTGCGGAACTTGAGAGTATAGCCGCCAAACTCGCGAGTTTTGCCATGTCAAAATCGCCGAGTCCGCCGTCTTTGTCTTTTTCGGAATCAGATCCTGAAAAAGAGGAACCGTCCGACGTGCCGCCGTCTCCCGAGCCGAGAGCCTGCGCAATCTGGCTGATTTGCTTCATACTCTCCTCGTCGTTTAAAACCGCCTGAATCTTTTCCATCATATCGTCCATACCGCGCAGACACCTCCTTTAAGACTTTGTTTTGGGCTGTTATTTTCCTCCGACAAGCTTTTTGAATATTTCCTTTGCCTGAGGCGAAGAGAGAATCTGTTCGGCGATTTTCGGATTTGCAAGCGCCTGCTGAAGCATCGCCGCCTGAGGCTTAGGCATTCCTTCCAAAGCACGGTCAAAGGTGCCTTTTTTAAGCTCCTGCTCAAGCGCCTGAGGGGTCGTTCCGAGCTTTTTGCTCGCAATTGCAATCAGAGCTTCCAGCTGCTTTTGATTCAGGTTCATAAATATCTTTCCTTTCAGTAAAATGTATTGAAAAGTTTGCTTTACTGTGTTAAAATAATCGAAAAGGAGTGCTGAAATTTGCGTATTGTTGTTTTTTCCGATTCCCACGGGAGCTTTAACTCCGTTTTGAGGATTTTCGAGCGCAACCGCAATGCGGACGTATTTATTTTTCTCGGCGACGGAGAGCGTGAGGTCGAAAATGTTTCCTGCCTTTTTCCCGACAAACAGGTTATTATGGTTGCGGGAAACTGCGACTATGGCTCACTTCTGCCGCAGGTTAAAACATTTTCGTTTGAAAACGCGAAAGCGGTTTTTACTCACGGTCATGCCTACGGAGTGAAGTCCTCAGATGGGCTTATACTGCGCCTTGCGAGGGAAAACAACGCGAATATCGCGCTTTTCGGTCACACGCACTGTCGGTTTTATGAATACCGCGATGGTGTTCACATATTAAATCCGGGAAGCGCCGCTTTGCCGAGAGACGGCAACAAGCCGTCCTACGCTTTTATCGACATTACAAAAGCCGGAATCGTGTGCGCGCACGTTGACCTTTAAACCTTAAACCTTTTCCTGCCTTATCATTATATGAACGTTTGGGCGGATTAGTGACCAACGGCAATTATTAATTTTTATATTAAAGGAGAAATAAAAATGCTTGAAAATTTGAAAAAAGAGGTCTATGAAGCCAATATGCTTTTGCCCAAGTACAAGCTTATCACCTTTACATGGGGAAACGTTTCGGGAATTGACAGGGAAAAGGGACTTGTTGTTATCAAGCCGTCGGGAGTCGAGTATGACGAGATGAAGCCTGAGGACATGGTTGTGGTTGACCTTGAGGGAAAAGTTGTTGAGGGAAATTTAAGGCCGTCGTCTGACACACCCACACATATTGAGTTTTACAAGGCTTTCCCGAATATCGGAGGAGTCACTCATACCCACTCGACTTACGCCACTTCGTTTGCGCAGGCGGGCAGGGGAGTGAGGGCTTACGGCACTACTCACGGCGATTATTTTTACGGTGAAATTCCCTGCACAAGAAAAATGACTCCGGAGGAAATTTCGGGCGAATACGAAAAAAACACAGGGCTTGTCATTGTTGAGACTTTTAAAAATATTGACCCCGACCAAATTCCGGCGGTGCTTGTTCATTCGCACGGACCGTTTACATGGGGAAAAGACGCCGTCGACAGCGTGCATCATTCGGTAATTCTTGAGGAGTGCGCGAAAATGGCTCTGTTCACCGAACAGATTTCAGGCAGAACAGCTACGCCCATGCAGCAGGAGCTGTTGGACAGGCACTATTTGAGAAAACACGGCGCAAATGCCTATTACGGTCAGAAATAGCAATTAGGGCCGAAGGATTGAAATTCGTATAAATTTTATATTAAAGTGCTTTTTTTAGACTTGTTTTTTGTGCGAAAATATTGTATACTATTCTTGATTATTATATGTAAAGGACGGTACAAATAATGGCAAAATATTCAATAGGCATAGATTACGGCACCCTTTCGGGCAGAGCGGTTATAGTCAATCTTGAAACCGGAGAAGAAGTAGCCTCCGCCGTTTTGGAATATCCTCACGCGGTTATGGAAGAACAGCTTCCCGACGGAACGAAGCTCGGACACGACTGGGCTCTTGAGCATCCGCAGGACTATCTAGACGTTTTGGGGTATACTATCCCCGAAGTGCTGAAGCAGTCGGGCGTTTCGGCTGAGGATGTTGTCGGCGTAGGTCTTGACGTAACAGCCTGCACGATTCTCCCTGTCAAAAAGGACGGCACACCTCTTTGCTTCCTTGATAAATTCAAGTCTCAGCCCCATGCTTATATTAAGCTGTGGAAGCATCATGCCGCTCAGGATAAAGCGGACGCCCTCAACAAAATCGCCGAGGAAAGAGGAGAAAAATGGCTTAAGCGCTACGGCGGAAAAATCTCCTCAGAATGGGTTTTCCCGAAGGTCTGGCAAATGGTTGACGAAGCGCCCGAGGTTTATGACGAGACTGATTACATAATCGAAGCGACCGACTGGCTTGTGTGGCAGCTTACGGGCGTTCAGACAAGAAACTCCTGTACGGCGGGATATAAGGCTATCTGGCACAGTGAGGACGGATATCCTTCAAAGGAGTTTTTCAAAGCGCTTCATCCGAAGCTTGAAAACGTCATTGAGGACAAATTCAACTGCCCGATAACTCCTCTGGGAAAAAAAGCCGGAGAAATAACCGAGGCGGCTGCAAAGCTCACAGGACTTAAGGTCGGAACAGCGGTAGCTGTCGGAAACGTTGACGCTCACGTCTGCGTCCCTGCGGTTAAAATAGACGGTCCCGGCAAAATGCTCGCCATTATGGGCACTTCAACCTGTCATATGCTTTTGGGAACCGAGGAAAAAGAAGTTAAGGGAATGTGCGGAGTTGTTAAGGACGGTATTCTTCCCGGACTTTACGGATACGAGGCAGGTCAGTCCTGCGTGGGAGACCATCTCGGCTGGTTTACAAAATACTGCGTGCCTGAGAGCTATATGCAGGCGGCGAGAGAGCAGGGTGTAAATATTCACAAGTATATCCGTGAAAAGGCGTCAAAGCTCAGACCCGGACAAAGCGGACTTTTGGCTCTCGACTGGTGGAACGGAAACCGTTCGGTGCTTGTTGACGTTGATTTGACAGGTATGATTCTGGGCATGACGCTTACGACAAAGCCTGAGGAAATCTACCGCGCTCTTATGGAAGCGACTGCTTTCGGCACAAGAAAAATTATCGAGACATTCAGAAAATACGGCGTCCCCGTGAACGAGTACTATGCCGCGGGAGGAATACCAGAAAAGGACGAGATGACTATGCAGATATATGCTGACGTTATCAATATGCCTATCAGGGTTTCAGGCTCTCCGCAGGGGCCTGCGCTCGGCTCGGCAATTTTCGGAGCTGTGGCGGCAGGAAAAGCAAGAGGCGGGTTCGATACTATCGGCGAAGCTTCCGCTGTCATGGGCAAGCTCAAGGACAAGGTGTTTACTCCTATTGCGGAAAATGTTGAGGCCTATAACAAGCTTTACGCTGAATATGAAAAGCTTCACGAATATTTCGGCGAGGGCGGAAACGACGTAATGAAGCGTTTGAAAGCTATGAAAAAATAGAAAATTCGGCGGCGGTCTGCGGTGATTGCCGCCGTTTGTCCTTGTTCACAAAAAGTTTACACAATACATTGGAAATTATTATGCCAAAGATTAATAAAAAACAGCCTTCGCAATAAAAATACGCCTGTTTTTTATATAAACTAAATAAAAAGTTTGCCGAAAAATCGTGAAAAACGACGAGCTTCAGAAAGACAAAAATGCTTGCAATTTTCTGACGGTGAGTATATAATAAATGTACACGGTGGTGATTTGGGGTAATTTGCGGTATTAAGTGCCTGAAACCGTGACAAATAAGCGATCAGAGGTGAATTTCTTGCTTGTTGAAATGCTGACGGGAACATATTATCACAATATGGACGTAAAGGGAAGAATGAGCTTTCCGAATAAGCTTCGCGAGCAGATAGGCGAGAAGTTCATGGTCACAAGAGGAAACAACGGATGTCTTTTTGTTTATCCCGAGGAAGAATGGGGAGTTTTCGCCGAGAAAATCAAGGCTGTGCCTATGGGCAAGGGCGGAAATGAGCTTCGCAGATTTTTCATTGCCGGAGCGTGTGAGGTTGAGGCGGACAAGCAGGGAAGAATACTGATACCTCAGGCACTCAGAGACCACGCAAAGCTTGAGAAGGACATTGTGGTGCTCGGAACGTCCGACAGGGCGGAAATCTGGGACAGAGAGAGCTATGAGGCTTATATGGCTGAGTTCTCGGAAAACAAGCTGGACGCCGCCATGGCCGAGCTTGATATATAGGGTAACAGCGTGGAGTTTGTGCATATACCGGTTCTGCTCAGCGAGTGCATGGAGGGGCTAAATATTAAGCCCGACGGCGTTTATGTTGACGGGACTACAGGCGGAGCGGGACATTCAAGAGAGATCGCGAAAAGACTTACGACCGGCAGGCTGATAGCTATTGACCGTGACCCGGAAGCAGTGGCGGTCGCGGCGGAAAGATTAAAAGACTTTAACGCCGAGGTTGTTCACCGAAACTATTCGGAAATTGACGAGGTGCTTTCGGAGCGAGGAATTTCGGGAGCCGACGGCATACTGCTTGACTTGGGAGTTTCTTCTCACCAGCTTGATCAGGCTGAGCGTGGATTTTCCTATCACAGCGACGCTTTGCTTGATATGAGAATGAGCAAAGAGGGAATGTCGGCAAAAGACGTTGTAAACACCTATTCGTTTGAGGAGCTTTCAAGAATTATTTTTGAATACGGCGAAGAAAAATTCGCAAGAAATATTGCTTTGAATATAGTAAGGCAAAGAGAGATAAAGCCTATTGAAACTACGCTTGAGCTTGCGGAGATTGTTAAAAGCTCTGTCCCGCAGAAGGTCAGGAGAGAGAAAAATCCATGCAAAAAGACCTTTCAGGCTATCAGAATTGAGGTAAACAGCGAGTTTACCCACCTCGGAACAGCGCTTGACAAAGCGTTTGACTGCCTTAACAAGGGCGGCAGGCTTTGCATTATAACCTTCCATTCGCTTGAGGACAGGATGGTTAAGCAAAAGTTTGCTGAGTTTTGCAAAGGCTGTATTTGTCCGCCTGAGTTTCCGGTCTGCGTTTGCGGAAAGACGCCGAGAGGCAGGCTTGTGAACAAAAAGCCGATTGAGGCGGGCAAGGAAGAGCTTGAGGCAAATTTGAGAAGCAGAAGCGCAAAGCTGAGAATTATTGAAAAATTATAGACGTTAAAAACGGATGATATAAATTAAAAGGATGGGATTAAAAGATGTCTGATTACGGTAGGGACAATTTAGCATACGATCTTTCGGTCTATGAGCCTAAGCCAGAGGCTGAAGCAAAGCCGAGAATAACTGTTAAAAGGAATCCTAACCCGATTAAGATTAAAAGACCTAAATCTGCGTTCAGGGCTTTCATTAACGCCACCATAGCGTTTATGCTTCTTTGCTCTATTCTTTACGGAAAGGTTGAGTCGAACAGACTTTTCCGTGAGCAGTCTGAACTTCAGACTCAGCTGACAGAGCTTAAAAATGAAAATCTCAGGATGCAGACCGAATATGATTCAAAAACCTCTATTCAGAGGGTCGAGGACTACGCGGAAAACATTCTCGGGCTTGAAAAGCTTGACAAAGCTCAGATAGAGTATGTTGAAGTTCCGAACGACACCGTTATAAAGTCTGCAAGCTCATCAGACAATAATATTTTTGTTAAAATAAAAAATTGGATTATGGATGCTCTGGAATATATCGGAGCTTAATGAATAATATATAATAAACAATATGAGGACGAGAAAGTTAAGCTTATGCTCTTATCAGGACGGGGAGGGTAAACTTAGCTTTCTTGTTTCTAAGGCGGGGCTTAGCGAAAAACTGCTGTTTTCGCCGCTTTAAGCGGGGTAAATTGTTTCTGTGACAGAAAGGATACAAATATGTCGGTAAAAACAACCAGTGTTATGAAAAGGCGTCTCAACGGATTTGCCGCTGCCGCAGTTGCGGCGGTTCTCGTTTTGATTTCAATAGGTCTGTTCAGAATATCCGTTACCGAAAGCGCTGTATATCAGGAGCTTGCCAACGACCAGCAGTTTTCAAGCACGAGAGTCAGGGCAAACCGAGGCTCGATTTATGACAAAAACGGACAGGTTCTCGCCCAGAGCGCGACGGTATACACTATTTTTGTTGACCCGAAAACGTTTCAGGAGCGCGACACAGAGCATATAGACTATATTTGCCAAGTGCTTTCCGAAGCGCTTGATGTGGAAGCGTCGGATGTTAGGGAAAAGTGCTTTAAGGATAACGCCTATCAGGAAATCAAAAAGCAGGTTGAAAAAACTACAGCCGTTGAAATACTCGAAAAAATGTACGAAGAGGGTATAACGTCGGTAGGAGCAACCCCGCAGTCAAAGCGGTTTTATCCTCAAAACGAAATGGCTGCGAGCGTTATAGGCCACCTTCATTACGACGGCTACGGAATTTACGGGCTTGAATCCTATTATGACGACTATCTGACCGGAGTTGACGGCAGAATCATAACCGCAAAGGACGCTCACGGAAATGAAATACCCTATAAATACAAGCAAAGCTATGACGCCCAGGACGGAGACTCTCTATATACAAATCTAGACATGACCATTCAGTATTATACCGAAAAGGCGCTGGCAAAGCAGGTTCAGGAAAACGAGGCTGTAAACAGGGGCTGCGCAATTGTCATGAACTGCAATACCGGAGAGATACTCGCGATGGCGACAAGCCCGGGATATGACCTGAACAGCCCTGCCGAGATTTATGATCAGTCGACCGCTGAAAGACTTGCCGGAATAATAGATGATGAGGAGCTGTATACGGAGGAAAAGAGCGCGGCGTGGGCTAAGCAATGGAAAAACAAAGCTATTTCCGAGCTGTATTACCCCGGCTCTGTATTTAAGGTTATAACAGGATCGTCCGCCCTTGAGGAAAAAATCATATCAACAGACGACACTTTTTACTGTACCGGAAGCATTGTAGTGGCGGACAGAACTATTAACTGCTGGTCATCTAAAGCTCACGGGGTTCAGGATTTTGTAACAGCGATGACAAATTCATGCAACCCGGCGTTTGTACAGATAGGTCAGGCTCTCGGCGCAAAACTGTTCTGTCAGTACTTTGAAGCGTACGGATTTACCGAAAAAACCGGAATAGACCTTCCGAGCGAGGCGGACAGTATTTATGTTCCTTATTCGAGAATGTCTTTGATCGACCTTTCCGTTTGCGCTTTCGGACAGACTAATAAGGTTACGCCTATTCAGATGATTACAGCGTATGCAGCAACCATAAACGGAGGGTATCTAGTAACGCCGTATATTGTCGATAAAATAGTTGACACTGACGGAAATGTAGTCAAGGACTATGAGCCTACAATTAAAAGGCAGGTTATTTCCGAGGAAACATCGGCAATTATGAGAGAAACGCTTGAAAGCGTTGTTAATACTAACAACGGAAGCAACGCCTATATAAAGGGCTATTCTATCGGAGGAAAGTCGGGAACCTCGCAAAAGCTTGACGAAAATCCAGAAGGAAACACCTATGTCTCGTCATATGTAGGATTTTTCCCCGCGGAAGATCCGGAAATTATAATGCTTGCCATGGTTGATGACCCGAGAGGCGGAGACTATTACGGAAGTAAGGTTGCGGCGCCTGTCGTTTCCGAAGTCTTTGAGCAGATTCTGCCGTATCTCGGCTATTTTGCCGAATACACCGAGGAAGAGCTTGAAAGGCTTGAAATCGCGATACCTGATGTTACCGGCGCGGATCTTACAAGAGCTCAGAGCACAATTGCTTCTCTCGGATTCAAATGCGACGTTGTGGGAGAAGGAGGAACTGTAGTTAAACAAGTGCCTTCTTCCGGAAACTCAATTCCCAGAGGAGGAACAATAATACTTTATACCGAAGAGGATTACGACGAGGACTATGTAATTGCGCCGGATCTCTCAGGAATGACACTCAGGGAGGCAACGGAAACTATTCAGTCTTGCGGCTTGAACCTAAAGCCTCTCGGCGGAGCTGTATATAAAGACGGAGCCACAGCCTCGGTTCAAAATTACGTCGGGGTGTCGGTGCCAAAAGGAACTGTTATCGAAGCGTACTTTTATGTCAACGACGAGACCGGTTGATGTGATTTTACTCCCAAACAGGTTAGGAGAGGATATCTTTGAGATTGTATGAGCTTATAAACGGTATTGCCGATACTGATTTGGAGGATTTTGAAGTCGAAAGCATATCAAGCAATACGAAAAATCCTCCCGAAAACGGACTGTTTGTTTGCATAAAGGGAAAAAGCTTTGACGCTCATGACCATGCCGCCGAAATGCTCGAAAAAGGCGCTTTGGCGGTAGTATGCGAGAGAGATTTGGGACTGAAAAATCAAATTATAGTGCCTGACACAAGGGATTTTTACTCAAGACTGTGCGCCGCATGGTTCGGTCACCCCGAACGAGAATTGAAGATAATCGGCGTTACGGGAACAAACGGAAAAACCACGATAACCACAGTTATAAAAAAGCTTCTTTCGGCTCACGGAAAAAAAGCGGGGCTTATCGGCACATGCCAAAACGAAATAGGCGACAAAATTATTCACACCGAACGAACTACTCCCGAAACATATGATTTGTTTGAGCTTTTAAGAAGTATGGCTGACGAGGGCTGCGAATACGTCGTGATGGAGGCGTCCTCGCAGGGACTTGAGCAAAAAAGGCTCGGACCGATAGTTTTTAAGCTCGCCTTGTTTACCAATCTTACTCAGGATCATCTCGACGTTCACGGCAGTATGGAAAATTACTATAACGCCAAGAAGCTGATTTTTTCAATGTGCGAAACCGCGCTTATAAACGTCGACGACGAATACGGGAAAAGATATTACTCAGAAGCTGAATGTAAAAAATACGGCTTTTCAACCGAGGGAATGAGTGATTTTTACGCCGACTGCATAAAGCTTCACGATACAAAATCGACATTCTGGTTTTCAGACGGAAAGCGTACGCATTTTGTTGAAACCGCTCTTCCCGGAATATACAACATATCTAACGTAACCGCTGTTTTGGCGGCTATGGAGCTACTCGGATTTGATACGGCGGAGTCGGCAAGGCTGATGAGCGGAGTTGAGGGAGTCAGGGGAAGATGCGAGATAGTGCCGACAGGACGTGATTTTACCGTTATTACCGACTATGCTCACACTCCCGACGCGCTTGAAAACATTTTAAAATGCGTAAAAGGCTTTGCCAAGGGCAGAGTGGTTTGTCTTTTCGGGTGCGGAGGAAACCGTGACGCCGCAAAAAGACCTTTGATGGCAAAGGCGGCGGCTAAAAACGCAGATTTTCTTTATATCACCTCGGATAATCCGAGAAACGAAGACCCCGAAGAAATAATAAAGGATATTTTAAAGGGCATAGACACCGGTAAAGTTCCTCATGAGACGATAGTCAACCGCAAAGAAGCCATATTCAAGGCTGTTTTGACAGCTCAAAGCGGAGATGTGATTGTTCTCGCCGGAAAAGGACATGAGGATTATCAAATTCTGAAGGACAACGTGAAAATTCACTTTGATGAGCGGGAGGTTGTCGCCGAGGCTCTTTCGCAGCTCAAGTAGCGTATAAACACATAAGCAGTTGAAAGGACAGAAAAATTTATGCAGATACCCTTTTGGATAAACCTTATTGTCGGAATAGTTTCTTTTCTGACAGCGGCTCTGAGCGGAAAAAAACTAATACCTTTCCTTATGAGGCTCAAAGCCGGAGCGACCATACTCGAAATAGGCCCCCGCTGGCATAAGGACAAAGCGGGAACGCCTATTATGGGCGGAATAATGTTTATCGTTTCAACCGTTATCGCGTCGTGGCTGGGATACGGGCTTTTAAGCGTTGTAAACAGCGGCTCTGATATAGATATGGGTTTGCAGGGACTTAAGCTTCTGACAGGCATGACAATGGCATTAATGTTTATGCTTGTCGGCTTTTTCGACGACTATATAAAGGTTGTAAAAAAGAGAAATCTCGGACTAACCGCAAAGCAGAAAATTGTTTTGCAGGTTTTGATTTCGGGAGCGTATCTCTTTGTTTTGTATGTTCTCGGCGACACATCGACAAAGATAGTTTTCCCGTTTATCGGAAGTATCAATTTCGGGATTTTTTATTATCCTTTGATGATTCTTTTTATTATTTTTATGGTTAATTCGGTAAACCTTTCGGACGGAATAGACGGGCTTTGCGGAACAATGACGACAGTTTACGCGCTTTCTTTCGCGGTCATTTTCCTTTTGGTCGGAAACGGGGTGTACTCGTCGTTTTCAATCGCTCTTGCCTGCGGATGCTTAGGCTTTCTGGTGTGGAACCTTCATCCGGCGAGGGTGTTTATGGGCGATACGGGCTCGATGTTTCTCGGAGGATGCGTGGTCGCGCTCGGGTTCGCCTCGGGATTTCATTTTTTAATACCGCTGATGGGAATTGTTTATGTAATCGAATCCCTGTCGGTTATCTTGCAGGTTATCTCCTATAAAACTACCGGAAAAAGAATTTTTAAAATGAGCCCAATTCATCATCATTTTGAGCTTTGCAAATGGGGAGAATATAAAATCGTTGTTGTTTTTTCGGCGGTAACGCTTATAGG
Source organism: uncultured Clostridia bacterium (assembly GCA_944385905.1). Classification (GTDB taxonomy): domain Bacteria; phylum Bacillota; class Clostridia; order Oscillospirales; family Ruminococcaceae; genus CALWZA01. The sequence continues at coordinate 28,135 of CALWZA010000031.1, forward strand.
ATGTCTGCTCGGAATCTGGTGGACAGCGGGCATGACGCTGCATAAATAAAAACGCAAAAATATATTTAATACTTTTACAGGACGGTGCGGCATATGGCGGGCGGCAATACTCAAAACAATTCAAACGGCAATAACAATACCGTCGTATCTAATCAGAGAACGGCGAGGGAAGCTGCCCTGAAAAAAAGAAGAAAAGGTATACTGTCGCTTTTTGCGGGCGGAGAGATGGATAAATCTTTCTTTCTGATAGTTTTGGTTTTGCTTGTTTACGGAATAGTAATGATGTTTTCCGCAAGCTATATCGAGGGAATGACAGAGTATCAGGACGGCTATCATTTTGTTAAAGCGCAGGCGTTTGCGGCAGTGCTCGGAATAGCCGTTATGCTCATTTTATCCTTTTGGGACTATCACTTTTTTCAGAAAAGATGGGTGGCTCTGAGTGCTTTCGGTATACTGACCGTTATAATGCTTTACACCTCGCTTTTCGGATATGAAAACGCAGGGGCAAAGAGATGGCTTGTTATTCCGGGCATGGGAATGGTTCAGCCTTCGGAATTTTATAAGCTTGCGCTCATAATTCTGCTTTCGTGGTGGATAACAAGACAGCTTAAAAAGCCTGTGGATATGAAAACTCAGGTAATATTTTATACGCTCGTTCTGGGCTTATGCGGTGGCTTGCTGTTTTTGCAGCGGCATATGTCGGGTGTAATGATTTTTATGATAATAGGCATGGGAATCATATTTATCGGCGGAATTAAGTGGAAGACATTGGGAAGGCTGATCCTTGTTCTTGCAGTATGTATGGTTGTTATGCTTATTGCGGCAACTTTGATGGGAAAAGACTTTTCATACATATTTGACCGTTTGCAGGCTCAGGGTACAACAACAGAGGATATCAGCTCTTCGGAGCTTTCCGCCGCCGAATGGCAGACTGTGCAGTCGAAAATAGCCATAGGATCGGGCGGACTGTTCGGAATGGGGTTCGGCGAATCAAGACAGAAGTATATGTGGCTTCCCGAATCGCAAAACGACTTTATTTTTCCGATAGTGTGCGAGGAGCTTGGCTTTATCGGAGGTATGAGCGTTGTAGCTTTGTTTGCGCTGTTTATTTACCGAGGTTTCGCGATAGCGACAAAGGCGCCCGACAGGTTCGGAATGCTGCTTTGTTCGGGAATAATAATTCAGATAGGCGCTCAGGCGCTGCTTAATATTATGGTTGCCTGCGATTTGTTCCCGAACACGGGTATTTCTCTTCCGTTTTTCAGCTACGGCGGAACAGCTCTGCTCTTACAGCTTGCCGAAATGGGAATAGTGCTGAACATTTCACGTCAGGGCAATGTTGACGAATAAACTGATTATGAAAGGAAAGTAAATATATGCTTCGAGTTCTTTTGGCAGGCGGAGGGACCGCGGGCCATGTCAATCCGGCGCTTGCGGTTGCGGAAATAATCAAAGAGAGATATCAAGACGCGCAGTTTTTGTTCGCCGGAACCCCGAACGGTCTTGAGGCAAGGCTTATTCCTCAGGCGGGCTATGATTTCGCTCCGATAAACGTTGCGGGATTTCAAAGAAAAATTTCTCTTAAAAACATAAAGAGAAACGCTGTTGCTTTAAAATATCTCGCGCTTTCGGGAAAAAGAGCCAAGGAGATAATTAAAGACTTTAAGCCCGACCTTGTAGTCGGAACGGGCGGATATGTAAGCGGACCTATTGTGAGAAAAGCCGCTCAGATGGGTATTAAAACGGTTATTCACGAGCAAAACGCTTTTCCCGGCGTTACTACGAAAATTTTAGCCAAACACGCCGACAGAGTCATGCTGACGGTTGAAAAGGCAAAGGAATATCTCGACCCGAAAGCTAAAACTGTTGTGACGGGACTTCCCGTCAGAAGCGGATTTTCGTCAAAAGCGATTACAAAAGAGCAGGCAAGAAAAATTCTCGGCCTTGACGACAATATCTGCATATTGTCAACGGGCGGAAGCCTCGGAGCGGGAAGACTTAACGAAACCGTATCAGACCTTATAGCATGGTATAAGAAAACGGGCAGGGAAATCAATCACATTCATTCCTACGGGCAAAACGGCAGAGGCACTTTTGTCCCATCCCTCAAAGCAAAGGGCATTGACCCCGAAAACGACAAGCGGCTCAGAGTGAGCGAATATATAGACAATATGCCGGTATGCATGGCGGCGGCGGATTTGATTATCAGCCGGTGCGGAGCGAACGCCCTTGCCGAAATCGAAGCGGTGGGCAGGGGAGCAATACTAATACCTTCTCCGATTGTAGCTGAGAATCATCAGTATTATAACGGAATGGTTCTTCAAAACGCGGGCGCGGGAATTGTCATAGAGCAAAAGAATCTGACAAGTGAAAAGCTTATTCAAACTGTTTCGGAGATTATTGACGACAAGGATAAGCTCGAGGCGTTTTCAAAAAACTCGGCCTCACTATTTATAAAAGATACAAATGAAAGAATAGCCTCGGTTATTTTTGAACTAATTCAAAAATAAGCGGAAAAAAGTCCTTTAACCATTTTCCGAGTGTCGGCATACTATGTTGTATACGCTAAGGGAAAAGGGGAGAGGACGATGCAAAAGCTTATTATTGAGGGCGAAAGAAAGCTCGGAGGAAGCATAAAGGTACACGGCGCGAAAAATTCGGCGCTTCCCATACTTGCGGCGACTTTTCTTTCGGGAAAACATTCGGTTTTACATAATTGTCCGCGGCTGTCGGATGTTTTTGCCGCCTGCCGCATACTGTCTTTTCTCGGATGCAGATGTTCGAGAGAGGATGATACCGTTATTATAGATTCTTCTCAGCCGACGTGTGCGGAAGTGCCGGACGGGTTGATGAGAGAAATGCGTTCATCAATTGTTTTTCTCGGGGCGATACTCGGCAGGCTCGGAAAATGCAGGCTGTCGTTTCCGGGAGGGTGCGAACTTGGCCCAAGACCCATAGATATGCACCTTTCGTCGCTTCGTTTGATGGGAGCGCAGATAAGGGAAAGTCACGGAGTGTTGGACTGCGACTGCTCAAAAGGGCTTGTCGGAACTGTGATAAACCTGTCGTTCCCGTCTGTGGGAGCAACCGAAAACATAATGCTGGCGGCTGTTTTGGCAAAAGGAGAAACGGTTATCAGAAACGCTGCGAGAGAGCCTGAAATCTCAGATCTTGCGGATTATCTTAACGCTTGCGGAGCTAAAATCACAGGTCAGGGAACGGGAACGATAAGAATACACGGAGTCAAAGCTTTAAACGGCGCCGAGTACACCGTTATGCCTGACAGAATAGTTGCCGCTACATATATGGGCGCGGCGGCGATAACAGGTTCGGAGCTTACCTTAACAGGGGTAAGACCTTCCGATTTTGACTCAACAACCGCTCTTTTTGAGCAGATGGGCTGTTCGGTTTACTGCTATTCCGACAAGCTTTACATAAGCGCAAAAAAGCCGCTTAAAGCTGTTAAAACAATAAGGACAATGCCTTATCCGGGATTCCCGACAGACGTTCAGGCGATAGCTATGGCGGTGCTTACTCAGGCTCACGGAACAAGCGTTATTGTAGAGAACATTTTTGAAAGCAGATATAAACATGTTGATGAACTGTGCAGAATGGGAGCGGATATAAAAGCCGAGGGCAGGGTCGCTATTATAGAGGGCGTGAAAAGGCTCTCGGGAGCGGCTGTCAAAGCAACAGATTTAAGGGGAGGAGCGGCGCTTGTTTTGGCGGGGCTTGCCGCCGAGGGAGAAACTGTTATTTCGGATATCAAGCATATAGACCGCGGATATGAAAATATTGAAAGCGCGCTCAACTCGGTCGGCGCAAGGATTTCAAGAGTCTCATGACAGATAAAGAGTGAAAGGAAGAGCTTTTAATATGAAGGATGTTGTAAAAACCTCGAAGCCATATGTGAATGCCGAGGGGAAGCTTGTAGTCAGAAGACGAAGAAGGAAAAACTACTCGCTTTATTACCTTCTGACATTTTTGTTTGTTGCGGCGGTTATGTTTGTTTTGTCACGAACTCTTCTGTTTAATATAGAGGAGTTTACCGTGGAAGGTGATGACATATATTCGGCGAAAGAGCTTGCCGAGGCTGCCGGAATCGAGGAGGGCGACAATATGTTCAGCCTCAGCCTCGCAAAGCTGGAGGATAAAATCAGAACAGAGCTGACATATGTTGAAAGCGTAAGCATAAAGCGCAAGCTCCCCGATACGCTTTGCTTTGAAATCACCAAAGCAAATGCGGTTATGTGCGCGGAGTATTCGGGACAGTATGCGGTTCTGAGCAGCAAAGGTAAAGTACTTGAATCAAGATTGACCTCACCGATAAGCGGAATTCCGGCCGTGACCGGACTCGAGCTTTCGGAAGTTAAGGACGGCGAAAACGCTGAGTCTCTTGACAATTCAAAGCTCAGCATAGCTCTTAACCTGGCAAACTGCATTTCGGACATAGGCTTTGAAAATATAGGACTTATTGACATATCCGACAGGGCTAATATAAAGCTGAGCTATGACGGAAGAATCGAGATAGATTTCGGAACATCACTTGATTATGAGTATAAGCTGAAATATATAAAAGAGCTTGTTACGGTTAATCTGAACCGGCTGTCGGAAGGAAAAGTTATTTATCACAGCCAGACCGCGGGAGCTTCTTTTATAAAAAGCGAGGATTTGGAGAACAGCGATGATACTCAGTCTGATGAAGATACCGGCTCTGAGAATACTGAAGACGGCGGTGACACTCAGGAGGATAATCAAACTGAGGAAGAAAGCCAATAATTTCAATGATTTGAGCGCGTTAATTGTTAAAAACAGTATATAATTTTTTTTAAAAAAACACTTGATATTAATCAGATTATGTGATAGTATAATATCATATATAAGTGTCTGCATATGTTAAACGGCTTGATAACTAACGGAGCCGATATTTACGGTTAATCGCAGAGCTTTTCGATTGTTTTTATCGATATTACTACATTTACATACTGGAGGATGTTAAAATGGGCTTTGTTATGGATACGGACGGACTGGATCTTGCAAAAATCAAAGTTGTCGGAGTCGGCGGCGGCGGCGGAAACGCTTTAAACTGTATTGTTGCTTCTGGAATGCAGAACGTGGAGTTTATAGCGGTTAATACTGATTCGCAGGCTTTGAAAGTTTCAAAGGCAACTGAAAAAATCCAGATTGGTTCCAAGCTTACACACGGCCTCGGAGCGGGAGGAAAGCCTGAAGTCGGCGAAGGTTCCGCACAGGAGAGCAAGGATGAAATTACAGAGGCAATAAAGGGAGCCGATATGATTTTCATTACCGCCGGTATGGGAGGCGGAACAGGAACGGGAGCTGCTCCTGTTGTTGCTGAAATAGCAAAGGATCTCGGCATACTTACTGTCGCGGTCGTTACAAAGCCTTTCGCGTTTGAAGGCCCAAGAAAAATGGGTCAGGCGGAAAAGGGAATCGAAACTCTTATTAAAAACGTAGACTCGCTTGTTGTTATTCCTAACCAGAAGCTTTTGACAGGCGAAGAGAAGCTCACTATGCGTCAATCGTTCGCGCTTGCAGATGATATCCTCAAAACCGCTGTTAAGAGCGTGTCTGAGCTTATTCTCAGAACAGGCGTGATCAATGTAGACTTCGCTGACGTCAAGACAATTATGAAAAACGCCGGATACGCGCATATGGCTATCGGTCACGGCGAGGGCAAGGACAAGGTACAGGACGCGGTTCAGCAGGTTATTACCAGCCCGCTTCTTGAGACATCTATCAAGGGAGCAAGAAGACTTCTTGTCAACATCATTATGTCTGACGATATTGTTACAACCGAGGTTGACGATCTTACAAGAATCATCACCGAAGCTGCCGCTCCCGATGTTGAGCTTATTTTCGGTGCGGATTATCGTGAAGACGCTTCCGACTGTATCGATGTCATTGTTATTGCAGCTGATTTTAATGAAGACGCAACGATTTCCAACCCTATGAATCCCGATATAGCTGTCAAGAAAAATTCCTCAAGCAAGGATAATGACAGCTATTATGACGATATTTTCGGAATTTTAAAGAGCAAAAACTGATTTTCGGACTGAACAAAAACAACACACAATTACCGCCTTGCGTTATGCAGGGCGATTTTTATGACCGAAAGGAAGAAAAAGTTGAATAACAACATTAATCATAGAGAGACTTCGAATTCTTGTCTTGACTATAAGCAGTGTCATGAATATAAGCACTGCTCGGGGTGTCAGCTTCAGAATCTTTCATATCCCGAACAGCTTTTGCTCAAACAGAGAATTGTTGTGGGCAATATCGGAAAATACTGTGAGGTAGAAGATATTATAGGGATGGACAACCCTCTGCACTACCGCAACAAACTTCAGGCGGCGTTTAAATTAACCCCCAATAAGCGTATAATCTCCGGGGTTTATCAGTCTTCAACCGGCGGGATAGTCAATGCCGACGGCTGTATGATTGAGGATAAGCGGTCGGAAAAAATCGTTAAGGCGATTAAAAGCCTTATGCCTAAGTATAAAATGCTGCCGTTTGACAGCTATTCTCATAAGGGCTTTCTGCGCCATGTACTTGTAAGGCGAGGCTTTAAAACAGGTGAGATTATGGTTGTGCTTGTGTCTGGTACGCCTATTTTTCCGAAAGCCGACGAGTTCGCAAAAGAGCTTGTCTCGATGTTCCCCGATATTAAAACCATTGTGCATACCGTGAATACAAATTCGGCGAAAATGATGCTCGGCGGAAGACAAAAAGTTCTTTACGGCAAGGGATACATTATCGACGAGCTTTGCGGACTTAAATTTAAAATTTCTCCGCACAGCTTCTATCAGGTCAACCCTGTACAAACCGAAAAGCTTTACGCAAAGGCTATTGAGGCTGCGGAGCTTTCGGGAGAGGAAACTGTTTTGGACGCCTTTTGCGGAATAGGAACAATCGGGCTTATTGCGGCGAAAAAAGCAAAGCATGTGGTCGGAGTAGAGCAGGTTTCGGACGCTGTTAAGGATGCGGTTGAAAACGCTAAGCTCAACGGAATAAAAAACGCATACTTTAACTGCGCGGACGCTGGGGAGTTTCTTGAAAGCGCGGCGAACGAGGGGGAAAGTGCCGACATTGCGTTTCTTGACCCCGCAAGAGCAGGCTGTGACAGGAGGTTTCTTGAGAGCCTTATAAAGCTTGCGCCTAAAAAAATCGTATATATTTCCTGCAATGTAGAGACTCAGGCGAGAGATTTGGCGGTGCTTTGTTCGGGAGGATACAAGGCGGTTTTTGCACAGCCGTTTGATTTATTTCCGTTTACAAAGCATGTGGAAAATATAGTTTTGCTGACGAAAAAGCATGGCAAATAATGAGACGCAATGCTTGCCCGCAAGTTTGAGTCAATAGTTATTATTTTCCCTCAGTTTAGTTATAACAACAAAAAACTGTACTCAGCCTTACACTGAGTACAGTTGATTTTTTAAAGCCTTAATATCTGTCATCTTCCGGGTTTATCGGCATCGGAACGAACATCTGATCGTCAAGCTTAGGGTCGATACCCCAGGTTCCTATCGGCCGGAAAAGAATCTGTCCGGAAGCAAGCCCGCTGTTTTCAAGAACAGACCATCCGTGCGCCCATCTTGGATAAACGACGCCGTTCTTGGCGAGGTCATACATATAATTCGCTACTCTTTCAAGTCTCGGATCATCAATATTGCATAAACAATAATCAGCTTCTGTTAAATAGAAATTATATAAGCCCGTTAAAGAGTTTTTGAGTTATTATTTTCTCAGCAGCCATACAGTCATTTCCGTCGCGCCTCTGTTTGCAAATGCATAAAAGGGTATCAGGGTAAGCGGTATTTTTTCATAATTGTCCGACGCATCGGAATAAAGGCTTTCGGATTCAGGCGGTCTGTATCCTGCAGTTTTAAGTACCGGCAGCAGAAATTCGCTGTCAGAAATTTCAAACTTGCTGTTTATATCAATAGCGACAGAGCTGATATCCTTTCCGTTGTCAACACCTTCTGCACAGTAAACTACCGGTCCGCGCATTACCGCGACCCTTCCGGCATCGCTGTGAACCCGTCTGTTCGCACACATTAATCTGACAGGCATGTCAAAGTCTAAATCAATTTCGGTATTTCCGCCGAGCTCGATTATTGCATAACCGTTTTTGGTTGTGTAGCTGTGATTAATCTTGAAGTTTTCGCACCAGAAAGGGATTCTAACCGCGATATATTTTTTATCGGAAAGGCAGCTTATATGCACTTTTCCGTTCTCGGGATATTTTGTGATTTGCTTAATTTTTGTGCCGTTTACGTCAAATTCAGACTCTATGTATTGATTGACAAAAACCGTGTCTTCGTCATATCCGTAGATGTATCCGCCGATTGAAGCGACAAATCTCATTACATTCGGAGGGCAGCATGAGCATCCGAAAAGCTCAAGGCGCTGAGTAAGAGGGTAGTGATCCTTATTTGTCGTTGCGGGATTGCGGTCGTTGAAGTCAGGGTCAACCTCAAGAGGGTTTTCATAGAAAAAGGCTTTTCCGTCTAAAGAGATTCCCGACATAATTCCGTTGTACATTGTTCTTTCAACCGCGTCGGCGTATTTAGCGTCAGCCTCAAGAGAAAGCATGCGGTTTGAGAAAAACGCCAGCGCGATTGCCGCACAGGTCTCAGCATACGCGGTGCGGTTGGGCAGGTCGTAGTCAATGGTAAAAGCTTCGCCTAGGTTTGTCGAGCCAAGACCTCCGGTAATATACATTCGCTTGCTGACAATATTGTCAAAGCAGCGCTTGCAGGCTTCCTTAAGCTCGTTGTCGTTGTATTCGAGAGCAACGTCAGCCATTCCGCAAAGCAGATAAAGAGCTCTTACGCAGTGACCGTCGGCAGTATTTCTCTCACGGACCGGGACATCATCCTGATTGTATAAATTAGTTGCCCATGAGTAGAGGAAACTGTCGTTAGGGTGCTGCATACCGTGCTCGTCAATAAAGTGCTTTGCGAGGTCAGCGTATCTTTTTACACCTGTAGCTTTATATAAACGCATAAGAGCAAGCTCTATTTCAGGATGACCGGGCGTTGTGAAATGAGGCCACTTTTCTTTCTTAAAGCACTTTTCGATATAATCAGCATATTTGCACATAGCGTTTAAAAATTCTGTTTTGCCTGTGAGGTTATAATACGCCACAGCGGCTTCAATCAAGTGCCCGGCACAGTAGAGCTCATGTTCACATCTGTGCCAAAATCTTTCGTTTTGATATTTTACATTGAAATGGCTGTTAAAATAGCCGTTTTCATCACTGTGCTCCATAATTGTTTTCATCGTTTGCTCAATAATTTGTAAAATTTCGTTATTTTCGCTGCTCGTCAAAATGTATGAAGCGCCCTCCATCCATTTCGCAACGTCTGAGTCCCAGAATATGTGCGGAAAGTTTGGGTCTCCTTCTTTCCATTCGCACTTGAGTGCGTTAAATCTGGTATCTTTGAATTTTTCATAAATTGCGCCGACAGTAACATCCCTGTTAATGGCCTGACGTGTCCGCCAATGACCGCCGGTAATCTTAACATCCGAAAATTCGATATGCTTCATAAATGCCGCTCCTCATTTAAATCTGACAAACCTGACTATTATTTTAAAATTGAGTCTTGATTTCTGTCTATAATTTGAGTATAATGATAACATAAGCTCATTTCAATACCGAAATACTGAATTAAAGTGAGAAAATCAGACATGATAAAGTTTAATGAAAGATATTTTTTTCATTGTGAAACAGCGGGGGAGTTCCGTTCGGTGGGAGAATGGTCTCATCCCAAAAGAGTACTCCAAAGTCATGAGCTTATTGTAATGCTCGACGGAACGCTGCATATCTGCGAAGGCTCATCAAAATACGCTCTTACTCAAAACCAAATGCTGATTCTCGAACCGGGAAAGGAGCATTTCGGATATGAAACCGAGAAAGAGCGGCTGTCGTTTTACTGGCTTCATTTCAGGACAAACCTCGATTTGCCTATTAAATTTTACAGCGGAGAGGAACTATATGAAATCAAACAGTATATAAAAAGACTGCTACATATCGCTAATTCTCCGACTTATTCACAGACTGCCAAGGACTGCCAGTGCTATATGATATTTGAGGAGCTTATTCAGACGGCGAAAAACAGCAAGCTAATAAGCCCGGTGCTGATAAGCGACATAACTGAATTTGTTCGGCTGAATCTCAAAAACGATGTTTCTGTGTCAAAGATTGCCGAGTATTTAAACTATAACCCTGATTATCTGGGCAAGCTTTTCAGAAAATACACCGGAACGGGACTTAAAGAATATATAGCTCAGCAGAAAATGCTCAAAGCGAAAAGTCTGCTGCTGACGACCGATATGAGTATAAAACAAATAGCACATGAACTTGGATATGCCGAAGAAAATCTGTTTATAAAGTTTTTTGCATATCATGAAGAAATCAGCCCGGCTGTTTTCAGAGCGCAGTGTTATAATACTCACATTAATAATAAATAGGCTTTGATGCTGCCGAGCTTTGTCAGAAAGTATATTTATCAAAATCGGTATTGCCGTGCACGATATTGCAAGTTTTGTGCATAAAAATGATAAAATATTGTGTTGACATTTGCTGTAATGAGCATTATCATAAGCATATAATTTCTGTGTTTGGAGGATTGATTTATGGGAAGCTGGAAGCCGACTTTTGAGTCGCTTAGGGAGTTTGAGTGCCCTGAATGGCTGAAAGACGCAAAATTCGGAATATGGAGTCACTGGGGACCTCAGAGCGTTCCTATGTGCGGAGACTGGTACGCGAGACATATGTATATTCAGGGAAGCGATCAGTACTTATATCACTGCCGTCACTACGGACACCCGTCAAAGTTTGGATATAAAGACATCTGCAAGCTTTGGAAGGCGGAAAACTTTGATCCGGATTATCTCATGGATTTGTATGTAAAAGCGGGCGCAAACTATTTTGTATCTCAGGCAATGCATCATGACAACTTTTTTAATTATCCGTCAGAGGTCCAAAAGATGAATGCTATGAACGTCGGACCGCATAAGAATATAGTCGGAATGTGGAAGGAAGCGGCGGATAAGCATAATCTTCCGTTCGGACTGACAGAGCACCTCGGCGCTTCATTCTCATGGTGGAGAAACAACAAGGCGTGCGACGGATACGGACTCTACAAGGGAGTTCCTTATGACGCCAGCGATCCCGCGTATAAAGATTTTTATCACGACAATATTACCAATGACGGCGAGAGCCTGTTTTCTATCAACCACTGGTACACTTCAAACGAGCCGTTCAGACAGTACTGGGCTAAAGCCATGGACGAGCTTATTGAGAAGTTCACCCCTGATTTGCTTTATTCCGACGGAGGCCTTCCTTTCACAAATGTTCAAGGCCGCTGGGGTGCTGACGGAGCTGACGACACTGATCCGAATTACAAATACGGACTTGAGGCAGTTGCGAAGCTCTATAACGCTTCGGAGAAAAAATACGGCAAGAGCAGGGCTGTATACTGTCAGAAAGACCGCAACCCCGCGATTTATAAAATCGGTGTTCTCGATATCGAAAAGAGCCAGCTTACGGAAATAGAAAAGGATGTATGGCAGACAGATACATGTATAGGAAACTGGTTCTACGATGCTAAGCAGCCATATAAGAAGCCTGATCAGATTATTGAAATGCTTATTGATATTGTTTCCAAAAACGGAGTTATGCTTTTGAACATTCTTCAGAAGCCGGACGGAACAATCGACGACGAGGCACTGTTCATTCTTCAGGAACTTGCAAAGTGGAGAAACGTATGCGGCGAAGGAATTTTCGGAACAAGACCTTACAGCCACTACGGAGAGGGCGAAGCGTTTGTTGACCCGACAGGATTCAACGAGACAAAGACTCAGTTTACGAGTTCGGATTTCCGCTTTACTCAGAAAGACGGCAATGTGTATGCGTTTATGATGAAAGCTCCTGAAAGCGGCGTTGCTGAAATCAAGACAGTTGAAGACAAGGTTATCGGAGTTGAGCTCTTGGGATACGGAAAAGTCCCGTTTGAGGTTTCAGACGGAACTATAAAAGTAACTCTTCCCGAAAACCTTCCGACCGAGTATACTAACTGCTTGAAGCTTCTTTGCAAATAACATTGCCTGCTGCGGATTTTTTTAAATCCGCACGGTTTGGAATTATTTTATGTTTTTAAATGCGCGGCTCTTTTGAGTTGCGTATTTTATTTTGAGTAAACAAAAGTTATAAAGCTCTTGACAACTTTATAAATGAGTGGTATAGTTTGTTTAAATAAAAGCGTTGACGGGGAAGCCTCAGCGAATTTTCGGCTAAGAGAGCGCCGTTTGGTGTAAAAGGCGCGCCGAAATGCAAAAGGACACCGCCCCTGAGTGTGCCTTAATCGGCAACGGTCTGCCGCCGTTATACGGCTTAAGAGGTCTGTGCTTTGTTATACTATTATAATAGTATAATAAGTGCGGATGAAAACGGGTGGAACCACGGTTGATAATCGTCCCTGAAATTTTTTCAGGGGCGTTTTTGTTTTTCGTCCCGTATGAAAATATACTATTATAATAAGGAGAGATATTAAAAATGATTAAGCTGACTCTTAAAGACGGCTCGGTTCGTGAAATCGAAAACGCTCAGTCCGCCGCAGAAATTACAAAATCCATCAGCATGGGACTTTACAAAGCCGCATGCGCCGTTAAAATCAACGGAGAGGTAAAGGATTTGAGAACTGTTGTATCCGACGACTGCTCGTTCGAGGTGCTTACCTTCGACGACAAGGACGGAAGATCGGCGTTCAGGCATACAGCTTCTCACCTCATGGCTCAGGCTGTCAAGAACCTTTATCCGAACGCTCTGCTTGCGAGAGGCCCCGCTACAGAGACAGGATTTTACTATGACTTTCAGGTTGAAAAGCCGTTTTCGCCCGACGATTTGAAAAAAATTGAGGACGAAATGAAAAGACTCGCCAAGGAGGGCTTCGAGCTTGAGAGATTTGAGCTTCCTGCCGACGAGGCGCTGAAGCTTATGGAGGAAAAGGGCGAGAAGTTTAAGGTTGAGCTTATCAAAAAGCACGACGACAAGGGGGAAACTCTTTCGTTTTATAAGCAGGGAGATTTTGTTGACCTATGCGCAGGACCGCATATTATGAACGTTTCGGCAATTAAGGCTGTAAAGCTTCTTTCCTGCACGGGCGCTTACTGGGGCAAGGCTGAGGACGGAATTCAGCTTTCGAGAATTTACGGAACAGCGTTTCCGAAAGCGTCCGAGCTTGATGAGTTTTTAAAGGCTCAGGAGGAGGCAAAGCTTCGCGACCACAATAAAATAGGCCGTGAGCTTGAATATTTCACAACGGTTGACTATATCGGACAGGGACTGCCGATTCTGCTTCCTAAGGGCGCGAGAGTTATTCAGCTTTTGCAGAGATTCGTTGAGGATACAGAGCAGGAAAGAGGATATCTGCTCACGAAAACTCCTCTCATGGCAAAAAGAGAGCTTTATAAAATTTCGGGACACTGGGATCACTACCTTGACGGAATGTTCGTGCTGGGAGACCCAAGCGACGAGGAAAAGGAGTGCTTTGCGCTTCGTCCGATGACCTGCCCGTTCCAGTATCAGGTTTTCCTCAACAGACAGCGTTCCTACCGTGACCTTCCTATGAGACTCGGCGAAACATCGACCTTGTTCAGAAACGAGGACAGCGGTGAAATGCACGGCCTTATCAGAGTACGTCAGTTTACAATTTCCGAGGGACACCTTATTATCCGCCCGGAACAGCTTGAGGATGAGTTTAAAGGCTGCCTTGAGCTTGCAAAATTCATGCTTGAAACAGTCGGACTTGCCGAGGATGTTTCATACCGCTTCTCACAGTGGGACCCGAATAACAAGGCTAAGTATGAAGGCACTCCCGAACAGTGGGATGAGGCTCAGGGACTTATGAAAAAAATTCTCGACCATCTCGGAGTAAAGTATGAAATAGGAATAGACGAAGCGGCGTTTTACGGACCTAAGCTCGATATTCAGATAAAGAACGTTTTCGGCAAAGAGGATACTCTCATCACACTTCAGATAGATATGCTTTTGGCGAAAAAATTCGGAATGGAATATGTCGATGTTGACGGAACAAAGAAAATGCCCTACATTATTCACAGAACATCTCTCGGCTGCTATGAGAGAACGCTGGCGCTTCTGCTTGAAAAATACGCAGGCGCTCTTCCGCTTTGGCTTGCGCCCACTCAGGCGGTTATCATGCCGATATCGGACAGACAGCTTGACTACGCTAACGAAATCAAGCAGATGCTTCACGCAAAGGGCATGAGAGTTGAGGTTGACGACAGAAGCGAGAAAATCGGATATAAGATTCGTCAGGCTCAGCTTGAAAAGGTTCCGTATATGCTTATTATCGGAGACAAGGAGCTTGAGGACAGAACTGTTTCACTTCGTTCGAGAAAAGAGGGCGACCTGGGCGCAATGAGCGCAGAAGCTGCCGCCGCAAAGCTTTTTGAAGAAATCGAAACCAAGGCGAAATAATAATTATATGCAATTATATGTAGATATATAACAATTAATATATAAAAAAGCTTAGTGTAGTTGTGCAAATATACAAATGAAAAATTTTTTTAAAAAGCTTGAAACAAAAAGCTTGGCTATCGACACTATATAGACAACGGGAGGAGATAAATCCTGAGCATTATTCCGTTTGGGCATTAAGCCGGTAAGAAAATAGTGATAATAGATAAAATGCATAAAGCTAAAATAATCTATTTATGCTATTTGATGATTGACAGAGGTGCCGATGAATGGTAAAATGTTAGCGTGGATTTCTCCGCAAGGTTCGACGGAATACGCCGTCGGGCGTAAACGTTGATTTCCATACCCAATATGGGAAGAAAAAAACACAAATTTAAGGAGGAAATTTTTCATGAACATGAAAAAGGCACTTGCCGGTCTTAGCGCTGGCCTTGTAGCTGTTTCAGCAATGGCTACAACTGCATTTGCAGAAGAGACCAACATCAATCTCTTTGCATGGGATTATCAGACAAACACCTACAAAACATCCGTAAACGTTTACGGCGACTATGGTTACCTCAACAACGGAGATCACATGGAGTTCGCTCTTTACTTCTCTGATGAAGACAGCCTCAACGAGATTAATGAGGTTAAGGTAAACGGCTACACAGCATATCCTTACGCTGTACTTGCAACAGTCCAGGGAGATAATCCAGACACTGTAGGAGTAACTGAAACATCATATGATAAGTTGATGAAAAAGGCAGACATTAACTGGTGGGGAATGAATGACGCGGAGAAAGCTGCATTCCTTAGCTCTGTTAAGGTTGCTTACTACTGCCTCAACGTCGGAGCATTCGGAAGCAATGCTTATAATGACTTCACAGGCTTCGTAGATGCCGGATTGAACGGCGCATCAATTCCTGCCGGCAGATATGATGCTCTTGACATCACTGTTGTTTGCAAGGAAGGCAACGCTACCGACAACAAGAATGAGCTTAAAGTAAACCAGTACTGGGGCGACGCAACAAGACTTTACTTCCGCGCTGTTTCAATTGCAGGCAACACATATGGTAGTGGTTGCGGCGACTTGACAGGTGTTTCGATCCTCAACGTTTGGGGTAATGCAAATGCTTCAAACTGGGTTCTCAACCTCGTTAAGGAAACATCCGCAAGAACAAATATCGCTTGGGGCTCTTTTACATCTTATGACATGACAGTTGCTAACACCAACGCTATTAAGGCTGCTAAGACAGCTAAGCTTGTACTTACACTTAACGCTGATGTTAAGGACGCTCTTGCTAAGGTTAAGGTAACATCTATCTGGGACGATGGTTACAAGTACCAGGACGGCGACTATAACTGGAACATCGCAAGCGAGACAACCGCTTACGCTGTAGGCGCTATCGGAAACACACTTACAATTGAGCTCCCTGTTGAGGCTGTTTACTCGGCTGCATATGACAAGGTTGTTGAAGCTCTTACGTTCGAAGTTATCGACACAAGCGCTGACTTCGGTGCCGGCACAGCAAACGACATCAAGCGTGCTAACATCGTTTCAGCAGTTATCACAGTTTCAAACGACGAGTCTGAAGTGATCGACGTTGAAGAGCCTATTGAGCCAAAGCCCGACGATGAAGATGAAATCACTGTTGACGATGATAAAACAGATACAGAAGAGCCTGCAGATAAAAACCCTGGCACAGGCGCTGCTATCGCACTCGTTCCTGTAGTTCTTGCTGCTGCAGCTGCTGTAGTTGCTAAGAGAAAGTAATTTAAACCATTCGGTTTGAGTTATTAAACTAAAAACAAAATTTCCGCTCCCGGATTTCCGGGGGCGGTTTTTTGTGCATTACGCATAACAATGTTGTTTTAATAATATAATTTCAGTGAATATAGCTTGTATAAGAAAATGTGCATTATATACAAAAAATCGTGTCGTATTTTGAACAATATACAAAAATAGCAAAGCCTATATTGACAGACTTGTGATAGTTTGATATAATTACAACGAAAAGAAGCTATTTCGATATCACTTTTTAAGCAAACCGACAAATCTGCGCTTTATGTGCGATTTGAACAAATTGGTTTGCCTATTTCTGTTTATGGACATATACACATGCTTTTTGTTGAATATGCATAAAACATTACTTATCTGAAAGGATGTCTTGCCGTGGAGATTATTCTCGAAACAAAGAATATTTGCCGCGATTTTAAAATCGGCGACGGCAGTATTGTTCACGCACTGAAAAATGTTAACATAGCCATTGAAAAAGGAAAGCTTACAATTCTACGCGGACGTTCAGGCAGCGGTAAGACTACGCTTATAAACATATTAGGCGCTCTTGATAAGCCAACGTCCGGCGAGGTAATCTTTCAGGACAGCGATATTACAAAACTTTCCGAGAAGAAAAGGGATATGCTAAGACGGTTTGACATGGCTTTTGTTTTTCAGTCGGTTGCTCTGATGTCTTCGATGACTGCGTATGAAAATGTTGATTTTGGATTAAGGTTAGCTAAATATCCTTATAACAAGCGCAGCGAACGTGTTAAATACTGTCTTGAAAACGTTAATCTCGGCAAACGTATGCATCACCGTCCGGGCGAGATGTCGGGAGGCGAGCAGCAGAGAGTGGCTATCGCGAGAGCTATTTCACATGAACCGTCAATTATTTTTGCCGATGAGCCTACCGCTGAGCTTGATACGACTACCAGCCTTCAGGTTGTCGCGTTGTTTAAGAAACTGACTCAGGAACAGGGAATGACGATTATAATGACAACTCATGACCCGAGCATGGTCGATATTGCCGATAAGGTATATACTCTTGAGGACGGTGAGATTGTTGAGTGAAAATGTTGCAGCTGTAGAAAGCGATATCATGATTCAATGTGAGAACCTTGTAAAGATTTATAAGACCGACGAAATCGAAGTTGTCGCCCTTCAAGGTCTAGACCTTGAAGTGAAAAAGGGCGAGCTTATGGCGATAGTCGGAAACTCGGGCAGCGGCAAGTCAACCCTGCTGAATATGCTCGGAGGACTTGACAAGCCTTCTGCGGGCACGCTTCTTGTCGACGGAAGAAATCTCCTGAAGTATACAGAAAAGGATTATATCGAATATAAACGCGATGTTGTTGGGTTTGTTTGGCAGAACAACGCCAGAAACCTTATACCTTATCTTACCGCGGTGCAAAATGTTGAAATGCCGATGCTTCTTCACAGTGAGAAAAAACGGCGGCAAAAAGCCCTCGAGCTTTTAGATATGGTGGGACTCTCACATCGAAAAAACAGCCGTCTTGACCAGATGTCGGGAGGCGAACAGCAGAGAGTCGCCATAGCAATTGCTCTCGCTAATAATCCGAAACTTCTTCTTGCAGACGAGCCTACCGGTTCTGTTGACTCAAAGACATCAAATGTAATCCTTGATGTGTTTAAAAAATTGAACCGTGAAACAGGAGTTACAGTCGTAATAGTTACCCACGACGTAAAATTGGCTCAGCATATAGATCGTGTCGTAGCAATACGCGACGGACGAACAAGCTCGGAAATAATTCGAAAACGCTCATATGTTGAGGAGCTTAATGAGCTTGGAAAGAAAGTTCAGGTTGAGAACGAAGAGCTGTCAATTCAGGAGGAGCTTATCGTTTTGGACAGGTCAGGGCGTCTCCAGCTGCCTAAGGATTACATTGAGGCGCTTGGAATTAAGGGCGGAGACAAGGTCAAGGTTGACCTCGATAAGGATGCTGAAAGGATATATGTTTATAAAGGCAATTCGGTCTAATAATTTTTTTATAACCCGTTCGGGAGAAATATAATTACCAGCATGAAAGGTGGATAAATAGTGAAAAACGAAGTGTTAAAGCGCAGTGTCGCTTTCTTTATCGCTTGTGCAATGCTTGTTCCGAATTTTTCACAGGCGTTTGCTCAGGAAAACACCGCTGATGTCAATACTGCGGCTGAGGAAGTCACATCCGATGAAAGCGGCACGGATTCAGGTGACGGTACCATAAGCATCAATGTTGACGAAAGCTCAAATCCCAGCGAGTCGTATTCTGACTCTGTAAGAGCAAATGCTTATGCGCTGTACTATGAGAAATATAAGGATGAGAAAAGACCTGATAAGGAGATTATAGTAAACGGCAAAGACTTTATCGAGGCTTCTGAAGACACCGGAGCAACAGTTGAAACTATCGACGGTGTTGAGGCTCTTAGATGGGAAGGCGAAACAGGATCGGTTTCGTTCAAGATAAACGTCGAGGAGGCCGGAATTTACAATATAATGGCAAGCTATTATGTCCTTCCGAGCAACGCCAGCGACGTTGAATTGTCTCTTCTTATTGACGGCGAAAGCCCTAACAATGCGGCAAGAATCATCACCTTGAACAAAATATGGATAAACGATCCGAGTTCGGACGCTACGGATGAAAACGACAATGATTTGCGTCCGGCACAGATAGAAAGTCCGTCATGGCAGACAAGGACTTTTTATGACGTTGACGGCTTGTTTACTGATCCGCTCATTTTCTATTTTGAAAAGGGCGAGCATATAATCACTCTTACATCGGAAAAAGCTCATTTTGCTCTTGAATATCTCAAGATATATAACCCTGACGAACTGCCGGATTATGCGGATATCGCTCCTACTGAGCAGGATCTTGCGAATTCACCTGTAATTTATAAGAAACTTGAAGGCGAAAAAGCTGATATAAAATCCGAAGTTACTCTTTATCCTACCTATGACAGAACGTCATACCTTACGTCTCCGTCGAGCCCGACAAAAATGAGATATAACACAATCGGCAAGGATAACTGGAAAAATTCCGGAGAATATGCGACATGGAAATTTACCGTTGAAGAAAGCGGCTGGGTAAAAATCGGAATAAGGGCTAAGCAGGAAACAATGAGAGGCTTCTATTCCAACAGAAGACTTTATATCGACGGAGCAGTTCCGTGCAAGGAAGCAAATCAGATTAAATTCTATTATTCAACTGACTGGACAGTTACAACTCCGTCAGACGCAAACGGCGAGCCGATGTATTTTTATCTTGAAGCCGGTGAGCATACAATCACTCTTGAGGCAATCCCGGGTGAGATCGGCGCTGTTATGCAGAGACTTGACGACGTCGTTTACGAGCTCAACTCAATTTACAGAAGCATCGTTCAGATTACCGGTCCTACACCTGACGCTTACACTGATTACAATATTCCAAAGCTTATCCCGGGAATAACCGATCAGCTGACAGATCTTGCGAACAGACTTCGTTCCGAGAAGGAATATATAGAATCACTTTCGGGAGTAACCGGATCTGAGGCGGTATCTCTTGAAAAAGCTGCGGAAGTTCTTGAAAGATGCGTTAAAAACAGCGATATCATTCCAAGCTATCTTACTCAGATTCAGGATTACGCGTCAGCGGTTTCAACATGGATGGCTGATTACAGAATGCAGTATCTTGAGCTTGACATGATTGAAATTGTTTCTCCGGAAGCTGACTTTACTTCTACGGATAAGAAATTCTTTAAGTCGTTCTGGTTTGGAATTCAGTCATTTATCGGATCTTTCTCCGAGGATTACAACTCTCTTTCGACAGCTGATGAAAACGCTCTCAACGTTTGGGTATCTCTCGGACGTGACCAGGCTCAGGTAATCAATGAGCTTGTTGATAACGATTTTGTTCCGAGCACAGGTATTCCGGTTGCAATCAACCTCGTTCAGGGAGGTATTCTTGAATCAACTCTCGCAGGAAAAGGTCCTGACGTAGTCTTGTTTATCGGCGGAGATTTGCCGATTCAGCTTGCTGCCCGTGATGTACTTGTTGATTTGACAAAATTTGATGACTACGACGAGGTAGTCGAAAGATTTGTGGAATACGCACCGGTACTCTATACATATCAGGACGGTGTATACGGACTTCCGATTACACAGAGCTTCCCGATGATGTTCTACAGAACCGACATATTGAGCGAATACGGTCTTGAGCCTCCTCAAACTTGGGATGAAATTCTTGAGATTCTTCCTGTGCTTCAGAGAAACTATATGGGAATAGGTTTGACCGGAGTTGATGTATTCGCTTCTCTCCTGCTACAAAACGGTCTTACATATTATAATGACTCTCTGACAAAGACTACATTTGACGATCCGATAGCTATAGAGTGTTTTGAGTACTGGACAAAGTTCTATACAACATACAGCTTTGAACAGACTTATGATGGATTTACCAGATTCAGAAGCGGACAGTATCCTGTTGTATTCGGCGCATACACCTTCTACAATCAGCTTGCTGTCGCTGCCCCTGAAATCAACGGCTTGTGGGACTTCACATCAATCCCCGGAATTCTTCAGAGCGACGGAACAATAAATCGTCTCACTGTGTCGGGAAGCACAGGCGGAGTTATATTTAACAAGCTTAACGAGCATGACCAGCAGAATGCGTGGGAATTCCTAAAATGGTTCACTTCCACGGAGGTTCAGGCAAGCTACGGCAGAACAGTTGAATCACTTCTCGGTGCTCTCGGAAGATTCGACCCTGCAAACATTAATGCTATTTCAGAGCTTGCTTGGACAAGATCCGATCAGGAGAAAATTCTTGAGCAGTTCAACAGCCTCAAGGAAAACCCTGTAATCCCTGCGACATATATTGTCGGACGTAATATTACAAACGCGTTCCGTATGACAGTCAATAACGGTGAAAATCCGCGCGAAACACTTCTTTGGTACAACGACGCTATCAATGATGAGATTATAAGAAAATATGAAGATCTCGGCATTGATGTGGATGATCTTATTAATAAATAATATGAAAGGGGTAGAATAATGGCTTCTAATGCAACGGCTCTAAAGCCGCAGAAGGAGAAAAAGGCGAAACCTCTCAATACACAGAGCAAGTCTGCCTATACATGGCATCAAATGGGTGTTTATAAAGCGTGCTATGCTATGATTGCTCCTTTCTTTATACTTTTTACGATTTTTACGGTAATACCGGTTGTAATGTCACTTCCTCTCGGATTTACAAACTTCAACCTTGTACAGTTCCCGAGATTTGTCGGTCTGAATAACTTTTACACATTGTTTATCAACGACGATATTTTCATCAAGTCAATAAAGAACACGCTTGTTCTTGCGTTCTTTACGGGTCCGTTCAGCTATGTGCTCAGCTTTATAGTAGCTTGGCTCATTAATGAAATGCATCCGTTCCTCAAGACGTTCTTTACTTTCATTTTCTATGCACCGTCAATGGTTCCGTCGGCGTACAGCTTCTGGACGCTGCTTCTTTCAGGAGACTCGACCGGTTACCTCAACTCGCTTCTTTTGAAATTCGGATTCATCAATTCAGCTCAGCAGTGGACAACAGATACAAAGTACATGATGACAATTGTTATCATAGTTCAGCTCTGGATGTCAATGGGAGCCGGGTTCCTCGCTCTCCGCGCCGGATTCCAAAACCTCGACAAATCCCTCTATGAGGCGGGAGCTATCGAGGGTGTAAAGAACAGATGGCAGGAGCTTTTCGCAATCACAATTCCGAGCATGGGTTCATCACTCCTTTTCGCCGCGGTTTTGGCTATATCAGGAGCCTTCACAGTCGGAAGTGTCGGACAGACTCTCTGCGGAATGCCATCAACGGACTATGCCGTTCACACCATTATGAACCATGCTTCAGACTATGGAAGCGCGAGATACGAAATGGGATATGCTTCGGCAATATGTTTTATCCTGTTCATTACAATGCTTCTTGTAAATAAACTTATCAGAAGAATTCTGAGAAAGTATACTGATTAAGGAGGGTGAGCTGAAATGGCAAAGAAAAGAAAAAAGGTCAATATTGAAAAAGTTCATGTCAAGAAAAAGCAGCATGTCAACGGTTCGCTCGCCGGAGATGTCGGGATATTTATCTTCCTCGCGTTTTTGGGAATTTTCATGGCTTTCCCACTTTACTTCTCTATAGTACAGTCGTTAAAGCCGATAAACGAGCTGTTCATCTTCCCGCCTAAGCTTTACGTTGTAAGTCCTACGCTTTCAAACTTCAGCGATTTGCTTAAGGTTTCGGGAAACCTTTGGGTTCCTTTGTCCCGTTATGTATTTAACAGCGTTTTCATTACCGTTGTTATCACTGCGGTTCAGATTTTCGTATGCTGCTGCGCTGCGTTTTGTCTCTCAAAGTGTCCTAAGTTCCCCGGCTATAGGTTTTTCAACCAGCTAATCATAACAGCACTTTTGTTCACATCGACAGCAACAGGTATTATGCAGTTTGTAGTTATCGCTAAGATGGGACTTATCAATACATATTGGGCGTATATTCTTCCGGCAATTCCTTCTACAATGGGGCTTTACCTCCTTCGTCAGAGCATGTCGGAAATCAATGACTTTATCGTTGATTCCGCGAAGGTGGACGGCGCGGGACTTTTCAGAACCTGCTGGGGAGTAATTGTCCCGAACCAAAAGCCTGCAATAATGACTCTTATCATCTTTGCTTTCCAGGGAGCTTGGAATATGCAGGGCGGAGCTCTTGTTTACAGAGAAGAGCTTAAAACGCTTCCTACCGTTTTAGGTCAGGTTGCCGCCGCGGGACTTGCGCGTCAGGGCGTCGCTATGGCAGTCGCAGTACTCCTCATGATTCCTCCTCTTGTAGTATTCATTATCGCTCAGAGTAATGTTCTTGAGACAATGGCTACTTCAGGTATGAAAGACTAACCTTAAAAATATAAAAGGAAATAGGTGATAAGTGGTGTCGAAAATGCAAAAATCCAAAATCAAAAAGCTAACCGCGGCTTTGATTTCAACAGTCATGTTTGTTTCGACTGCGATGGTTTCCGCTGTTGCTCTCGAACCTTACAATAGCTATATTTACAGCGCGAGCGGACCGGTTTCATCGCAGGATGGCTATACAGTTGACAAAGTTGTCAACGGCCTTGACATGGGGCTTGAACAGCTCAGCGACCCGTCAAGCCCACTGTTTATCAGCGAGAATGAGCCGGCTGTGCTAAATGAGCCGATGGATATGTTTCGCTCTGCAAAGGGTGAGTTTTATATCGTCGACAACGGCAACGCACGAGTTCTTAAGCTTGATTCGGATTTAAAGCTTTTAAAATGCTTTAAATATTTTACGGGCTCGAATATGTCTGTGACCGAAACCGATGAAAACGGCGTTGAAACGACAAGAGAACTTAATTTTTTGAAAAATCCCAGAGGAGTCTATGTCGATACCGACGATAACATTTTTATAGCCGACTATGATAACTCAAGAGTAATCAAGTGTGACCAGGACGGAAACATTCTTCATGAATATACGCGTCCGGATTCGACCATGTATACAGGTCAGACATTTAACCCCTCAAAAGTGATTTGCGACAACGGAGGAAACCTGTATGTTATCGTCGCAAGTGTCAACACGGGAGCTTGTGTGTTTTCGCCAACAGGTGAGTTTACCGGATTTTTCGGCGCAAACCGAGTCGAGGTAACATTTCAGCTGATAGTTCAGAGAATGTGGCGTAATTTCTATTCGGACGCCCAAAAGGCGAAACTCGCAAAAGCTGCTCCTGTTGAATACGCTAACTTTGATATTGACAGCGACGGATTTATCTACACAGTTACTGAGGTCGCTAATGTAAAAACCGATGCCGTAAAGAAAATGAACGCTGCGGGAAAAAATGTATGGGCGTCATTGACCGATATATATTTCGGTGACCAAAACCAGACATACTGGTCCAACGGTACTACAATTCAGGTTCGACTCACTGACGTTGAGGTGGCTGAGGACGGACTGATACATGTTCTTGACTTTACATCAGGAAGAGTATTCCAATATGACCCGGACTGTAACTTGCTCTTTATATTCGGCGCATCACGCGATAATCAGCAGGGAGCTTTCTCAGCGCCAAACGCAATTGAAAGCAGCGGCGATTATGTGTATGTTCTCGACGGACGTAAAAACGACGTAACGGTATTTAAAAAGACCGTGTTCGGGCAGTGCGTTCATGACGCTGTGGAACTCTTCAACAAGGGTTTATATACAGAGGCGATAGGCCCGTGGGAAGAAGTCATTAAGCGCGACGGAAACTATAACCTTGCCTATGAAGGAATTGCAAAGGCAAGATACTATCAGGGCGATTACGAGGGCGCGATGGAATACGCTAAGATTGCCTTTGACGCGGAGATATATGACAGAGCCTATAAGAGTTACCGTGACGAATATTTAAGAGAAAATTTCACTATGGTTGTCGTTATAATACTTCTTGTCATAGTTCTGATCTTAGTTTACGCACGGCTTAAGAAAAAAGGAATAATTAAAAAAGGCTGGTTTATCAGACTGTTTAAGAAGAAAAAGGAGGGCGGCGCACAATGATTTATGATATGACTCCTGTTCAGTGGCTGAAGCATGTGATCTTCCACCCTATAGATGGGTTTGAGGATATGCGCTGGAAAAAGCAGGGCTCGCTTAAAATAGCGCTTGTTATTGTCTTTTTCCTGTTTGTCGCCCAAGTGGTAAAATCGCGGTTCGGCGGATTTGCCTACAATATGTATGCTTATACCAGTCTGTTCTCTATTATCCCAATACTTATTCAGAGCGTTGTGTATTACGGCACATGGGTAGTGGCAAATTGGGCTCTGTGTACTCTTTTCAACGGAGAGGGAAAAATGAAGAGAGTCGCAATTTACACCGCTTATTCGCTTGTTCCATACATCGTATGCTCTATTATCTCGGTATTCATGACCTACTTTTTAACTACCGACGAGAGCATCTGGATAAGTTTTATATCGAATCTCGGACTGTATTGGTCGCTGCTTCTCTTGATTTTTGGCATGAAAGCCTGCCATCAGTACTCTTTTTCACAGACCATTCTCTCAATGATTTTTACAGTAGTGGGAATGCTGCTGATTTTGTTCCTGTTCGTTCTGATGATGTCTTTGTTCCAGCAGGTTTGGCTGTTTTTCTACACGATTTATACAGAGATTCTTTACAGACTAAGAGCTTAATTGCAAACATAGAAACGGTGGTGTAAAAATGCGCAAAAGATTTACAAAGCTTCTTGCGGGTGTAACGGCGGTTTTAATGCTGGCAACTATCTGTACCTCGACCGCGTTTTCAGCCGACAATGAAGCCCAGACAGATACTTCGGAGGTAACTGAAGACACTGCGGCGGAAACTGCGGGCGATGAGGCTTCGGAATCAGAGGAAGTGACCGGTGACGAGGAGCAGGCTTCGGAGGAGACAGAAGATGCCGAAGAGCCGGAGGATACCGATTCTGAGCAAGAGGCTCAGGATTCCGAAACAGAAGCGACAGATGAGGACGCCGAGGTTGATGAGAATCTCGAGGGACTCGCTCCGATAATTACTGACGAGCAGGCACTTGAAATGTGCTATGCAGCGGCTGAAAACGACAACTTTATCATGTATGTCGACGAGGCAAATGAGAGAGTCGGACTTTATGTAAAGGCAAACGGCTATATTCATTGGTCAACTCCTATAAATGCAGAGGCAGACTCAACTGTCAAGGAATCAGTAAGACTTAACCAGAAAGCAAGCCTTGTTATCAAGTACGGAGACGTATCCGGACGAAGAACAAGCTCATATGCATATTCATACAGGGAGTCTACCGGCACCTCAAACCCGAAAACAACATATGAAAAAATTGATAACGGAATCACGATGACATTTCAGTTCAGAGATGGTTTCACGATTCCTGTAACATATCTTCTTAACGATGAGTATCTCGAAGTATCGGTTGACACAGATAAAATTGTTGAGGAAGAAGGCTGGGACAGTGATGCCGAGGACAAAAAGGTTCTGATGTATGTTCAGCTCACTCCGCAGTTTGGTGCTGCAACTACCGAGGACGAGGGATATATCCTTGTTCCGGACGGCAGCGGAGCTGTAATCGAGCTTAATAACGGCAAACAGGGATATCCTTCATATTCTCAGAAAGTTTACGGAAGAGACGACACAATTGTTCCTCTGAGAGAGCCCGCTGTTACAGAAGACGCACTTTTGCCTGTTATGGCAATGGTTAAGGGAAACAACGGTCTTGTAGCTATCGCGACCGATGGAGCTGCAAACTGTACGGCTAATGCAAACGTAAGCGGCAAGAACTCGTGGTATAATAACTTTTTCTTTGAGTTTGAAGTAAGGTCTGATGACAACTATTATATGGGTGCCGGCGACAAGTCGGCTATTACAGTCTTCCAGTCGGGAGATATCGCCATTCCGAGACTCGCTGTAAGATATTATCCTATAGTCAGTGAAGACAGCACAGTAGGCTATACCGAAATTGCCGATATTTACAGAAACTATATTATTGAGGAGCAGGGCTTTGAAAAGAAAGAAAGCGCTGACGATCCGGAACTTCCTCTTTATGTAAGCTTCTACGGCGGCACATTGAAGGAAAAATCAGTGCTTGGATTCCCGATAGCTCTTCGCACTGCGTTTACTGAGTTTTCAGACGCCCAGTCAATACTTGAAGAACTTAAGGAACTCGGAGTAAATGATCTTGTTGTAAATTACTTTGACTGGACTCAGGATTCAATTTCAGAGAAGATAGCAGTTTCCGCAAAACCTGCAAGCTGCCTCGGAGGAAAATCAGATTTTAACGAGCTTATCGAGTTCTTTAAAAATAACAGCATAGATTATTATTTTACACTTGAAAATATGACGTTCTTTGACAGCGGAAATGGATTTTCGCCGATGAAAGATACAGCAATGCGCATATCAAAAGCATATTCGCGTCAGCCGTACTACGATGTGGCATTCAATGTGCCTCTGGAAGGACTCTCTCCGGCATTGCTGTCATCAGCTTCCTATGACAAGCTGTTCTCAAAGATAACTGAGAATTATGTCGACGCGGGCTTGCCGGGGGTTGGCTTCGGCTCATTGTCTACAACATTGATA
Source organism: uncultured Clostridia bacterium (assembly GCA_944385905.1). Taxonomy (GTDB): domain Bacteria; phylum Bacillota; class Clostridia; order Oscillospirales; family Ruminococcaceae; genus CALWZA01. The sequence goes on from CALWZA010000031.1 coordinate 55,520, forward strand.
AGTGATTTCTCGGAAAAGTATACGATGAGCAGAGAAGACAGTATGAACACACTGATCTCAAACTATTCAGACGCTGAGGAAAAGATCGGAAAGATTTACGCAAACAGCGCCAATGCGTTCTTGCTTCCGTATGTAAGCCGAATTGCAGACGCACCCCTTACATCAAGCAGCTTTAATATTGTCGATTATGATATTCCGTTTTATCAAATGGTTATTCACGGCTATGTTTCTTACGCATCTGCTCCGATGAATGACGAAAGCAATGCCGAGAATACGTTCCTTAGAGCGGTAGCGGCTGGATCTTCTTTAAATTATGAGTTTATAGCCGAGGATGTCAGCAAAACGACCGGTACAGATTATGAAGACCTCTATTACGCAAACTATGAGGGATGGCTTGAAACAGCAGCAAAAGAGTACCAGCTCGCTAATGAGGTTCTTGCAGGAACAAGCGGAGAGACAATTACTGAATATGTTTTTGACGGAAACGAGTCAGTTACGACTTTCTCCAATGGAAAGACGGTTACCGTTAATTACGAAGACGGTACTATTGAAACAGACGGAAAAACATATAATTACTCAGAATATGTAGAAGGGGGAGCGGCTGACTAATGGCAAACGAAAACAACACAAATATAAATGAAAACGCAAGTGCAGTCAGCGAGCCTGAAGCTGTAAAACCGGCTAAAGCAAAGCCAGAAGTTTCCGCAAAAAAGCTTGAGGCCGAAAAGGCAAAGCAGGAAAAGAAAGCCGCAAAGGCCGCCAAGGAAATGGAGAAATATAAGGCGAGAAGAGAAAAGGAAATGCAAAACGCCTCGAAAAAAGGCATCAGTATTCCTTATGAGAGAAGAAAGAGCCTTTATGGCTATGGATTTATCGCAATTTGGTTTATCGGCTCTATCTATTTCTTTATAATTCCTCTTATAAACTCTTTTATATACTCCTTCCATTTTACAGAGGTTAAGCCCGGTCATCTTCAAATGACGTTTATTGGCTTTGAAAATTACGTCAAGGCATTCCGTGAGGATACCGCCTATGCTCCGGCTTTGCTTGAAGTATTGCAGACCACTGCACTTAAGACTCCGCTTATTATAGTTTTCTCGATATTTATCGCGGTAATACTTAACCAAAAATTCAGAGGACGTACTTTCGCAAGAGCGATATTTTTCCTTCCGGTTATTATTGCTACCGGACCTGTTATCCGTATCATAAACGGAAATATGGACACGTCCGGTTACAGCGGAGGAGCCAAACAGTTTTCAACAATGTTTGAAACAAACCTCGTCGGCGAGCTTCTTAATTTCATCGGAGTCATGAATATTAACCAAACTCTCACAAATGTTATTAATACGGTAACTTCTGATATCTTTAATTTGGTATGGAACGCGGGTATTCAGATTCTTTTGTTCCTTGCGGCGCTTCAGAACATACCCTATTCCGCAAAGGAGGCTGCTCAGATTGAGGGAGCTACAGGCTGGGAGTATTTCTGGAAGATTACAATCCCCTATATCAGCCCTATGATTCTTGCAAGCTTGATTTACACAATAGTAGACTCGTTCGTTGACCCGTCTAACCAGGTAATGACTATAGTTCTCGAAAAAGCCGCTGCTTGGGAACACGGCTACAGCGCGGCGATGGCATGGGCTTACTTCCTGGTAGTTATAGTTGCGCTGGGAATTGTGGTGCCTATAGTCAATAAGTTTGTTTATTACGAAGTGTAAAGGAGGGGATTAAATGGCAACGGCAAAAGAAGAAAAACAATTCGCAAAAGAAAGAGCTAAGCGTCTTAAGGAAAAAAGAGCTGCATACAGAGCTGCTAAAAAAGCGGGAACTCTTGACGCACGTCAGTTAAGCCCCGAGCACATGAGGTATCTCAGAAGAAAAGCTGTTGTGGAAAAGGTCTGGCCTTTTTTCAGATTCTTCATCATATTCGGTCTGTGCTTCGTAATTCTCTATCCGCTGATTTACATGATATCTACTGCATTCAGACCAAGTGATCAGATGCAGGATCCTTCGGTTATTTGGATTCCAAAAAGTCTGACCCTTGACAACATTAAGGAGACTTGGAAAACTATCGACTATTTCTGGACGTTTTTGAATACTGTAAAGCTCAACATTATAGCTTCACTGCTTCAGGTTGTTACCTGCGCCTTGACCGGATACGGTTTCGCGCGATTCAATTTTAAGGGAAAGAAAATTCTCTTTGCGGTAGTTATTATGATGATTATAGTTCCTCCGCAAATCATAGTCATTCCGACCTTTATGCAGTTCTCATATTTCAGAGCTTTCGGTATAGTTGAGCAGCTTATTAAGCTGTTCCCGTCGTATTTCCAAAGTACATACAACGCGAGTCCGGGAGCGGAGTATATATCTCTTATCGACCATGGTATTACGATGTACGCTCCGGCGTTATTTGCGAACGGTATTAAAGCGGGACTGTTTATCTATATCTTCAGACAGTTCTTTAGAGGCTTGCCAAAGGAGCTTGAGGATTCGGCTTATCTGGACGGATGCGGAGCATTTAAAACATTTATTAAGGTTATGGTGCCGAACGCGTCATCTTCGTTCCTTACAGTATTCCTGTTTTCAATAGTATGGTATTGGAACGACTATTACATAAGCTCTTCATACTTCCTGCAAAACAACACAATGGCGCTTATGCTTCAAAACCTGTCAAACACCCTCGACCTGAGGCTGTTTAACGGTATGAACGTCAGTGTGCGAAACAAAATTGTTTGGCTGGAGTCAGGATGTCTCCTGTCTATAACCCCTATCCTGATAATGTATGTATTCCTTCAGAGGTATTTTACCGAAGGTATTGAGCGTTCGGGACTTGTCGGATAATCAGGTTAATCGAAAATAGAATTACATTAAAGCAGTCAAAGGCTTTCCGCTTTTGACTGCTTTTTTGCGCTTGTCCTTTTCATTGCATTTTTATAAAATTTGGGTGGATTTTTCCTATACGCACTGACTTGACAATGAGCTAAAACGGCTGTGCATTATTTTAACCCGGATTCGACAATTAAGCAGACTTTGCTTGACCAAATCAACGCTATTACTGTTACAGCCAATAAAGACGCGTATCTTACAGTTAATGTCATGATTCCTTCAAAGAGATATGACTATAATACGGGTGCGGTATTGGACACAGCTAACATAGGATATAATCCAAGTATGTATTTCGCAAGCACCAGCTACCCTGACAGCGGTTCAGCTTATAAGGGGGCGTATGCGGCTGCGACAACATTCAGCGCAAAGGATGTTTGGCAGAAGATCACTATCAGGATTCCTGCAGGAGAATCAGTTACAAACTTCGGATTCTCACAGGCGGGAGGCACAGGAGCGGCGGTATTCTTTGATGATATCACAGTTTCCTAGCAGACAACGGAGAGGAAATTGAAGTTGAGGAGCCTATCGAGGAAAACTATGAAGCTGAAGGCGGAGCAGTAACAGTGGCGGCTAAGTCAATTTTGCCGCTGATCGGAGCTGTATGCGCTGTGACAGCAGTTACAGCTGTAATACTCAGAAAATTCATAAACGCCCGATAAATTAACTTGAATTTGTTATACAGAGTGTACCGTGCAGATATGTGCGGTACACTTTTTCTTTGTAATTGTCGGTTGACATTAAAAATATTATGTGCAATAATGTAAATATATATGGAAGGGGATAACAATGCTTGATATAGCTGTTTGCGACGATGAGATTACATTTTTTAATTATAGGCTGAGACCTGTGATTCGTAAAGTTCTTTTAGAAACCAATACCGATGCGAAAATAAGATATTTTTCGGACGGCAATAAGCTTATTGAGAGATTTAACCGCAGAGAGCCGTCGGATATTGTTTTTCTTGATATTGATATGCCGTCTGTAAGCGGAAAGACGGTCGCAAAAAAGCTCAGGGAAATCGATTCGGCCTTTTTTCTCGCGTTTGTCACCTCATATCCCGATGAGGTTTTCAGCACAATTCCGTATAATATAAGGAGCTTTATATCAAAAAGTCAGTCTGATGAGGAAATCGCTTCTGAAATTAAAAGAATTATTTTTGAATATAGAAAGGCTCGTCCTGAATATGCTTGGCTTTCTGTCTACAAAAATAATAAGAGGGTAAATGTCAAAATAGTTCTCGACAATATTATGTATTTTTATTGTGTAAACCGAGAGGTTTATGTTAAAACCTCTTTTGAGGATTTAAAGCTGGCAGATAGTAAATATACGGACATCGTTCACAAATTCTCTGAAAAAGGATTTTTTGAAATATGCAGAGGTTATATTGTAAATATCAGACGCATACAGGTCGTCAGAAATTCCGATATTGAACTTGACGGGGGAGAAATTCTTCCCTTGAGCAGAGGAAAGAGCCGTGAGCTTATGTCAGAAATTTCAATGCTTATTGTAGCGGGAAGTGAGTGAGCAATGGATATACTGAATTTGTCACTGTGTGTTACCGAGAATTTAATACTGTTTGCTTTTTTCAACTCTTTGTTTCAAAGAAGAAGAAAAAATGTCTTGATATTGTTAATTGTGGCACTGTCAAATGCGTTTATTGTTTTTGAGCTCGCAAATGTTAATACTTACATTAAGTCGGTAATAAATATAGCATGCATTATTATAGGATCTGTAATTTTGTTTAAGGAAAAAATATATGTTATATCTGCGTTTTCGCTTTTAAGCATATATATTTTTTATATTACAGACGTGATTTTCGGAAATGTGTTTTCAATTGTTTTGGGGCAAAGCTTTCTCGGCGTATTTTATCAAAGCTTTGCTAACAGACTGATTGTGTGTTATATTATTAAAGCTGTAAACGCTGCGCTGTTTTATTTACTTTATAAAATGTTTTCTAAAGTTGAAATTAATCTGGGAAAATCAAAATGGCTTGTGTTTAACGTAATAATCGGCGCTTTGTATTTTATTTCGCTTATGTTTATTTACATTTATCCTCAAAACAGCATCAGCGATAACATTGTTTCCGCGCTGTTTTTGATAATATCCGCAAGCTTTTTTGCGATGAGTGTGCTGGTGCTGTATTTTTATGCTGAGCTGTGCGCCTCTTTTCAGGAAAAGAAAAAGCTTTATATTCTTGAAACCAGCTTTGCCGCAATTGAAGAGAAAATGACCATGCTCAGCCAGACTTCAGAAAAACTCAAAAAAATAAGACACGATATACATAATCATCTGGTAAACGCTCTTGTGATGATAAAGTCGGGAAAAACAAACGAAGCGTACCGGCTTGTTACCGATGTTGAAAAATGCGTCGACGATATTTCGGTTGACATCAGTTCAAGTTCCGGAAACAGCGTTATAGACGCCGTTATAGCTTATAAGGCTGCCGTTGCCGAAAAAAGGAAAATCTCGTTTGAATATAAGCTTGAGACTCTTCCGAATATGAATATAGATTTTTGGGAGCTCTCTTCTGTTCTCTCAAATCTTCTTGACAACGCATTTGAGGCATCTTCTAAGGATGAAGCTCCTAGGGTTTCTCTTAAAATATACATATATAAAAAATATCTTACGATAATTATAAGTAACTCATGCCCGCCAAACTCCGAAAAGCCTTCGGATAGTTTTTTAACATCAAAGGAGGATAAGGAAAATCACGGTTTCGGACATAAAATCATAGAAGAAATCGCCCTAAAATATAACGGAAGTGTAAACTATTCTATCAAAGATAATAAGTTCACTGTAGTGGTTATACTTAACATTTAAGGACAATATCAATACATTTTTGCAACTCGGTAGCTTAAAAATGCAACTCGGTAAAAATGTATTGATTTTTTTTACTCTTTAATATAAACTCAAGGCTGTGAAAGGACAAGAGTTATGTTTAAGAGTATAGCTGAAAATCTTTCTTTGCTGCTGGTTACATCCAGGCACATTAAGCCGGAGGACAGAGAGTTTTACACATACGGATTAGAGTTGCTTGCGGCAGAGCTCATTTTCTATGCTGTAGTTTTGCTTTTTTCGCTGCTCACGGGAACATTAGCGGTAAGTGTGCTGTTTGTTGTCTTATATATGTTTTTAAGGCAGTATTCGGGAGGATATCACAGCAAGACTGCTGAAATGTGTTTTATTATTTCTGTGATGATTTACCTGATAATGATTCTTCTTGTGCAAATTGACATTGCAGGAATAAGACATGTTCTTATGGCCTCGAGTGCGGTGTCGTTTGTTGTGATAACGCTTTTGTCGCCTGTTGAAAATGCGAATAAGCCTCTTACCCAGGAAGAAAAGAAAACGTACAGGTTTATAGCCATTTTAGCTGCGGCTTTGTTTACAGCGTTATGCGCTGTGTCGTTTGTTTTTGGCTGGAAAGAGCTGTTTTATTCATTGTCATGGGCACTAACGGTTGACGCCGTTTTGCTGATATTATCTCCTAAAAAAATCAAAGGGGAATAGAACTTTGCGGTTCGGAATATGTTACGAAAGGGTGATTACTGATGAAAAACGCAATACTTAAAATGGTGGCTAAAATGGCTGAAAAGAGCATTGTTAAGTCAAACAAGACAGCGTGCTTCGGACTCAGCTATCAGCCGAAAGCTCCGAAGAACATTAAGAACTTCAGGAGATAATTTTAACTTTCTTTCTTACAATTTTTCTGACAGTAAAAGGCGGTACGCATTTAAAATGTGTACCGCTTTTTACGTTTTTTTAAATTATACTTGCGCTAAGCCATAATGAGTGTATTATATTATTATTGCGTATTTGATGAAAATTGATATATTGCTGAAAGAAAAAGCGAATTTTAAACTTTCGGACGGCAAAGCGGCTTGATTTTGAAAGGAAGGTATACATATGACTTATGAAAGCAGATACGAGTACGCAAAGACAAAATATGCCGAAATCGGGGTTGATACAGACAAGGCAATAGAGGCTCTCAGCCGGTTTCCGATATCTATTCACTGCTGCAGGGCGATGATGTTATAGGTTTTGACGGTGCGGAAAGCCTGAGCGGAGGAATTCAGACAACCGGAAACTATCCGGGCAGAGCGAGGACTCCTGATGAACTTATGGCGGATATCGACAAGGCTCTGAGCTTTATAATATAATAGCGTTGACCTTTATTCTTCCTCTTGAGGACAAGGTTTTCACAAGAGAGCTTTGGGAAATGGCGACGGAGTGTCCGGTTGTCTTCCCGAACGGAGTGGGAGTAGTGCCTTGGATGGTTCCGGGCGGCAGAGATATTGCCGTCGCAACAAGCGAGCTTATGAAAAAGTATGACGCCGCGATTTGGGCGCATCACGGAATTTTCTGCTCAGGAGAAACCTTTGACATAACTTTCGGACTTATGCACACAATTGAAAAAGCCGCCGAAATACTTATAAAGGTAATGTCGGTCACAGGAGGAGCAAAGAGACAGACAATTCTCCCCGATGAATTCAGGTCGCTCGCAAAGGACTTCGGTGTTTCTCTTCCCGAAGAGTTTCTTTATGACAAATAAAGTACAAATGGCTTATTGAAACACAGCTGATTATCTCCCCGCGTTTTTGGAAATACTATTTGTAAATCCAAAAGCGGGGAGGTATTTTTTTGCAGGAAGCTATAAGAGGAAACAAAACAGCGGGAAAGGCATTTGCATATAACAAGCCGAAAGTATCAAAAAGCTTTCGGGAAACTCTGCTTGCGGCTTTCAGATCGCTTGAGCCTGTTATTACCGTCGTTTCGTTTTATGTTGTCAGAAAAGCGGCTTATCCGTGCGGATACGGGATTAAGGGCAGCTTGCTGATAACCGCTGTGTATGCGCTGATTTATGTGCTTTTCAAATCTGCGCTCAATGTTCCTTATCAGGAAACGTCGGTGTATGACGAGTGCTGCGCGTACAGTCTGACAGCTTTGCTTGCGGACACAACGGCGTATTTGCAGCTTTCACTTATCGAAAAGCACTTGCTTAATCCTTATCCAATGCTTATTTTGGCGGCTTATCATATGATAACAGCTTTGATTTGGACCGCCGCCGCTAAAAGGGTTTATCCGTTTTTAGAAAAACCTAAACAAACTGCTTTTATAGCTAATATCACATACGCCGGGCTTCCTGACATGCCGGCAGGATATGAGGTTTGGGTTAAAGCTTCCGAGAAATCGGGATTTGAAGCAGTCAAAAGGGTGGCTTGGGAATCCGACGCGTTGATTATAAGCGAAACGTCTCAGGATTTTTCAAGCAAGCTTCTTTCCTCAATTGCGGGAGATAGACAAAGGATATTGTTTGAGGGAAGCGTTGAAAGCGTGCTTATGTCTGCGGGCTCCGGGCTTGCGGCCGGAGCGACAGGCGTTTATATAGTTTCGGGCAAAGGAATGAGCGTCTTTTCGCAGGCGGTTAAAAGGACGTTTGATATTATTTGCTCTGCGCTCGGACTTATTGTGTTTTCCCCCGTAATAGCCGCCGCGGCAATCGGAATAAAGCTATGCGACGGAGGGAAGGTTTTTTATCTTCAAAAGCGGCTTACAAAGGGAGGAAAAGAGTTTAATATTATAAAGCTTCGGAGCATGGTTGAAAATGCCGAAGAAAACGGGGCGGTTAATTCGCGAGGGCTTGACCGCAGAGTTACAAAGGTCGGTCTTTGGCTTCGGCGGCTAAGAATCGACGAGCTTCCTCAGTTTTACAATGTTTTGAGGGGAGATATGTCTTTAGTGGGACCAAGGCCCGAACGTCCCGAGTTTTTTAAAGATTACTGTACAGAGCACCCTGAATTCGCCTGCAGGCTTGCGGTAAAAGCAGGGCTCACGGGACTTGCGCAGATTTACGGAACTCACAGCACTGGAATAAAGGAAAAGGCTTTGCTTGATTTATATTATATAAAAAGCATGAGTCCGGCGCTTGATTTAAAACTTCTGCTTAAGACGGTCAGAATATTTTTCACACTCAGCGGTTCGGAATAATAAAAAAGCACAAACCTCAAAGGTCTGTGCTTTTAAAAGCTTTTCGGATTTATTAATTCTCATCCTCAAGCAAATAGTACTGCACGTAGTTATAGTCTTCGAGCAAGCCTACAGCCTCTTTATTCGTTCTTGAGTGCCAGATTCCGAGGCTGTCGTAGTATCCGAAAGCGTCTATTGCCGGATATTCGTTTTTAACATCCGAGAGAAACTGCTGCTGCTGTGAAAGAGGAATACCGGCAGTTTCACAGAGTATTGTCGAAAGGTAGTTAGGACTTGTAAGTCCCATATCTCCTTCCTCAATATCGTAGTTTGCCCAAATTATATAAGGGGTTATGTATCTTGTTAGCGATTGTTTGGTGGTGAGGCTTTCAAGAGGAGAACCGATAATTTTTTCGTAAAATGAATCTTCGATTTTAGGCTGATGATCGCCGAACATCAGGATAACGGTAGGTTCGTCAACGGTTTTAAAATACTCGATAAGCTCTCCGAAAGCGGTATCGGACTCTTTAATTAGAGAAAGGTACTGGTTTGTTTTAGGATAAATCCATTTGCCGTCATTAACCCATGTCGTGGTTTCAAAGTCGTCTCCCTTGTATGTATATCCGCTGTGATTCTGAATTGTGACGTTGAAAAGGAAAAGTTTTTCGTCCTCTCCCTTGTTTTCATAAAGCTCTATAAGCTTTCTGTAGTCTTCACGGTCGCTGATAAGCTTTCTGACATATTCGACATTATCTCCGAAGGATTTTTCCCATTTAAACTGACTTGTGTATTTGTCGTGGTCGTCGGAAAAATCCTCGCCGCTGATGAAGTCTGAGAAACCAAGCAAAGGATAGTTTACATCACGCTTCCAGCAGACCTCCCAGAACGGATGAACAGCAATTGAGGTATATCCGAGAGAGTTGAGGTGAGAAGCAAACGATTCTGTAGTTTTTGATATTCTCTGCATATAGGGGTAGCTTCCCTCCGGCTGGAAGAACATTGAAAGACCGGTTATGAACTCAAATTCGGTGTTGCAGGTTCCTCCGCCGAAAACAGAGGTGAGAATCTGTCCTTTTATGGTGTTTTCGGACATGCTGTTTATATAAGGCATATAGTCCTGATTGGTTTCAAAATCCCCGTTTACTTTTAAATCAGAAAAAGTTTCGTTCATTATTACAATTACATTCGGGAGCTCTTCACTGCCAGCCGATTCGGGAGTTTCATATCTGTCGAGGATTTCCTGAGCCTTGCTTGGGGAGTACCCCATCGGCTCTTCTACCTGCATTTTAATTACATTTATATAAAAGGAAAGAGCGATTCCGTTTACCTGGTTTGTCTGATACTGGTCAAATGTACTTGTGGGATAGCTGTAAACATTGAGTGAGCTTATGAAAGCAACACATGCCGCCGCAGCCGCAAGAGAAGCTCCTCCGGTAACAACTCTCTGCCATTTGTGAGAATATTTAACGGTAAATTTAACTGTTACAGTAATAATGAGCAGAAAAATCAAAGCACCGTAAACCATTCTTGAAGAAAGAATAAAAGGTTCGTGTTTTGAAACGCTTAATGCGGTTTTGATAGCGAAAAAGTCGCTCGGAACAAGCGGTGTTCCGCGAAGAATGAGAACGACCTCGTTTATAAGGTGGAGAATAAAAATGACGCTTGAGGAAAAAATAACCGAAACCCTCACGCTTTGAGTAATAGCAAAAGCGATTACCTGAGGAACTATGTAAAATACAAGGTTTGTAAAATATATGTTGGTCGCAAACGGAGGATTGTCGGCTATCACATCGACCATTAAAGAGTTTATAAAAGGCGCAGAAACAAAGATAGCCATTGAAATCAAGTTAATCAGCTTTGAAGAGAATTTTATAGGCACTAAAATAAAAAAAGCAGAAGCAGCCGCAAGAGAATATGAGGATAAAATAAATCTCAGGCCGGCAGAACCCGTGTCTAATCCGACCTTGATTACAGACAGCGTAACCAAGATAAATAAAATTGCCGTTACGGCGATACGTTTTTTGCCCGAAGGTGAGTCCATTAAAAATTTCATTGCGAAAATTACACCATACTTCCTATAATTTTTTATAATGACAAATTTGTTTAAAGCTTTTGTTAAGAATGTATTATATGCTATTTCACACAAAAAGTCAAGCGGCCGTTAGTGTATAATGCTTAAAAGTATCTTAAGAAAGGAGTTATACATTGAAATTATGCAGATTAATCCCAAAAAACGTGCTGGATTTTATAACGATTACTGTCGGAGCAGTGATATATTCCGCGTCGATAAGCATGATAATAACGCCTGCCGAGCTTGTTCCCGGAGGGGTGACGGGTGTTTCGGTTATCGCTAACAGGCTGACGTCTATTCCGGTCGGACTTTTTACCCTTATGCTCAACATTCCTCTGCTGATAATCGGTGTCAAAAAGCTTGGTGTGCGGTTTTTGGCCGCGACCATATATACAGTGGTGCTGACTTCGGTTCTTATAGATGTCTTTACATTGTCCGAACCTTTGCTTGACGATTTGTTTACATCGGCTGCGGCGGGAGGCGCATTGCTTGCGGTAGGTTTAGGACTTGTTTTTAAAGGGGGAGCCACAACAGGAGGAGCGGATATAGTTGTAAGGCTTATCAGAATAAAACACCGCCATCTGCGGACAGGTCAGATTTACATGATTGCCGACGGAGTAGTTGTCGCATTGTACGCTATGGTGTGCGGAGGATTTACCGCGGCGGTTTATTCCGCTGTTTCTCTGTATATTTCAGCCCACGTTCTCGACAGGGTGCTTTATGGTTCTGACGGCGCAAAGCTTATATATGTGATAAGCGCCGAGCAGGAGAAAATCGCAAAGCGCTTTTTATCGGAGGTCGGCGTCGGGGTGACATACCTTTCGGGCAAAGGCGCGTATACAGGCAATGAAAAGCAAATTGTTTTCTGCGCTGTGCGAAAACAGCTTCTTCCGAAAGCTCAGCAGATAGTAAGCGAGGAGGACGCTTTGGCTTTTATGATAGTCACAACCGCGAACGATGTTTTCGGCGAGGGTTATAAACGCCACGATGAAAAAAGCGAGCTGTGAAAAGTCATGCATAAAAATGAATATAAATTAATAAATATTCAAAAAAAGAACAAATCGCTGTTGCTATTTCACAATTTATAGGTTAATTCAAGGCAAAACAATGTTTAATGATATGAAATAATGTATATTTATAAAAACTACTTGAATATTTATGCAACGTGTAGTATACTGTAATCAACGAAAGCCGAAAGGTTTGAAATTCACAAAGAAAGGTAGTTTTAAAATGGATAAATCAAAAATCAAAAAGGTAGTTTTGGCATACTCGGGCGGACTCGACACATCTATTATTATTCCGTGGCTCAAGGAAAATTACAACAACTGCGAGGTTATCGCCGTTTCGGGAGACGTCGGACAGGGAACAGAGCTTGACGGACTTGAGGAAAAGGCTATCAAAACCGGAGCCTCTAAGCTTTATATCGAAGACCTCACCGATGAGTTTGTAGACGATTTCGTTATTCCGACTGTCAAAGCCGGCGCACTCTATGAGGAGTATATGCTCGGAACATCGTTCGCGAGACCTATTATCGCTAAAAGGATTGTTGAAATCGCTCTTGCCGAGGGCGCTGACGCTATCTGCCACGGCTGTACCGGAAAGGGCAACGACCAGGTAAGATTTGAGCTTACAATCAAGCACTTCGCCCCTGAGATGGCTATAATCGCTCCCTGGAGAGAGTGGGACATCAAGTCGCGCGATGAGGAAATCGACTATGCCGAGGCTCACAATATTCCTCTTAAAATCAACCGTGAAACAAACTATTCAAAGGATAAGAATCTTTGGCATCTGAGCCACGAGGGACTTGACCTTGAGGATACCGGCAACGAGCCTATGTATGAAAAGGAAGGCTTCCTTGAAATGGGAGTTTCTCCTATTCAGGCGCCCGACAAGCCTACATATATAACTCTTGACTTTGAAAAGGGAGTGCCTGTTGCGTTTAACGACAAGAAGATGTCCGCAAAGGATATTATCCTTGCGCTCAACGAGGTCGGCGGAGCAAACGGTATAGGACTTCTCGACATTGTTGAAAACCGCCTTGTCGGAATGAAGTGCAGAGGCGTTTACGAGACTCCGGGCGGAGCTATCCTTTATTTTGCTCACAATTACCTTGAGACAATTACTCTTGACAAGATGACTGCTCACAAGAAGCAGGAGCTTGCTATTACCTTCGCTGATTTGGTTTACAACGGTCAGTGGTATACTCCTTTGCGTGAAGCGCTTTCCGCTTTTGTTGACAAGACTCAGGAAAAGGTAAACGGAAAGGTAAGAATCAAGCTCTATAAGGGCAACATGATTAAGGCGGGAGTATGGAGCCCGAACTCGCTTTACTCCGAGGAAATCGCGACATTCGGCGAGAGCGACTACAATCAGAAGGATTCGGAGGGCTTTATCAACCTCTTCGGTCTGCCTATCAAGGTTCAGGCGATGGTTGACCAGAAAAAGCTCAACAAGTAATTTTAAAGCTGACTGCGGGCGGTTTGATTTACCGCCCCATGTTGTTTATGAGACTCAAAGCAGCTTTGATATCTGAAAGTATAACCTCAAGCTGCAAAGGTATGGTGAATTTTATGGACAAAATGTGGGCAGGGCGCTTTCAGAAGGCGCTTGACAAGGAAGCTGACGATTTCAACTCGTCTATACATTTCGACTGCCGGATGTACAGGCAGGATATAAAAGGCTCTATGGCTCATGCGGCGATGCTGGGCGCAAAGGGAATAATTTCAAAGGAGGATTCCGAGAAGATTATCGACGGGCTTTCGGGTATTCTTGAGGACCTTGACAGCGGCAGGCTTTCGTTTGATTACGGCTGCGAGGATATTCATATGTTTGTTGAGCAGGTTTTGACCGAAAGGCTCGGAGATGTCGGCAAAAAGCTTCACACGGCAAGAAGCCGCAACGACCAGGTCGCTCTTGATATAAGGATGTACCTCAGGGACGAGACAAATGAGCTTATAGCGCTTATTAAGGATTTGCTTGGTGCGATAACAGAGCAGGCCAAGGCGCACAAGTCAACCATTATGCCGGGATACACTCATCTTCAAAGAGCACAGCCCATAACCTTCGGGCATCACATCATGGCTTACGCAATGATGCTTTCAAGGGATATCGGCAGGCTTGAGGACGCAATGAAGAGAATGAATTATTCTCCCCTTGGCTCATGCGCCCTTGCAGGTACAACATACGATACCGACAGGGAAATGACAGCGAAGGCTTTAGGCTTTGACGGAATTACTCTCAACAGCATAGACGGCGTTTCGGACAGGGATTTCTGCGCGGAGCTGATGAGCGCGTACGCAGTAATAATGATGCACCTTTCGAGATTTTCCGAGGAGATTATTCTCTGGTCGTCATGGGAGTTTAAATTCATCGAGCTTGACGACAGCTATACTACAGGCTCAAGCATTATGCCGCAGAAGAAAAATTCTGATATGGCTGAGCTTGTAAGAGGCAAAACCGGCCGTGTATACGGCGACCTTTTCGCTATGCTGACTGTTCTCAAAGGCTTGCCGCTTGCGTATAACAAGGATATGCAGGAGGACAAGGAGGCTGTTTTCGACAGCATAGACACCGTTAAAAAGTGCGTTTCTATTTTCTCGCCGATGATAAGAACAATGAAGGTATTCCCCGAAAATATGTATAAGGCGGCTCAGGGCGGCTTTATTAACGCTACCGATATCGCCGATTACCTCGTTAAAAAAGGTATGCCTTTCAGAAGCGCATATAAGATAGTCGGACAGATAGTCGCGCTTTGCATTGAGAAAAAAACCGTTTTGGATGAACTGCCGCTTGATGAATACCGCAAATTTTCCGAGTTGTTTGGCGAGGATCTTTACGATGAAATAAGCCTTGAGGCATGTGTCGCGAAGCGTATTTCGGCAGGCGGAACGGGGCTTGCCTCAGTTGAAAAACAAATTGACTATATAAACGGACTGATAAAATAATATGAAAAAGATTTTTATTGACGGAAGCGCCGGAACAACCGGACTTAGAATTTACGAGCGTTTGGGAAACAGAAAAGACGTTGAGCTTATAACCCTTCCCGACGAGCTAAGAAAAGATACCGAGGCGAGAAAAAAAGCACTGAACTCGTGCGATGTGGCTTTTCTTTGCCTGCCCGACGCCGCCGCAGTCGAGGCGGTATCGCTTATAGATAATCCGGACGTTACGGTTATCGACACCTCGACCGCTCACCGCACCGACGAGGGCTGGGCATACGGTTTTCCCGAGCTTTCTCAGGAGTTAAAGAAAAAGATACTTAACTCAAAGAGGATAGCGGTTCCGGGCTGTCACGCAAGCGGATTTATAGGACTTGTAAAGCCGCTGATTGACGAGGACCTGCTGCCTGCCGACGCTCTGCTCACCTGTCACTCGATTACGGGATACAGCGGAGGCGGCAAAAAAATGATTGCCGAATATGAGAACCCAGACCGCTCAGAGCTGTTTGACGCACCCCGTCAGTACGGGCTTACGCAGCAGCACAAGCACCTTAAGGAAATGCAGAAAATCACGGGACTTGATCATGCGCCGGTTTTCTGTCCTATTGTTTCCGACTTTTACAGCGGCATGGTTGTTACCGTGCCTTTGTTCAAGGAGCAGCTTTGCGGCGGATTTACGATTGAAGACATAAGAAATGTTTACAAAAACAAGTACACAGGACCTGTTGTTACATATTCCGAAAGCATATCCGAGGACGGACTGATTTCCGCAAAGGCGCTTTCCGACAAGGACTCCATGCAGATAACCGTTGAGGGAAACGGCGACAGGATTTTGCTTATCGCAAGATATGACAATCTCGGAAAAGGCGCGTCGGGAGCGGCGGTTGAGTGTCTCAATCTCATTATCGGGTCAGACCCGACAAGCGGCCTTGAGCTTTGATAATTAAAAGCTAACCTACTGTTAAATATCGAAGGGAGGTATGCTTCCTTTAGGGAGCATGGTATGAATATGAGAATTATTGAAGGCGGCGTATGCGCGGCAAAAGGATTTTTGGCAAACGGTGTTCACTGCGGAATAAGAAAAAATAAGGCTAAGCGTGATTTGGCGCTTATTTTCAGCGAAAAGAAATGCGCCTGCGCGGCGGTTTATACCACAAACCTTGTCAAGGGCGCTCCTCTGACGGTTACAAAAAACCATATATCCGACGGCTTCGCTCAGGCGGTTATCTGCAACAGCGGAAACGCCAACACCTGCAACGCAAACGGAATTGAAATCGCGCAGCAGATGAGCGAGCTTCTTGCTGGAAAGCTGAACATTTCGGCAGAAGATGTCGTTGTCGCTTCAACCGGAGTTATCGGTCAGCCGCTTGACATTACCCCGATAAAAAACGGTATACCCGAGCTTGTTTCGGGACTCGGCAAAAACTCAAACCTTGCCGCTGAGGGAATCATGACGACTGATACGGTTATGAAAGAGGCAGCCGTTGAGTTTGAGGCGGGAGGAAAAACCTGCAGAATCGGCGGAATTGCCAAGGGTTCGGGTATGATTCATCCAAACATGGCTACAATGCTTGTGTTTATAACTACCGACTGCGCAGTTTCTCCTAAAATGCTTCAAAAGGCTCTCTCAAGCGATATTGCCGACACATTTAACATGGTCAGCGTTGACGGCGATACGTCGACAAACGATATGGTGACTGTTTTGGCAAACGGCGAGGCGCAAAACCCGATTATTGACGCTGACAATGATGATTTCAAGGCGTTTATGAAAGCTCTTAACACAGTCACGGTAGCTCTTTGCAGAATGATTGCCGGAGACGGCGAGGGCGCTACTAAGCTTCTTGAATGTAAGGTTACGGGAGCGAAGACCAAGGGAATTGCGAAGGTTGTCGCAAAATCGGTTATATGCTCGTCGCTTGTCAAGGCGGCAATGTTCGGGTCTGACGCAAACTGGGGACGTGTGCTTTGCGCTATCGGTTACAGCGGAGCCGACGTTGACGTCAATAAAATCGACGTTTCGTTTAAGTCAAAGGCAGGCGAAACGGTTGTATGCAAAAACGGAGCGGGAGTTGAGTTTTCGGAGGAAGAGGCAAAGAAAGTGCTTCTTGAAAAGGAAATTGAGATTCTCTGCGATTTAAACGACGGGGACGGGGAATCCTGCGCATGGGGCTGTGATTTGACATATGATTACGTTAAAATCAACGGCGATTACAGAACCTGATTGACACTGACATGAGGAAAGGATTTGTAATTATTATGGAGCTTTCAAACGCGCAGCGCGCGGAAGTGCTTATTCACGCGCTTCCTTACATTCAGAATTACTACAATAAAATCATCGTTATAAAATACGGCGGAAACGCTATGATTAACGATGAGCTTAAAGAGGCGGTAATGGGCGATATCGTTTTGCTGTCTTTAATCGGAATAAAGGTCGTTCTTGTTCACGGAGGAGGTCCGGAAATAACCGAAATGCTCGGAAAAATCGGTAAAAAAAGCGAGTTTGTAGACGGGCTGAGAGTTACCGACAAGGAGACCGTTGACATAGTTCAGATGGTTTTAGCGGGAAAAATAAATAAAAACCTCGTAAATCTGCTTCAGATAAAGGGCGGAAAGGCGATTGGACTTTGCGGAATGGACGGCCACCTGATTGAGGCAAAGCAGCTTGATTCAAGGCTCGGCTTTGTCGGGGAGATTACAAATATAAACGTCGAGCCGATTTTGGACGTTCTGGAAAAAGGATATATCCCGGTGGTTTCAACCGTCGGCTGTGACAGCGAGGGAAATTCCTACAACATAAACGCCGACACCGCGGCCTCAAAAATCGCGAGCGCACTTTCGGCTGAAAGCCTTATTTCAATGACCGATATCGCCGGTATTCTCAGGGACAAGGACGACCCATCGACCCTTATTCCGAAAATTTACGTCAGCGAGACCCCTCAGCTTATTAACGAGGGAATAATTTCGGGCGGCATGATTCCGAAGATAAAGTGCTGTACCGAAGCTATCAGACGGGGAGTCAAAAAGGTGTTTATTATCGACGGAAGAATACCTCACTCAATACTTATCGAAACGCTTACCGACGAAGGTATCGGCACGATGTTCGTTTCAAGGTAGTCCGTCTTAGGAAAGGGAGATTTCATGAACACATTTGAACTTGATAAAAAATTTATCGCCCCGACATATGCAAGGTTTCCTCTTGAAATAGTCGGAGGAAAGGGCTCGGTGCTTTTGGGCGGCGACGGCAGGGAATACATTGACCTCGGAAGCGGAATCGCGGTAAATATATTCGGCGCTGTCGATGACGAATGGGTAAAGGCTTGCACCGAGCAGATGAACCGTTTTCAGCACACCTCGAATTTGTTTTACTCAGAGCCGTGCGCCAAGCTTGCGCAGATGCTTTGCGAGAGAACGGGAATGAACAACGTGTTTTTCTCAAATTCAGGCGCTGAGGCAAACGAGTGCGCTATAAAAGCCGCGCGCCGCTGGGGAGCTTTGAACAAGGGCGAGGAATACACAACTATAATTACGCTCAAAAACTCTTTTCACGGAAGAACGCTTACAACCCTTGCCGCAACCGGTCAGGACGCTTTTCACAAGGACTTTCTGCCCTTGACAGAGGGGTTTGTTTATGCCGAGCCGAATGATATTGACGATGTAGAAAGGCTTTGCAAGGAGAACAAATGCGCCGCTGTAATGTTTGAGATTGTTCAGGGAGAGGGCGGAGTAAACGCTCTTTCAAAGGAGTTTGTGAGCGGACTTGTAAAGCTTGCCAAGGAAGAAAACCTTTTGCTTGTGTGTGACGAGGTTCAGATAGGAAACGGAAGAAGCGGAATGCTCTACGGATTTATGAACTACGGCTTTAAGCCCGACATTTTTTCAACAGCCAAGGGACTGGGCGGCGGACTGCCTCTCGGAGCGACGGTGCTCGGCGAAAAGGTCAAGGATGTTTTCGCACCCGGGTTAAACGGCTCGACGTTCGGCGGAAATCCGGTTTGCTGCGCCGGAGCGATTTCGATATTGTCACGGCTTGATGAAAAGCTTCTTGCAGAGGTCAGGGAAAAGTCCGAATACATATTCAGCACGCTGAGAGGCTCAAGCGGCATTAAGAGCGTTTCGGGGCTCGGACTTATGATAGGCGTTGAAACCGAAAAGGACTCAAACGAGGTTTTGGCAAAGTGCAGGGAAAACGGGGTGCTGGTTCTTAAAGCGAAAACAAAAATCAGACTTTTGCCTCCGCTCAACATCCCGTTTGACACTCTTAAAAAGGCAATAGACGTTTTAAAAGACGCCTGCAGGATTTAATCACACGAAAGGAATGATTTGATGAAACATTTATTAAAGCTCAGCGACTGGTCGGCAGAGGAAATAAACGAGTGCTTAAACCTTGCGGATCAGCTTAAATATGAGAAAAAAGCCGGAATAGAGCATCACCTTTTAAAGGGCAAAACGCTCGGCATGATTTTTGAAAAGGCGTCGACAAGGACGAGGGTTTCGTTTGAAGTCGGAATGTACGATTTGGGCGGCTCAGCGCTGTTTTTGTCCTCAAGGGATTTGCAGATAGGCAGGGGCGAGCCTGTTCAGGACACGGCAAGGGTGCTTTCACGCTTTCTTGACGGAATAATGATAAGAACATTTGCTCAGAGCGAGGTTGAGGCGCTTGCCGAATACGGATCGATACCGATAATAAACGGACTTACCGACTACTGCCACCCGTGTCAGGTACTTGCCGACCTTATGACTATAAGAGAGCACAAGGGTTCGCTTAAAGGCAAAAAGCTCTGTTATATAGGCGACGGAAACAACATGACAAACTCACTTATAGTCGGAGGAATAAAAACCGGCATGGAGGTTTCGGTTGCCTGCCCCAAGGGATATACTCCTGACGCCGAGCTTATGAAATGGGCAGACGAAAACGGAAAATTCAGCCGGCATGAGGACGTTTTAGAGGCTGCAAAGGGCGCAGACGTTCTCTATACGGACGTTTGGGCGTCAATGGGGCAAGAGTCTGAGGCTGAGGAACGCAAAAACATTTTCAAGGGTTATCAGATTAACGACTCTGTTATAGCTGTAGCAAACGAAGGCGCTATGGTTTTGCATTGTCTCCCCGCACACAGAGAAGAGGAAATTACGGCAAAGGTTTTTGAAGAACACGCAAACGAGATTTTTGACGAGGCTGAAAACAGGCTTCACGCTCAGAAAGCAGTTCTCGTGCTTTGTATGAAATAAACAAAAACAAATGATTTCAGCAGGATAAAACCCCGTTGTTTGGGTCTGTTCCTGCTGATTTTTCGTCATTTTGAATAAATATGCACTTTAATTTTTAAAAAATAGTATTGCCATTGATTTTTTCTGCTGAATAAGTTAAAATACAGTATGTATTTTATAATCATATTATATATTAATGTGACAAAAGGAGCTTATAAATGAAAAGACTTTCAGGAAGAATATTATCCTTGTTCGCCACTGCTGCATTTTCCGCGGTTATGCTTGGCGGATGCGGTGAAAGCGGAGACAGAGGAGATTCTAATTCGGGAAACGCTAATGACAATCTGACGACAGAAAAAAGAGACCCAACAGTTACCGCTACCGGCTGGACATGCGGTCAGGTCGCTATGGGCGGCGGAGGATTTGTTACAGGAGTTTTCTCAACTTGTGAACAGGATGTTTATTACGCAAGAACAGACGTAGGAGGAGCTTACCGCTGGGATAAGAGTAAAGGCAAGTGGGTAACTCTCTCTAACATTGCCGGAGTAAGCTGGGGAGTAGACGGACTTGCGGTTGACCCGAATAATGCCGCCCGAGTTTTTCTGCTCACAGGAATGGGTTCGGACGCGACTATACTTGTTTCTGACGACTATGGCGATACTTTTACAAAAGTTCCTACCGATTTGATTATTGTTCACGGTAACGGCGGCGGACGCCAAAACGGTGAGAAAATCGCTGTTGACCCAAACGACCCTGACGTTCTTTTTGCCGGAGGACGCACGGGCGGCGTTATTAAATCCACAGACGGAGGAATGACATGGAGCAAGGTTGAGGGATTTAAGGAGGAGTTTTATCTGGGAAGCAACGCAGGAATTGCTTCAATTGTGTTTGATGAAACAACAGGAACTGACGGCAAAGCAACCCAGCGTATTTTTATAGCGGTTTCTCGCAGCGGAAAGGCAAATATATTTGTATCGGAAAACGGCGGTAAGGATTGGTCTGCGGTTTCAGAACTTCCGA
This sequence comes from uncultured Clostridia bacterium, assembly GCA_944385905.1. Classification (GTDB taxonomy): domain Bacteria; phylum Bacillota; class Clostridia; order Oscillospirales; family Ruminococcaceae; genus CALWZA01. The sequence goes on from CALWZA010000031.1 coordinate 76,607, forward strand.
ACGAATATAACCCTCAGAGAATGAGATTCGATTCAAACGGCAGACTTGTAATAGCGTTTGCGGCAGGAGAAGGTCCCGGAACAACCGGCGAGGGCGGAGGGATTATCAGGTATGACCCGAACACAAAACAAGTTGAGGACATTTCACCGAAGGAATCAATCAGAATAGGCGACGTTGTCATGGACCCGACAAACCCTGACAGAATGGTTGCCTGCACACAGGGCGTTTGGACCTATCAGAGCGGAACGAACAATTACGGCGATGAGATTTACACGACAGAGGACGGCGGAAAAACATGGCGAAATATTACCGAAAACTTCACTGTTGATAATATGGGAACATGGATAAGCGGATCTTCTATTCATTGGGCGGGATGTCTTTCAATCGACCCGTTTAACACAGGCAAAATTATGATTGTTTCGGGAAACGGGATTTTTGCCTGCGATGATATTTTTGCTGAAACACCCGCATTCTATTTCAATGTTAAAGGTCTTGAGGAAACGGTAACTCTCGACGCGACTATGGGAAAGGGCTCTCCTTTTCTTTCGGCAGTCGGAGACTACGACGGATTTATAAACACTTCGCCTACAGAGTACGGAACAAGATATAATCCCGGAATAGGAAACAATTCCGGAATAGCTGTTGCAGGCTCAGACCCAAGTGTTATGTTCAGATCCGGAAAAGATGCGTACTATTCAGAGGACGGAGGCCAGACATGGACTGTAACCGCAAAGCCAACCGATGCCTCTTCACAGGGGAATGTAACGGTTTCCGCTGACGGAAGTAGAATTTTTTGGTCGCCGAGTAACGGAGGAGTTTACTATTCGACCGATAAGGGCGCTACATGGACCAAATGCGCCGGAATTGCCGCTCAAAGCTATATAAGAGGTGATTCGATAAATCCGAACTATATTTATGCTATGACCGCTTCCGCGTTCTATGTTTCATCTGACGGCGGAGCTAATTTTAAGCAGACATTGAGTAATTTTACCGGAACAAAAAGATTTGCTGTTTCGCCCGATAAAGAGGGAGTGATTTATAATCTCGCGGCAGGACTTCAGATTTCCGAGGATTACGGTCAGACTTTCACAAGAATTAACAATCTCACGTCTGTATCTTCAGTAAGCGCGGGAGCCGGAAAGGATGAAAATTCTCCCAACGCAGTTTATATTTACGGCGAGCCTGAAGGTCAGCCGGAGGGACTTTACTGGTCAACCGACGGATGTGAGACATGGGAGAGAATCGATGACGATCTTCACTACTACGGAACAGCGGAAATACTTGTCGGCGACGCAAATAAGTTCGGAAGATGCTATCTCGGAACAGGCGGTTTGGGCGTTGCTTATTTTGAGAAGAATTTTGATTAATATTCAAATTAAAACGGACCTCTGCAGTATTTCGCAGTGGTCCGTAATTTTTTATCTGGTTACAATCACCTAAACAGCATTGACAAAATAACAGTCAGTGCCGTACATACGCATAGTATCGTCACAGAAATATAAAAAATAGTTTTTGAGTGATTTGAAGATACATGTTTTTTTATAACAATAGAACCGTTTTCATTGATGACTTCATCATTAGGGAAGCTTTGCCCGGGGTTGGTTTCGTAAATAATAGGCACGACTTTTGAGCGCCGCAGCAGCACGCAGGTTACTATTATGTAAGGAATTATTCCTACCAGAATTTCATATGAGTAAGAGGTTATTTGCTGAGACATTGTTCCTTCTCCGAAAATCCCCTCCGCAAACAAAGCGCAGAAGTTGTTGAAAGCATGCAGAAAAGCGACGACGTAAAGGTTTCTTGTTCGGTAATATATCGCTCCGAAGGCTATTCCCATAAACGAAGCGGCGACAGCCTGAAATGCGACTCCGGTGAAATTTTGCAGAGTCACGGCATTTGTCAGGTGCATCAGCCCGAAAATCATTCCCGACACTATAACCGAAAACCATACTCCGGCGTAATCCTTTGCGTAGCGGTCAAACAGCAGCGTGCAGTTAATGCCTCTGAAAAAAATCTCCTCGGCAAAGCCTATTGAAATCATGCACAAAGTAAAGGAAATAACATTTTTTAAGGGAAGCGGCGAAAAAAACGCTCGCCCCGCTAAAACAGACGAGAGCTGAACGAGGCACACATAAATAAAATATCCGCCGGAAAAAAGTCCTCTAAAAAAGCCCGAGCGCCTTTTTGTAAGAATTTTAAAAAGCCCCAGAAAGGCAATGATAAGAATTGCAGCCGCTATATCGACGATTTCAACAAAAGTTTGAATGTCCCATTCTCCGAGATAGTAAAAAGCCGGCGTTTTTGAGATGACGTATACTATCGGCACTATTGAGATAAAGAAAAGCAGGGAGACCGCAATAACAGTAAAAATCGCGTGTTGCTTCAGTATATGTCTGATTCTGTTCATATTTAAGCCCTCTATTCATATTATTTAGGTTAAACAGATTATACCACAATAAATTGAAAAAGGAAAGTCAAACATGCAAACAAGTCAACAATGTTTTGTTAATAAACTGTGTTTTTCAGAAGAGAAGCAAGCGATTTTCCGACAAGTTCTCCTGTATACAGCGCTTCATCCAGCGAGTTTCCGTGACCTCCGATTTCGATTAAAAGAGAGCCTGTCGTAAGATTCTGGTTATAGCTTCGATAGTCAAACAATATTGGGCGGGTAAGTCCCGGAAAGTCGTTTTCTATTTGGCTTTGAAGGGTGCATGCAAAGTTGAAATTTTTCATATAGTTCGGCATATTCATAGTTCCGTCGTCGCATCCGGATATTATCATGATCTGAGCGGCGTTTTTGCCGTTTATTTCAGCGACGGGCGCAAGCCACATCCCGTCAGAGGTGATCAGAGCGTCTCTGTGAATATCGAGAACAATTTTTATTGAGGGATACTTTTTTAATATTTCCTCAACTGTTACACGGCTTCTTTCATACGCGCCGTTATACTGCGGGTAGTCATGCACCGTAATGTCGTGTATAACTCCGATTCCGGCGGCTTCAAGCTCTGCCGTAATTTTATCCCCGACAGCAACAATGTTTTTTGTATTGTCCGTTGTGCGGGATGAGAAAGAGCTGTCGTAATAGTCTCTCGCAAACGGCTCATAGCTTTCGGTTGTATGGGTGTGCATTATTAAAACAAGAGGCTCAGAGGTCTTTTCGTCAAGGAAATCCGGACGCACGGTGCTTTCCGCGGCAAGGGTTTCAAGAGAAACCGAAGTGCAGTTTCTCACCTGACCTCCAGCCAAGAGGTCTAAAATAAGGCCCGACGACGTGTCATAGCGTGAATATGTAAGACGTTTGATAATACCGTCGTTCGAATTGATATCAGTCGGATAGGGCAGAGGGTTTTCATCGCTTTGAGGAGCAGGCTCGGCAGTTTCGGAGAAATTGTAAGGAAGCTCTTTTTCCTCCGGGGCAAGCTCTATATCTATTACCGAGCCGTCGGACAGAAAAATAGTGTCAGACGGATAGGTGATTTCATCAGCCGCGGATGCGTTTGATATTACCGACGGCTTAAAAATGCCTCCCGAAACGCTTGCTGTAGCCATTGACAGCTTAGCCGAAGCGGATGCGGTATAGCTTATGATTTTTGATAAATACGGAGCGATGTTTATCCATGCCGAAAGCATAAACGGTGCTGATGTTGCTATTGCGGTTATGATTGCCGAACGCCGCAGTATTTTAGAAAGCCTTTTTCTGTCTCCTGTCATATTAAGCATCCTTTCTTTTCAGATAGTATCTTAATACAACATTATGCCGTATGGTGAAAATATAGAATAAAAAATCTCCCCGAGCTTTTTGCTTGGAGAGATTTTTTATAAATCTGAAAAATTATTTTTTCTTGGAAAGAACGGCAGTGACAGCCGCAAGAACAACAGGTGTGATTGCAAGAGCTGCTCCTGTCGCAGGGTTTGTTTCATCAACAGAAACGTCAGTGTCTGAATCTGCTGAATCATCAACGGAAACTTCTTCCTCGTCATCATCCTTAGGCTCTTCAGGCTCTTCAACCTCTGCCTCTTCGCCCTCTTGAGCCTGACCGTCTTCTCCGAGATCAGTTACGATGTTGAGAAGTACCCAATCGTTAACCTGAGCGGATGCGCTTACTGCTGCTGAGCACAAAACGGCAAGGCTCATCATAAATGCTAAAACCTTTTTCATAAATGTCATTCCTTTCATTGTTCGCCGATATAAATGCAATTAACTGCATTAGCGTAATTAGTATAGCTCGATTTACCTGTTTTGTCAATAGAAGATTTCACCATAATGTAAAAAGGCGAATCAGAGTTTTTCAAACATTTTTACACCTTTTTTTACAACAAACAGTCTTGTTAAAATGGTTAAAGCAATATAGAACAGTCCCGCGAAAAGATATACAAACACTGTGCCGTAGGATTTTGCTATGAAAAATCCGCATATTCCCGGGATAAACGCGATTGCCATGCTCCCGAACATCGCTATTACTACAGACATTGACTGCTTGGCACATGCTGCTTCGCTTATCCAATCGAATTTAGGAAACAGCAGGTTGGCGGCGACGCCGAAATAGGCGGTAAAAGCTGTTGCGGCGAGAGATATTACGATTACCGATATTGAGCTTATAGGGTCAAGCCCGAAAATGACCGCTGAGGCGACTGCGGAGACAAGTACAAACGGAACGCAGACGGCAATGTGAAAATAAGCCTTGACCTCAAGAATTTCTTTTGAGTTTACGGGAAGAGAGCGAAGTATCCATAAGCTTTTTCCTTCCATATTGATTGACGGGGCGGAAATACAGGTCATTGCCGTTAACAGAACGATTACGGCGCATAGGATTAGACCTGTAAGGCCGGAAATCTCCGGCATCTGCGCGGACAATTGAACTAATATATCACGCTTGATTCCGAGATATACTACCCCCAATATCATAAATACCAATCCGATCGCGGAGTTGAGCATGTACATGGGACTGTGCCAAAAGTGGGAAAGCTCTCTCTTAATAAGCGCTGAGCGTGTGCCTGAAGTTTTGAGAGCCTTTTTGCGGTATACTATTTTTTTCGCTCCTTTATTGGCTGTGCATATTCTGATAAAGCTTACCGACAATGCGGCATATACCAAAGCAAACGGAATAATGCAGGATGCGGCGAAAATCAAAAGGCTGAGAATATTTCCGTCAGCGCAGGCAAGTCCGAAATGATACGCGGGGAAAACCGCTTTTTTAAACGCGGAGGCAATGGATTCGCCGTTTTCCAAAAGCATGTTCAGGTAGTACTGAGCCTTGCTGTAAATGTACAGGTACGCCACTAAAAATAAGAGAGAAGCAACGGCGGTAATTATGTTTTTATTGCGAAGTCTCGACGCTATAGCCGCAAGAAGCCATCCGAAAAGACAGCTCAAAGCCAATACAAGCACGGGGAGAAGCACACACGCAACTATCCAGCAGATAATCTGCGCGGCGCTCATTGCTCCGAATTTATACACATAAACCGCAATTGCCGGGATAACGACCAAAGCTTCATAAAGATAGTTTATGAGAAGAAGAGAGACCATTCTGCTTGCGAGAATATAGGACGGAGGAACAGGCATTGACAAAAGCAGTTCGTTGTCCTTTGCGTCAAAAAGCTGGCTTTGAGTCATAAATACGCTTCCGATAAAGCAAAGCGCGGAAGCGACAGTCCATGCTACCGCGAAATACAGCCATGAAAGACCGATTTCCGCAAACGCGGTAAGCGAATAAAACATCATTCCGAACACAAAAAACATACAGGCGATTACGTAAACGGCAAAAAAGCCTATCAGTACCTTAAACCCAATGCCACGTTTCTTTTTATTTTTTGATGTCCTAAACATTGCGGAAAACATAGCCTGAAAACGGGATTTAAGCAGTGCAGAAAACATAGATAAATCTCCTCTCATTTATTCGACAAGTTCAAGGAAAACGTCCTCAAGAGACTCGTTGCCCTTGACCTCGGCAGTCGGACCGCTTACAATGAGTTTTCCCGATTTGATAATAGCTATTGAGTCGCACAGCTTTTCAGCGACCTCCAAAACGTGAGTTGAAAAGAAAATCGCTCCGCCGTTTGAACAAAGCTCTCTCATAAGCTCTTTTACGGTAAAAGCGGCTTTTGGGTCGAGTCCGACAAACGGCTCGTCCATTATCAAAAGCTTAGGCTCGTGAATAAACGCGGAAATCAAAGCGAGCTTTTGCTTCATTCCGTGAGAATACGAGGAAACAGGCTGAGCGAGATCGGAGGTAAGCTCAAATAAATCCGAATACTTTCCGATTCTTTCCTCACGCTTGCTTTTTTCGGTTTTATAAATATCAGCGATAAAATTAAGATACTGAATACCCGACATGAATTCGTAAATATCGGGGTTGTCGGGAATATAGGCAATATCTTTTTTACAGCCGAGAGGGTCCTGCTTTATTGATTTTCCGTTTATGTAAATCTCTCCGGAATCAAACTGAAGAATTCCGGCGCAGGATTTTAAAGTGGTCGTTTTTCCGGCTCCGTTGTGACCTATAAAGCCGTATATTTCACCGGGGCGGATATGAAGTGAGAGGTCGTCTACGGCTTTCTTGTTTCCGAATGATTTTGTGAGATGTTCGATTTTAAGCATTTTTGTTTCTCCTTTTCAAAGAAAACTTTTATTACATTGTATTTCAAAAAGTCATTGGTGTCAATACGGGCTGATGATAATTTAATGTAAAATATCCGACATTAGGTTTGTATGTTTTAACCGTTTACACTTGACATAATGGCTTTTTTATTGTACAATACATATGTATATTGGATTGTTGTCACTATATATAGATTTCAGTTGTCTGCTTTTTATATGACGGATTGATAAAGCGAGTAATTTTTATATATGAAACGCTTTACTATTTTTCATCTGCGGAGCATTGGGATTTATTCCACGCCGGCATTAGGCTTGGATGAACAAACGGGGAATTTGCTCGGCTTATACTTATATACTTATTATTTTAAAAATTAAATATTAATGTAACTATAGCTGTGTGAAGACCCGCTGTTTGTTTAATATAGTATATATACAAATTATACTATTTATTAGGAGGATAGCAGGCTGTATGAACACACCAACGGTCATATTGCTGTGCGTTGTTGCACTTATCGCAGGTGCGGCAGTCGCAGGCTTAATCTTCTTTAAGCTCGGAATCGATTACAGAAAAAAGAATGCCGAAAGAGCTATCGGTTCAGCTGAGGAAGAAGCTAAAAGAATTATTGAGGAATCAAGAAAGAGCGCTGAGGCTCTGAAAAAGGAAAAGCTGGTTGAGGCAAAGGACGAAATTTATAAAAATCGAACAGAGGCGGAAAGGGAAATAAAGGAACGCCGAGTCGAGGTATCAAAACAGGAAAGACGAAACCAGCAGAAAGAGGAAACGCTTGACAAGAAACTTGATGCGATTGAGAAAAAAGAAGAAAATTTAAATGAGAAAATCAGGCAGGCTGAGGATAAGCTCAGTGAGGCGGAGGTTATCAAAAGAAGTCAGCTGGAGATGCTTGAGAGAATTTCGGAATTTACCAAAGATCAGGCAAAAGAATATCTTTTGAAAAATCTGGAGGACGAGCTTGTTCATGAAAAGGCTTTGAAGATTTCAAACTATGAGCAGCAGCTTAAAGAAGAGTGTGAGGACAAGGCCCGCCAGTATATAAGTCTTGCTATCGCAAGGTGCGCCGCAGATCAGGTTTCTGAATCGGCTGTATCTGTCGTAACGCTACCCAACGATGAAATGAAAGGACGCATTATCGGCAGGGAAGGAAGAAATATAAGAACTCTTGAAACGCTTACGGGTGTTGACCTTATCATAGACGACACGCCTGAGACGATTACTCTCTCCTGTTTTGATCAGGTCAGAAGAGAAATCGCAAGAATTGCGCTTGAAAAGCTTATACAGGACGGCCGTATTCATCCGACGAGAATTGAGGAAATGGTTGATAAGGCTCGTCATGAGGTGGAGCAGACAATTAAGCAGGAGGGCGAGAGAGCTGTTCTTGAGACAAACGTACACGGCTTGAACTACGAACTTGTTAAGCTTATCGGCAGACTTCGTTACAGAACCAGTTATCGTCAGAACGTTCTTAACCACTCTATTGAGGTTGCTTTCCTTGCGGGAGTTATGGCGTCTGAGCTCGGGGTTGACGCAAATCTTGCCCGCAGAGCAGGACTTTTACATGATATCGGCAAGGCTCTCAGCTATGAGATTGAAGGATCTCATGTTCAGATAGGCGTTGATGTATGTAAAAAATATAAGGAAAGCGCCGAGGTTATCCATGCTATCGAGGCGCATCACGGAGACGTTGAGACAAAGACTGTAGTAGCCGCTCTTGTTCAGGCGGCGGATGCAATTTCAGCGGCACGACCGGCGGCAAGAAGTGAAAACTACGAAAATTACATCAAGCGTCTTGAAAAGCTTGAGGAGATATGCACATCATACGAGGGCGTTGAAAAATCGTTTGCGATTCAGGCAGGCCGTGAAGTCAGAATCATGGTTATTCCTGAGCAGGTCAACGATGAAAAAATGGTTATCGTCGCAAGGGAGATCGCTCAGCGCATTGAGGATGAAATGGACTATCCCGGTCAAATCAAGGTCAATATCATTCGAGAAAGCAGAGCGGTTGATTACGCAAAGTAAGCATGACAGAATATCAGAAAACGGCTGCCGCACCTTAATGCGCAGCCGCTTTTTGTGCCGCGTGATAATAAAAAGACTGCCGTGTTTTAAACGGCAGTCTTAATTTTATAATTCTCAAATCAGTTGACAATTGTCTTTTCTGTGTCCTTATCAAACAGATGGATTCTGTTAGCGTCGATAGCGCACTTGATAACATCCTGAGGTCTTGCAGTTGAACGCGGTGAAACCCTGGCTGTGAGGTTAATGCCCTCGCAGTTGAGGTAAAGATATGTTTCAGCACCCATAAGCTCTGTAACGTCGACAGTTGTCTCAATGATACCTGTCTTGGCAGTTGAAAGGAACATTTCCTCGTCATGGATACTTTCAGGACGAACTCCCATGATGATTTCCTGATTGAGGTAAGGTGCGAGAACCTGCTCGTCAACCTTAGATTCGGGAAGCTCAACATAGAATTTGCGCCCTCTCGATTCTTTGGTGTCCTCAGAACCGAACTCGACTGTGTACTTTCCGTCAATCTTAACAAGCTTCGACTCGATGAAGTTCATCTGCGGAGAACCGATAAATCCGGCAACGAAAAGGTTGCAAGGATAGAGGTAAAGCTGCTGAGGAGAGTCAACCTGCTGAATAAATCCGTCTTTCATAACAACGATTCTGTCAGCCATTGTCATAGCCTCTGTCTGGTCGTGTGTAACGTAGATAAATGTAGTTCCGAGTCTCTTATGAAGTTTTGCGATTTCTGTTCTCATCTGAGCACGGAGCTTAGCGTCGAGGTTTGAAAGAGGCTCGTCAAGAAGGAATACCTGAGGCTCACGAACAAGAGCACGTCCGAGAGCGACACGCTGTTTCTGACCTCCGGAAAGAGCCTTAGGCTTTCTGTCGAGAAGGTGAGCAATGTCAAGGATTCTTGCGGCTTCTTCAACCTTTCTCGCGATTTCGTCCTTAGGAGTTTTTCTGAGCTTAAGACCGAAAGCCATATTCTCAAAAACAGTCATGTGAGGATAAAGAGCGTAGTTCTGGAAAACCATCGCGATATCTCTGTCCTTAGGAGCGATATCGTTTACAAGTCTGTTTCCGATATAAAGCTCACCGTCTGTAATTTCCTCAAGACCTGCGATCATTCTCAATGTTGTAGATTTTCCGCATCCTGAAGGCCCAACGAAAATTATAAACTCTTTGTCCTTGATTTCAAGAGAAAAATCCGAAACAGCGACAACGCCGCCCGGGTACTTCTTATAAATGTGTTTCAATGATAAGCTTGCCAATTGAAACGCCTCCTTAATTACATGATTTTTAAAAGCCCAACATTACTACTCTGTTATTGTATCAATTTTCTGGCTATTATACAAGAGACAAATAGACCAAACATTGAAAAAGCTCTTTATTGATATTGACGAAAAAATAACGAATAATTGTTGGCAAATGTCGTTTATACTAAATTTGAGAATAATTTATTAATATTTTTATCTATTATTTCCACACAGCCTCCGAGCGGCAAATTTTCATCCAAAAACAGGTTCCCTATCTTTATTCGCTTTAGATAAACCACCTTATTGCCAAGCGCCTCAAACATGCGTTTTACCTGATGAAACATACCTTCGTGCAGAACTACCTCGCACTCGTTGGGCGCAGAAAGAGGGGAAAACTGAGCGGGAAGACACTTTGTCCCGTCAGAAAGTATAATCCCATTTGAAAATTGCTCTTTATAGCTGGTATTCCACTCTTTTGCAAGCCTGACAAAATAGGTTTTCGGAACATGGTTTTTCGGCGACAGGATTTTGTGAGCAAGCGCTCCGTCGTCGGTAATCAGAACAAAGCCCTCGGTATCCTTGTCAAGCCTTCCGGCGGGAAAAAGACCTTTGCGGCGCAGATTTTCGGGAATAAGAGACAAAACCGTAGGGGAGAGGCCGTCCCTTGTGGAACAGACCACTCCCTGCGGCTTATTGAGCATAATATATATGTGCTTTTTATAGCTGACTAAAGCTCCCTCAACCTCAACGATGTCGGTATCGGGGAAAACTTTCATGTCGGGCGATTTCGCAGCAGTATTGTTTACGGTGACTTTTCCTTTGCGGACAAGCTCCTTAACCATGCTTCGGGACAAGTCGGAGCGCTGGGAAGAGATAAACTTGTCGAGCCTTTGAACTTCCGGCATTAAAACACCCTTTCAGCGATTTATCTCATTAAGCTTATCAGCTTTCCGCAGACTGTTCGGAAGCTGACGTTGAAACAGTTACCTGTTCCGGCGGAGTTTCAGGCATAAGTCCCTGCATAAATCCGTCCAGCTCAGTACAGGTTATATCTCCGCCTATCAGTTTACCCTCAAATATAATCAAATTAGCAATGATATTTTCAGGCTTTCCCGGATAATTATACACCTCGTAGGAATAAATTTCAACAGTTTTTCCCCGATATTTCAAAAGGTTAAAACCCTGCTCGCGCTGAAGATTGTTATACGATTTGTAAATATCGCTGAAATTTTCGGGGATTGTGACGATTCGGCAGTCGAGATATTCCTCCGAAACCTGCCATCCGAGAGAATTCAGAAATTCTCTGCGTGCTTCTTCATTTTCCATGACGTAATTTAAACCTGAGCGGTTTGATGCCCAAACGGCAACTGCCAATGCCGCGGCAAGCACAGCTATACACAGTATCCACATGGGAAGTCCTTTATTTACCTTTACAGTCTTTACAAACATTGCCGTCCCTGCTTTCTTTGTTAGTTTGCTAATTTATATGAAGTACAAGCAGAAATAATGCTCGTATTTTTTTATTGACAGGGATTTAAGATATAATTATAATAAATATATAAACAATTTAATATAAGAAATTCTGATAAAGCTTTAATAATTATAAGGAGAATAAACCATGCTCAATAATCTTCCGAATCTTGAGCACTGCCGTGTTTTTTATTTTGTCGCAAAGCATTCGAGCATAACTGCAGCCGCTTCGGAGCTTTTTATTTCTCAGCCGGCTGTAAGTCAGGCGATGCGTCAGCTCGAGTCGGAGCTTGGGTGCAGGCTTTTTTTCAGAACGGCAAAAGGGGTTAAGCTCACTCCAGAGGGAGAGGTTTTGTATTCAAAGGTCAAGCCTGCGGTTGAGCTTTTGGCTGAGGGAAGAAGAGAAATTGACAGGATGCTCGGAATGGAGAGCGGTGAGGTAAGGGTCGGAGCTTCTGACATGACTCTGAAGTTTTATCTTTTACCCTACCTTGAAAAGTACCACAAGCTTTTTCCGAAAATAAAAATCATTGTCACGAACGGACCGACTCCCGAAACCTTAAAGGCTTTGTTTGACGGTAAAATAGATTTCGGAGTCATAACCTCGCCTTTTTCGGAAGCGGACGGACTTGATTATACCGAAGTAGGGGAGGTCAGGGATATATTTGTCGCCTCAGACAGATTTGATTTTCTCAAAGGAAAAACCGTTAAGCTCAGCGAGCTTGCGCAGTTTCCGATAATAAGCCTTGAAGCCAACACCTCAACGAGAAAGGGAGTAGACAAATTTCTTGCCGAAAACGGGGTGAAGCTGTCGCCGGAATTTGAGCTTGCTCAAAGCGATTTAATAGTAAATTTCGCGAAAAGGAACCTCGGCATAGGATCGGTTGTGGAGAACTTCGCGCAGGAGGAAATTAAAAAAGGCGGAGTTTTTGAGCTTATGCTTGACAAGCCGCTTCCGCCTAGAAAAATATGCGTTGTTACCGCGAAAAAGTCCTATATTTCAGTTGCGGGCAAAAAGCTTTTTGATTTGCTTATGCTTGAAAAAGACAAACAATAACAAAAAAATCGCAGAGCTGTGTATCAGCCCTGCGATAATTTTTATATTTTTATATCTATATTTAATTTGCTTATCCGAGAACAACGGTAACAGTATTGTTATCCTTGAGCATATCAGCCTTGATAAGAATACCGTCAAGCCTTTCGCCGTTGAGGATTACTTCCTTAACGCCGCTTTCAACATGGTTCGGGTTTTGAATGTCGATTGAAAGGTGCTTGCCTCTGAAGTTCTTTTCGATTGAGAATCCGTCCCACTCTGAAGGAATTGAAGGATTAACGACAAGTCCGTCGGGAGTCGGTCTCATTCCGCAGATACCCTCAACGCATCCTACCATAACGGTTGAGCCTGTACCTGTAAGCCAGTGAACGTGAGCTCTGCCCTCGAAAGGAGAGCGCTTTGACTCAACAAACTGTCCGTGTACATACGGCTCAAGAACACGGATTTCAGCTTTGTCGTTCATTGCGGCAGGAGAGCTTTCCATAAAGTATTCAAACGCTCTGTTGCCGTGGCCCATAAGCGACTCGGCAAGGATTATCCAGCCCTGTGTCTGTGAGAAAATACCGCCGTTTTCCTTTGTGTCGGGGTTGAAAATCATCATGATAGCGCCGTCGAAAGCGTGGTCGGCGTAAGGCGGTTCGAGAAGCTTAACGCCGTATTTTGTGTTGAGGATTCTGTGAACGCTTTCAAGGGAAATTTCAGCCTGCTCCTTTGAAGCAAAGCCCGAAATAACAGCCCAGCTCTGAGGATTGAGCCACATGCTTGCTTCGGGGTCGTTTTTAGCTCCGACGGGAACGCCCTTTTCGGTAATTCCGCGGATAAATCTGTCCTCATCCCAGCAGTCGGAGAGAGACTTTGAAAGCTTAGCCTGAACGTCCTGAAGATACTTGACATAGTCGGTGTCGTTCTTTTCAACAGCCATATCCTTCAAAACTGTGAGAGCGTAGTAGAGCTGGAACGCGACGAATGTTGACTCGCCCTTAGCGCCGAGTCTCAGGCAGTCGTTCCAGTCAGCGTGGAGTCCGGCAGGCATATCGTGAGCTCCGAGTCTGTCCATAGAGAATTTGATTGCTCTCTTGAGGTGGTTGTAAACCGAATCCTCGCCGCCGTTAGCGTAAGGGATAACCTCGTCAAGGAAAGCCTTGTTTCCGCTTTCGCTGATATACTTGAGAACAGTTGGGAAGAGCCAGAGAGCGTCGTCGGCACGGTATGAGGGATGTCCTGTAGCCTGAACATAAGACGGCTGGTCGGGAGTGTCCTCGTGGCCTGCGTTGTGGTTGAACTTAACGAGCGGCAAGCCTCCGCCGTTGTCAACCTGAGCTGAAATCATGAAGCGGATTTTATCAGCCGCAAGCTCGGGGTTGAGGTGGATGATACCTTGAATATCCTGAACGGTGTCTCTGTATCCGTAGCCGTTTCTGAGACCGCAGTAGATAAGAGAAGCGGCTCTTGACCAGATAAAGGTTATGAAGCACTGATAAGCGTTCCATACGTTGACCATGTTGTTAAATTCCTCGGACGGGGTTTTAACCTTGAAGTTGTCAAGCTGAGAATGCCAGTAGGTTATAAGCTCGTTTACTTCCTCGTCAACCTTTCCTGCCTTTTCGTATTCAGCAATGATTTCGGTTGCGACGGAGTTAGGCTTTTGTCCGAGAAGATATGTTACTTCGATTGTTTTGCCCGGCTCGAGAACAACGTCTGACTGCAAAGCTCCGCAGGCGTTTCCGTTGAAATTCAAAGTGTTGTCGCACTTGCCTCTTTCAACCGCAACAGGGTTTGAATATGTTCTGTAAGAGCCGATAAAGCTGTCAAGATTTCCGTTATAAGCCGAAACAGGGAGCCCCGCCACTCCGAAAAATCTTTCCTTCCAGTTTTCGCCCTTTTCGTTCTTTCCTGCGTTTTCGTTTATGTGCTGAACGATTTTGTTGCCCTCAAAAGATGTTCTTGTGATAAAGAGGGTGTACTGAAGGTTTACCTGGTCCTGCTCATAGTTGTTGTCGTTAGTAAACTCGATGAAGCCGAAAAGAGAGAGGTTTCTGGGCTTGTCTGAGTTGTTTGTGATCTTAGCTCTCCAAACCTCGTGGGTTTTGTTAAGCGGAACATAGTATGTAACCTCGGACTTGATATCAGCGTATTCAGCGGAGATTACTGTGTAAGCGGTTCCGTGGCGGCATTCGCTCTTATACTTGTCCAAGGGCTTTCCGACAGGCTGCCATGAAGCAGACCAGTAGTCGGCGGTGTCGTTATCCCTGATATAGATATATCTTCCGGGAAGAGCCATGTTGGAATTGAAGCGGTAGCGTGCGATTCTTCCGTTTGCGCCGCTCTTAACGAAGCTGTAACCGCCTGCGTTGTTTGAAATGATAGCGCCGTATTCGGGGGAACCGAGGTAGTTGCACCATGGAGCCGGGGTGTCCGGTTTGGTGATGACATATTCTTTGTTTTCAAGGTCAAAATAGCCGTATTGCATATTTTACGCTCCTTTACAATTTGTGTAACTGCCATTGGTTCACAACGGCTGTTAAAAGTATAATAACATTTTACAATAACATTTTCAAGGGTTATTTATATTGAATTTTTATAATTTTCCGATTCATTTTAAAACAGGTATAAAAACGGCTTAAAGGACCTGCTGAGTCTTTTAAGCCGCATTGTTTTAAATATGTAAAATTCGGTATCAGAAGCCGAGATAAGCCTTGAAATCGTCGGAAACGGTTTTGTTAAGAGCCGCCGATTCTTCATGAGAAGAGGCTATTGTTGTGTAGTATGCTTTGATTTTAGGCTCTGTTCCGGAAGGACGGATTATAACCGAAGCGCCGCTTTCAAGCTTAAATACCAAAACGTCGGATTTAGGAAGAGTCAGAACGGTTTTTGCGCCTGTCTGCGTGTCTGTTTCCTCGCTTGAAGCGTAGTCGGCAATGGCTTTGACCTTAAGTCCGCCGATAGCTTTCGGTGGATTGGTTCTGAGCATTTTCATAAGCTCAGCCATTTTAGCCATTCCGGTCGCGCCCTCGCAGGTGAAGCTTGAAAGGGTGTGAACATAGTTGCCGTACTTTGCATACATATTTTCTCTCGCCTGAAGCAGGGAGATACCCTTTGTGCGGTAAAACGCCGCCATTTCGCATATAAGCATTGAGGCTACAACAGCGTCCTTGTCTCTGACATATGAGCCGGCAAGATAGCCGTAGCTTTCCTCAAATCCGAAAATAAATCTGTCATCCTCTCCGGCAGCCTCCAAAAGTCCTATCTGCTCGCCGATAAATTTAAATCCGGTGAGAACTTCTCTGAGCTCAACGCCGTATTTCTCAGCGATAGCTTTCGCGATGTCGGTTGAAACGATGGTCTTGACAGCGACAGGGTTTTTAGGCATTGTGCCAAGCGCTGTTCTTTCCTCGCAGATATATTCTAAAAGCAAGGCGCCGACTTCGTTTCCCGAGAACAAAACGTAGTCGCCCTTTCCGTCCGGTACAGCTATGCCGACACGGTCGCAGTCGGGGTCTGTCGCGAGAAGAAGGTCGGGCTTAACGGTTTTACAGAGCTTGAGTCCGCATGCGAGAGCCTCCTTGATTTCGGGGTTCGGGAAAGGACAGGTGGGGAAGTTTCCGTCGGGGTTTTCCTGCTCGGAAACGACAGTGACGTCGCTTATTCCGATTTTTTTAAGAATAGCTCTTACAGGCTTGTTTCCTGTTCCGTTGAGAGGTGTGTAAACAACCTTGAGTCCGCTTGACGCAACCATATCGGTATGTATTCCCTGACGGGAAACCATTTCAAGATAATCGTCGAAAACTTTCTTTGAGATAAGCTCAATGTCGCCGGATTTGATTCCGTCGTCAAAGCTAATGGTCTTTGCGCCGCCGAACATTTCGACCTTATCAATTTCGGCAAGAACTTTGTTTGCCGCATCGATTGTCATCTGACAGCCGTCCGAGCCGTAAACCTTATAGCCGTTGTATTTGGCAGGGTTGTGAGATGCTGTTATTACTATTCCCGCCGAGCATTTAAGCTCTCTTACAGCCCATGAAAGCATAGGTGTGGGCATAAGCTCGGGATAAATATAAACCTTTATTCCGTTAGCGGCAAGAACACGGGCGGCTTCCCTTGCAAAAACGTCTGATTTAATTCTCGAGTCGTAAGCGATAGCGACAGAGGGCTTTTCAAACGCGCTGTTTACGTAGTTGGCAAGTCCCTGGGTAGCGCGTCTTATTGTGTATATGTTAAGTCTGTAACAGCCCGCGCCGATAACTCCTCTCATTCCGCCCGTTCCGAATTCAAGGTTTCTGTAAAAGCGGTCGGTGATGGCGTCGTCATCACCTTCGATAGCTTTGAGCTCAGCGATAAGGTCAGGGTCTTCGGAAGCGTTTTCGCACCAAATCTTGTAGTTTTCCATTTTGTCCATAAAAGTCCTTCCTTTCGAGCAAGTGCGCGGTTTCTGCACACAACGGTAAAAGCAATAAAAAAATACTGTTTAAACTTAAGTATAACATATTGCCGCTTTTTTTTAAACGTACATTTAAAACAAATTTTAATTAAACTTTAGAGGCTTTTATAGATTTTTTAACGGCAAAAAAGGAACATCGCTAAAATAGAGGTTGAAAGAAGGTGCAATATGTGGTAATATATTCTCAGTTATTTATATGTATACGGGGGCGGGGAAGATTTTTGTAAAAATAAACAGTCTGGGACTTATGGGACTCAACGCTTTTTCGGTTGACGTTGAGCTTGAGATTAGCAAAGGACTTGAAAAATTTGAGATTGTCGGTCTTGCCGACACAGCCGTCAAGGAAAGCAGGGAAAGAATTCACGCGGCTTTTCGTTCAACGGGAATACGTTTTCCGGCGGCAAACGTGGTAGTGAATCTCGCTCCGGCTGACGTAAAAAAAGCGGGTTCAATACACGATTTAGCTATAACCGCGGCGGTTTTGTGTGCGGTAAATGTTATTGAGCCAAGTCAAACCGAGCAAGCCGCTTTTATCGGGGAGGTCTCGCTCGGAGGGGATATACGTTCGGTAAACGGTGTTTTGCCGATGACGATACTTGCCCATAAAAAAGGGCTTAAAGAAATATATGTTCCGAAAGACAATGCTTATGAGGCGTCTGTTGTCGAGGGGATAACCGTTTACGGAGTTTCCAGCCTTTCGGAGCTTATTGATCACTTTCGGAGCGGCAGAAAAATCGCCCCGATGGGCAGGTATGTGCCTTTAAAAAGCAAAAGAGACGGAGAACTTGACTTTGCCGACGTCAAGGGACAGCATGCGGCTAAAAAAGCTCTTGAAATTGCGGCGGCAGGCGGTCATAACGCTCTTATGATAGGCGCACCGGGTTCGGGAAAAAGCATGCTTGCCAAGCGAATGCCGTCGATTCTTCCCGAAATGACTTTTGAGGAGTCGATTGAAACCACCAATATTTACTCAATATCTGGTATGTGCGACAAGGAGCATCCGCTTGTAACCTCACGTCCTTTCCGAGCGCCTCATCACACCGTTTCGGCGGCAGGACTTTCGGGCGGCGGAGGAATACCCAAGCCCGGCGAAATATCGCTTGCGCACAACGGACTGCTGTTTCTTGACGAGCTACCCGAATTTTCGAGAACAACGCTCGAGATACTCAGACAGCCTCTTGAAGACCAAAAGGTGACAATATCAAGAGCGTCCGCAACGGTTACATATCCCTGCTCGTTTATGCTCATAGCGGCGATGAACCCTTGTCCGTGCGGATATTACGGGCACCCTTCACGAAAATGCATTTGCTCTTCAAAGCAGATTCAAAGCTATCTGTCAAAAATATCGGGACCGATGCTCGACAGGTTTGACCTGCATATTGAGGTAGCGCCTGTTGAGTATGAGAACATATCCTCAAAGCAAAAGGAAGAGCCGTCGGAGGCTATCAGGGAAAGAGTTCAGGCGGCGAGGGAGATTCAAAACCGCAGATTTAAGGGAACATCTGTTACCTGCAACGCGCGGATAACCTCGGATATACTTCATGAGGTCTGCCCTGTTGCGGATGACGCAAACGAAATGCTCAAAACTGTTTTTGACAAGCTCGGACTTTCCGCAAGAGCGTATGACAGGATTTTAAAAGTCGCGAGGACAATCGCAGATATGGACGGCTCCGAGATGATTTTAAAAAGGCATATTTCTCAGGCGGTTTCATACCGAACCTTAGACAGAAAGTACTGGGCATAGCCTAAAAAACCCGAAGCAGAAACAGAATATTTTTCGCGGAAGCGGATTTTAAAACTTATATCATTATGCAAAATTATGCAAATTTCGCGGAGGTAAAAAATGTTTGAATTAATTTCGGTGACTGACCGCACCTTTTATATACAAAGCCCGGCAAAAATAGGACTTGTCAGGCTGAATGACAAAGACGTATGCTTAATTGACAGCGGCAACGACAAAGACGCCGGACGCAAAATCCGTCAAATATTAGACGCAAACAAGTGGAATCTGACCGCAATTTACAATACTCATTCAAACGCTGACCATATCGGCGGAAATAAATATCTGCAAGGGCAGACAAACTGCAAAATATACGCTCCGGGTATAGAGCGCGATTTCACAAATCACCCCGTTTTGGAGCCGTCGTTTCTGTACGGAGGCTATCCCTGCGAAGAGCTTAGGCATAAGTTTCTTTTGGCTCAGGAAAGCAATGCGGAACCGCTTACAAATCATGTTTTGCCCGAAGGCTTTGAAATTATTGATTTGCCCGGTCATTTCTTTGACATGGCAGGCTTCAGGACGCCCGATGACGTTGTATTTCTTGCTGATTGCCTGTCAAGCAGGGAGACTTTAGAAAAATATCAGATAGGTTTTATTTATGACGTCGCGGCTTATTTAAACACTCTTGAAAAGGTTAAAACGCTCCGGGCAAAAATGTTTATCCCGTCTCATGCTGATGCGACAAAGGATATTTCCGATTTGGCGCAATTTAACATTAATAAGGTGTATGAGATTGCCGGGAAAATTTTAGAGCTGTGTGCCGAGCCGATTTGCTTTGAGCGGATTTTGCAAAAGCTGTTTTCCGATTATGGGCTCATGATGAACTTTCAGCAGTATGTGCTTGTTGGAAGCACGGTCCGCTCTTATCTTTCATGGCTTAAGGATACGGATAAATTAACGGCGAGCTTTGAAAATAACATGCTGGTTTGGAAAAGAATTTAGTGAAAAGTATATGTTCAGCCGAAGTGACTTTTCAGGCACAGCTTAAATAATGCCTTTTAATTTAATAGTTTGTGCAGAATACACAACAGCCATGCCCGACGGAGAGCCGGACATGGCTGTGTGTCTAAATTTTGTAAAACTACTTGACTTACACTTGAAAATAATATAGAATAATATAATGTACCATAATGGCATTTTAGACCTTTTTTCTGATAATATTAAAGCACAAAAGACTGCGAAAAGTCAAGAGGAAATTAAAATTATTTGTATAAAGGGTTGAAAATGCCGTAGTTTTTCTGAGCTTTCGTGCTGGAAGAAAAACTCGTTTAAAATAATTAAGGAGTGATAAGCCTATGGTGAATGTCAAGGACGTAAAGCTGGGCAAAAATATTCGAAAAAGCTTCGCCAAGATAAACGAGGTTTTGGAGATGCCGAACCTTATAGAGGTTCAGAAGAAGTCTTACCAGTGGTTCCTCGACGAAGGTCTTAAAGAGGTCTTTCGTGATGTGGCTACCATCACCGACTACAACGGCAATCTTGAGCTGAATTTTGTTGATTTCAAGCTTGACGAAACGCCGAAGTATACCATTGCAGAGTGCAAGGAAAGGGATACCACCTATGCAACTGCGCTGAGGGTGACCGCAAGGCTGAATAACACCGAGACCGGTGAAATAAAGGAAAGCGAAGTATACATGGGCGATTTCCCGCTCATGACTCCGAGCGGAACTTTTGTTATAAACGGAGCGGAGAGAGTTATAGTATCTCAGCTTGTGCGTTCTCCGGGAGTATATTACGGATTTGATAAGGACAAGACCGGAAAAGACCTTTTCAAAGCTACCGTTATTCCGAACAGAGGCGCATGGCTTGAGTATGAAATGGACTCAAACGATGTTGTTTACGTCAGAATTGACAAGAACAGAAAAATACCTCTGACGACCTTTATCAGGGCGCTCGGAATCGGAACAAATGCAGAAATCGAAGAAAAATTCGGCTCTGACACCAGGCTTTCTGAGACGATTACTCAGAGAGACCAGACTCAGAACACAGAAGAGGCACTCCTTGAAGTATATAAAAAGCTCCGTCCGGGCGAGCCGCCGACGGTTGATTCGGCAATCACTCATTTAAATAATCTGTTTTTCGACGCCAAGAGATATGACCTTTGCAGATTCGGAAGATATAAGTACAACAAAAAGCTCGGAATAGGCTCACGTCTTGCTGGGCATATGCTTTCAAAACCTGTTGTCAACCCGCTTACCGGTGAAATCATGGCTGATGCGGGAGAGATTTTGAACTATGACAGAGCAATGGAAATTGAAGCCGCAGGCGTTTATGAGGCTTTTGTAAAGGTTGAGCTCAGAGAAACAGTAACTTCACCTACCGGAGAGGTAACTCACAAGGTCGAGGAAAAGGAAGTCAAGATAATCGGCAACGGAATGGTCGATATCTCAAATTATGTTAATTTTGATGCCGCGGCTTACGGAATCAATGAAAAGGTTTCGTTCAGAATCTTAAAGGAAATCCTGGAGGAGAGCGACAGCGAGGAGGAAATTATCGAAAACGTTAAGCTTCGCGCTGACGAGCTCATCCCGAAACATATCATTGTTGACGATATCTACGCTACAATCAGCTATTTCTTAAATCTATGCGACGGAGTCGGAACAGTCGATGACATCGACCACCTCGGAAACAGACGTATCCGTTCTGTCGGCGAGCTTTTGCAGAACCAGTTCAGAATCGGCTTCTCAAGAATGGAAAGAGTCATAAGGGAGAGAATGAATATTCAATCTCAGGATATGGACATAGTCACTCCGACGGCTCTTATCAATATCAGACCGATTACAGCCGCTATAAAGGAATTTTTCGGTTCGTCTCCGCTTTCTCAGTTTATGGACCAGACAAACCCGCTTGCTGAGCTTACTCACAAGAGAAGACTCTCGGCTTTGGGACCCGGAGGTCTTTCAAGAGACAGAGCAGGATTCGAGGTTCGTGACGTTCACTATTCACACTACGGAAGAATGTGTCCTATCGAAACTCCTGAAGGTCCTAACATCGGACTTATTTCGTATCTTGCTTCCTATGCGAGAATCAATGAGTACGGCTTTATCGAGGCGCCTTACAGAAAAGTTGACAAAGCAACCGGCGTTGTTACCGACGAAGTAGTTTATATGACCGCCGACGTTGAGGACAACTATATGGTAGCTCAGGCAAACGAGCCTCTTACAGAAGACGGAAAGTTCGCGAGGGCTAAGGTAAACGGACGTTACCGTGATCAGATTATGGAAATCGACAGGGATAAAATCGATTTCATGGACGTTTCTCCTAAGATGGTCGTATCGGTAGCTACCGCCTGCATTCCGTTCCTTGAAAACGACGACGCTAACCGTGCGCTCATGGGTTCGAACATGCAGCGTCAGGCTGTTCCTCTGCTCTTAACCGAAAACCCTATTGTCGGAACGGGTATGGAGTACAAGGCATGCGTTGACTCTGGAGTCGCTGTCGTTTCGGAAGCTCCGGGAGTTGTTGAAAAGGTTTCGGCAGATGAAATCGTCGTCAGGGAGGACAACGGAGAGCTTCGCACATATCCTCTTATTAAGTTTAAGCGTTCAAACGCCGGTACCTGCACAAACCAGAGACCTATCGTTGACAAGGGCGAGAGAATCGAGGGACATCAGGTTATCGCCGACGGTCCCGCAACCTGCAACGGTGAGATTTCTCTCGGTAAAAACGCTCTCATCGGTTTCATGACATGGGAAGGTTATAACTACGAGGACGCTGTTTTGCTCAACGAAAAGCTCGTTAGAAACGACGTTTATACTTCTATCCACATTGAAGAATATGAAATTGAGTGCAGAGATACAAAACTCGGACCAGAGGAGATTACAAGAGATATTCCTAACGTCGGAGAGGACGCTTTGAAAGACCTTGACGAAAACGGAATTATCAGAATCGGCGCCGAGGTAAGATCAGGCGACATACTCGTCGGAAAGGTTACTCCTAAGGGCGAAACAGAGCTTACCGCCGAGGAAAGGCTTCTCAGAGCTATTTTCGGAGAAAAGGCGAGAGAGGTAAGAGACAATTCGCTTAAGGTTCCTCACGGAGAAGCCGGAATAATCATCGACGTTAAAATCTATACGAGAGAAAACTGCGATGAGCTCAGCCCCGGAGTAAACAAGCTTGTACGCTGCTATATCGCTCAGAAGAGAAAGATTTCTGTCGGCGATAAAATGGCGGGCCGTCACGGAAACAAGGGTGTTGTTTCAAGAATTCTCCCTCAGGAGGACATGCCGTTCCTTGAAGACGGTACTCCTCTCGATATCGTTCTTAACCCGCTCGGCGTTCCTTCACGAATGAATATCGGTCAGGTGCTTGAGGTTCACCTCGGCATGGCTGCCAAAAAGCTCGGATGGAAGATTATGACTCCTGTATTTGACGGCGCTCATGAGGACGATATACGTGAGTGCTTCAGAATGGCGGGTATGCCTGAAGACGGTAAGTTTACTCTTTATGACGGACGCACAGGCGAGCCGTTTGACAACAAGGTAACAGTCGGATACATGTACTACCTCAAGCTCCATCACCTTGTTGACGATAAGATTCACGCGCGTTCGGTCGGTCCGTATTCGCTCGTAACTCAGCAGCCTCTCGGAGGAAAAGCTCAGTTCGGAGGACAGAGATTTGGAGAAATGGAAGTTTGGGCTTTGGAGGCGTACGGCGCTGCTTACACCCTTCAGGAAATCCTTACTGTCAAGTCTGACGACACTATCGGACGTGTTAAGACCTATGAGGCTATAGTTAAGGGACAGAACGTACCTAAGCCGGGCGTTCCTGAATCCTTTAAGGTTTTGATCAAGGAGCTTCAGTCGCTCTGCCTTGATGTCAGAGTGCTTGACGCTAATAATCAGGAAATAGATCTCAAGCAAACCTTTGATGATGATGATATAATTCCGCAGCCAGTATCTGATGAAGATATGTCCTTTGCGGTCGATGAGGGAAGTCTTGACGACGGATACACTCTCGACTCGGACGGCGAAGATGACCCTTACCTTGAAGACGACTCCGCCGATTCGGATGAGGACAGCCTTGACTTTATAGACGCGGTTGACGATGACGATGACATAATATAAATCCGTCTTGGATTTTATCACATCGGGTTCAAAATAAAACGGGAGGGTTTGTATTTTGGAATTTAATGAATTTGCTTCAATAAAAATCGGACTTGCGTCGCCGGAACAGATAAGAAGCTGGTCTCACGGCGTCGTTGAAAAGCCGGAAACTATAAATTACCGCACCCAGAAGCCTGAGAGAGACGGTCTTTTCTGCGAAAGGATTTTCGGTCCTACCAAGGACTGGGAGTGCCACTGCGGAAAGTATAAGAAAATCCGTTTTAAGGGCAAGGTGTGCGAACGCTGCGGAGTAGAGGTTACAAGAGCCAAAGTAAGACGTGAGAGAATGGGACATATAGAGCTTGCCGCTCCGGTTTCCCACATCTGGTATTTCAGAGGAACTCCTTCGAGAATCGGACAGATACTCGAGGTTTCGCAGAAGCGTCTTGAAGAGGTGCTTTACTTCACAAAGTATATAGTTACCGATCCGGGCGATACCGGACTGGTCAAAAAGCAGCTTTTGACCGAAAAGGAATATCAGGAAGCAAGAGAAAAGTACGAGGACGCTTTCAAGGCGGGTATGGGAGCTGAGGCTATCCAGACGCTTTTGAAGGAAGTCGATGTTGAAAAGCTTGCGGCCGAGCTTAAGGAAGAGCTTAAGGATTTGCCGCAGGGACAGAAAAAAATCAAGCTTCTCAAGAGGCTTGAAATTGTCGAGGCGTTCAGACTTTCGGGAAACAAGCCCGAGTGGATGGTGCTTGACGTAATTCCGGTTATTCCGCCTGATTTGAGACCTATGGTTATGCTCGACGGCGGAAGATACGCCACAAGCGACCTTAACGACCTATACAGACGTGTTATCAACAGAAATAACCGTCTCAAGAGAATGCTTGAGCTTGAAGCTCCGGATATCATCGTAAGAAACGAAAAGAGAATGCTTCAGGAGGCTGTTGACGCCCTTATCGACAACGGCAGACACGGCAGACCTGTCACAGGACCTAACAACAGAGCGTTCAAGTCACTTTCCGACATGCTTAAGGGTAAGCAGGGACGTTTCCGTCAGAACCTTCTCGGAAAGCGTGTTGACTATTCGGGACGTTCGGTTATCGTTGTAGGACCTGAGCTTAAAATGTATCAGTGCGGTTTGCCGAAGGAAATGGCGCTTGAGCTGTTTAAGCCTTTCGTTATGAAAAGGCTTGTTGACACAAATCCGCAGATAAATATAAAATCAGCGAGAAAAATGGTTGAAAGAGCTAAGGACGAGGTCTGGGACGCTCTTGAAAACGTAATTCAGGGACACCCTGTTTTGCTCAACCGCGCGCCGACGCTTCACCGTCTCGGAATTCAGGCATTTGAGCCTGTTTTGGTTGAGGGAAGAGCTATAAAGCTTCATCCGCTCGTTTGCACGGCGTTTAACGCCGACTTCGACGGAGACCAGATGGCTGTTCACGTTCCGCTTTCCGCGGAGGCTCAGGCTGAAGCTCGCTTCCTTATGCTTGCCGCAAATAACCTTCTCAAGCCGTCAGACGGACGTCCTGTTGCTGTTCCTACTCAGGACATGGTTCTCGGATCTTACTATCTTACTCTTGAAAAAGACGGCGAAAAGGGCGAGGGAATGGTGTTCAGAGACACCAACGAAGCTCTTATGGCATATCAGGCGGGAGATGTTTCGCTTCAGGCAAAGGTAAGAGTCAGAATCAGCAAAACAATAGGCGACAGGCAGGTTTCAAAAATTATAAACACCACTGTCGGAAGGCTCATTTTTAATGAAAATATTCCTCAAGACCTCGGATATGTTGACAGAACCAACTCCGAAAATCAGTTTGAGCTTGAGGTTTCATTCCTTGTCAAGAGAGGTCAGCTTTCGGATATTATCGAAAGATGTATTAGAAAGCACGGAACAACCACCACTTCTGAGGTTCTTGACAAAATCAAGTCCCTCGGTTATAAATACTCGACAAAAGCGGCTATCACCGTCGCTGTCTGCGACGCCGAGATTCCTCCGACGAAGAAGGAAATTCTCGATAACGCAGACAGGCTTGTTGACAAGGTCGATATGCAGTACAAGAGAGGATTTATTTCCAGAGAGGAAAAATCAAAGAAGTTTATCGAAATCTGGAACAAGGCGACGGATCAGGTTACTGTCGACCTTAAAAACAACCTTGACAAATACAACCCGATATTCATGATGGCTGATTCGGGAGCCCGTGGTTCTATCAATCAGATTAGACAGCTCGCGGGCATGAGAGGACTTATCGCAAACACTTCGGGTTCAACTATCGAAATGCCGATCAGAGCTAACTACCGTGAAGGCCTTAACGTCCTCGAGTACTTCATTTCATCACGAGGCGCGAGAAAGGGACTTACCGATACGGCTCTCAGAACGGCTGACTCGGGATACCTTACAAGGCGTCTGGTCGATGTTTCTCAGGATGTTATCATTACAGAAGAGGACTGCGGCGCTGATCACGGAATTGACGTATTTGACATCAAAAACGGCAAGGAAATGATTGAACCGCTTGAGGAAAGACTTGTCGGACGTTATCTTGTTGAAGACTATGTAAATTCTTCAACCGGAGAAGTTATAGTTTCGCATGACAAGCTCATCTCTTCCGCTGATTCAAAGAAAATCGTCGAGGCGATGAACGCAGGGGGCAAGACCTCAATCGCTATCCGCTCAGTTCTCCACTGCAAAGCCAAGAGAGGCGTATGCGCTAAGTGCTACGGCGCGAACCTCGCAAACGGAAATCTTGTTTCTGTCGGTGAGGCTGTCGGTACAATTTCCGCTCAGTCAATCGGCGAGCCCGGTACACAGCTTACGATGAGAACTTTCCATACGGGAGGTATCGCTTCGGCTGAGGATATCACTCAGGGTCTTCCACGTGTTGAAGAGCTCTTTGAAAGCAGAAGGCCTAAGGGCGCGGCAATTCTTTCGAAAATTGACGGAGATGTACGCATAGAGGAAATCAAAAAGACGAGAACTATTATCGTTACAAACAATGAGACCAATGAGGCTGAAAATTACCCGGTGCCCTGGGATTACAAAATCAGGGTACATGACGGAGATACGGTCAAGGCGGGAGATCAGCTCACCGAAGGATCTAAAAACCCTGCCGATGTTTTGGCTATTTTGGGCGTCGAAGCCGTTCAAAATTACCTTATTACCGAAGTACAGAAGGTATACAGACTTCAGAGCGTTGAGGTAAACGACAAGCACATTGAGGTTATTGTCCGCCAGATGATGCGAAAGGTTAAAATCGAGGATTCGGGAAGCAGTTATCTGCTTCCGGGCGACCTTGTCGATAAAATCGAAGTCGCTGCGATCAATGAGGAAATCCAAAAGCAAATCGACGCAGGCGATACATCAGCTCAGCTAGTTACGACAGTCCCTGTGCTTCAGGGTATCACCAAGGCTTCCTCAAGCTCAGACAGCTTCCTTTCTGCGGCTTCGTTCCAGGAGACCACAAAGGCTCTTACCGACGCCGCTATTAAGGGCAAGGTCGACAGGCTTCTCGGTCTTAAGGAAAACGTTATCATCGGTAAGCTTGTTCCTGCCGGAACCGGTATGGATGTTTATAATGATGTCGAAATCTTTAAAAACGACAGTTACCTTGAACATGCTCAGGAAGCAGCAAGCGCGCCGAATCAGAATATCTGACGGTTTGACGGGAACAGACAATAAATCTGTTCCCGTTTTAGCTTAAAGTGTTTAAAGTGCGGTAAATAATAGCGGTAAACATTAAAAAAAACGTCATTATGACGGAGACGGCGTCCTTGACAGCACCAAAAAAAGAGTGTATAATAATTGAGTATGCAAAACTTCGGAAAGCCTGAGGTTTGTGTAAATATTTGAGGAAGGAGAGAAAACATGCCAACATTTAACCAATTGGTTCGCAACGGAAGAGAAGTCCTTGATTACAAGTCCACAGCGCCTGCTCTTCAGAAGGGCTACAACGCTAAGAAAAAGGTCGCAATCGACCAGAGCTGTCCGCAGAAGCGCGGAGTATGCACAGCTGTAAGAACAGCGACACCTAAGAAGCCGAACTCTGCAATGAGAAAAATCGCGAGAGTTAAG
Source organism: uncultured Clostridia bacterium (assembly GCA_944385905.1). Classification (GTDB taxonomy): domain Bacteria; phylum Bacillota; class Clostridia; order Oscillospirales; family Ruminococcaceae; genus CALWZA01. The sequence continues at coordinate 104,349 of CALWZA010000031.1, forward strand.
CTTACAAACGGAACTGAAGTAACAGCTTACATTCCGGGAATCGGACACAATCTTCAGGAACACAGCGTTGTTCTTATCAGAGGCGGAAGAGTTAAGGATCTCCCCGGTGTACGTTACCACATCATCAGAGGAACGCTTGACGCACAGGGCGTTGCAAAGAGAATGCAGGCTCGTTCCAAGTACGGAGCTAAGAGACCTAAGGCAGGAGCAGCCGGCAAGTAAAGCTAAGCTCAAAAAATCAAGTCGAACTCTCAATACCACAGTTTTTTGTGGAGTGTTTATATATAAACGCCTCTGCAATGGCTGACGGGAGCTTTCGGAAACGAAAGATAACGAGTACCGATGATATCATTATGTGAAGGAGGGAAGAGAAGTGCCAAGAAGAGGTAAAGTTGCAAAACGCGACGTTTTGCTCGACCCGGTATACAATTCAAAGCTTGTAACAAGACTTGTCAACAACATCATGGTTGACGGCAAGAAGGGTGTTGCGCAGAAGATAGTATACGGTGCATTTCAAATCGTAGAAGAAAAGTCAGGAAAGCCTGCGCTTGAGGCTTTCGAGGCAGCAATGGAAAACATTATGCCTAATCTCGAAGTAAAAGCACGCCGAGTAGGCGGAGCTACCTATCAGGTTCCTATGGAGGTACGTCCTGAAAGACGCCAGACACTGGGACTCAGATGGATAACAAAGTATTCACGTGAGAGAAACGAGGATACAATGAAAGAAAGACTCGCCGGAGAAATTCTTGATGCGCTTAACGGCGTCGGCGGAGCTTGCAAAAAGCGCGACGATACACACAAGATGGCAGAGGCAAACAAGGCTTTTGCACATTTCCGCTGGTAATCTTGAGTATAGTCGGGCTGTTTGAGAAAATAATACTGAGAAATTGCGAAAGGATGGTCAATAAATGGCAAGAGACGTATCATTGGCTATGACCCGTAATATTGGTATTATGGCTCACATTGACGCAGGTAAAACCACCACGACCGAGCGTATTCTGTTTTATACAGGTATTAATCACAAAATCGGTGAAACACACGACGGTTCTGCAACAATGGACTGGATGGAGCAGGAGCAGGAGAGAGGAATTACAATTACCTCCGCTGCGACTACTGCATACTGGAAGGGTCATAGAATCAATATCATCGACACCCCGGGCCACGTTGACTTTACGGTAGAAGTTGAGCGTTCGCTTAGAGTACTCGACGGATCTGTAACAGTTTTGTGCGCAAAGGGCGGAGTTGAGCCTCAGACTGAAACCGTTTGGAGACAGGCTGATAAATACAAGGTGCCCAGAATGGTATATGTCAACAAGATGGATATTATGGGCGCCGATTTCTATCGTGTTGTAGACATGCTTCACGACAGACTCAAGACAAACGCCGTTCCGATTCAGCTTCCAATCGGTTCAGAATCGGATTTCAAGGGAATTATCGACCTTGTTGAAATGAAGGCGTATGTATATTATGACGACCTGGGAAAGGATATCCGCGAGGAACCGATCCCCGAGGATATGCTTGAAAAGGCAAAGAAGTATCGTAACGACCTCGTTGAGCACGTTGCCGAGCAGGATGAAGAACTTATGATGAAGTATCTTGACGGCGAAGAGCTCACAATAGAGGAAATTAAGAAGACAATCCGTGCTTCTACAATCGCAAACAGCATGGTTCCTGTTGTTTGCGGAACATCATATAAGAACAAGGGAGTTCAGAAGCTCCTCGACGCTGTAATCGATTACATGCCCGCGCCTACAGATATCGAAGATATCAAGGGTATTAATCCTGATACCGGCGAGGAAACATCAAGACCGTCATCTGACGACGCTCCGTTTGCGGCTCTTGCGTTTAAGATTGCGACAGACCCGTTTGTGGGTAAGCTCTGCTTTTTCAGAGTTTATTCGGGAACGCTTGCAGCCGGCTCTACCGTTCTTAACGCAACAAAGGATACAACCGAGAGAATGGGACGTATCCTTCAGATGCACTCCAATCACAGAAAAGATATCGACATGTGCTACGCTGGAGATATCTATGCCGTAGTAGGACTTAAAAATACTACAACAGGAGACACACTCTGTGATCCTAAGGCTCCGGTTATTCTTGAGTCTATGGAATTTCCGGATCCTGTTATTAACCTCGCTATCGAGCCTAAGACCAAGGCCGGTCAGGAAAAGATGGGAATCGCTTTGGCAAAGCTTGCTGAAGAAGACCCGACTTTCAGAACATGGACTGATGAAGAAACCGGTCAGACAATTATCGCCGGAATGGGTGAGCTTCACCTTGAGATTATAGTTGACCGAATGCTCAGAGAGTTTAAGGTTGAGGCAAATGTAGGCGCACCCCAGGTTGCTTATAAGGAAACTGTCAGAAAAATGGCTGACGTTGATCACAAGTACGCAAGACAGTCAGGCGGTAAGGGACAGTACGGTCACGTTAAGATTAAGCTCGAGCCTAACGAGAGCGGTAAGGGATATGAGTTTATCAACGCTGTTGTCGGCGGAGCTATTCCTAAGGAATACATCCCCGCTGTTGACAAGGGTATTCAGGGCGCTATGAAGTCTGGCGTTTTGGCAGGCTATCCTGTTGTTGACGTTAAGGTTACCCTTTATGACGGTTCATATCATGAGGTTGACTCTTCGGAAATGGCGTTCAGCATCGCAGGTTCAATGGCATTCAAGGAAGCTATGAAAAAGGCTGACCCTGTAATTCTTGAGCCTATCATGAAGGTTGTTGTTATCGTTCCCGAGGACTACATGGGCGATGTTATCGGCGACCTTAACTCACGCCGCGGTCAGATCCTCGGTATGGAGGCAAGACCCGGAGCTCAGCAGATCAACGCGCTCGTTCCGCTTTCCGAAATGTTCGGATACTCAAACGACCTCCGTTCCAAAACCCAGGGACGCGGACAGTACGTTATGGAACCTCACAGCTATATCGAAGTTCCTAAGTCGATCGCTGAAAAGATTATGGCTGCAAGAGGCAAGAAGGACTAATATTTTTTGCATTAGTACTTGCAATTTGTCCGTAAATCTGTTAAAATAATGTTACTATCATTATATTCAATTTTTAAAGGAGGAAAATCCAATGGCAAAGGAAAAATTCGTCAGAAATAAGCCCCATGTCAACATTGGTACTATCGGCCACGTTGACCACGGCAAGACAACACTGACTGCTGCTATCACAAAAACACTCTCACTCAAGGGTATGGCTAAATACGAGGCATACGACATGATCGATAAGGCTCCTGAGGAGAGAGAAAGAGGAATTACAATTAACACCGCTCACGTTGAGTATGAGACAGATAAGCGTCATTATGCTCACGTTGACTGCCCGGGTCACGCTGACTACGTTAAGAACATGATTACAGGTGCTGCTCAGATGGACGGCGCTATCCTCGTAGTTGCTGCTTCAGACGGACCTATGGCTCAGACAAGAGAGCACATCCTTCTTGCTCGTCAGGTTGGCGTTCCTGCAATCGTTGTTTTCATGAACAAGGCTGACCAGGTTGACGACCCTGAGCTTCTTGAACTCGTTGAAATGGATATCCGTGATCTTCTTTCAAAGTATGAGTTCCCCGGCGATGAGATCCCGATAATCAAGGGTTCTGCTCTTGCAGCTCTTAACGCTCCTAACGACCTCAGCGATCCTGCTTACGGTCCTATCCTTGAGCTCATGGATGCTGTTGACAACTATATTCCTACTCCTGACCGTAAGGCTGACCTTCCTTTCCTTATGCCTGTTGAGGACACAATGACTATTACTGGTCGTGGTACTGTTGCAACAGGAAGAGTTGAAAGAGGTACTCTTAAGCTCGGCGATGAAGTTGAAATCATCGGTCTTACAACTGAGAGAGCTAAGACAGTTGTAACAGGTATCGAAATGTTCAGAAAGACTCTTGATGTAGCTGAGGCAGGAGACAACATCGGTGCTCTTCTCCGTGGTGTAACAAGAGCTGACATTGAAAGAGGACAGGTTCTCTGCAAGCCCGGTTCGATTCACCCGCACACAAAGTTCGTAGGACAGGTTTACGTTCTTAAGAAGGAAGAGGGCGGACGTCATACTCCGTTCTTCAACAACTATCGTCCTCAGTTCTACTTCAGAACAACTGACGTTACAGGCGTTATCTCACTTCCTGCTGACAAGGAAATGTGCATGCCCGGCGATAACGTTCAGATGTCTGTTGAACTCATCACTCCGATCGCTATCGAAGAAGGTCTTCGTTTCGCTATCCGTGAGGGCGGAAGAACAGTTGGTTCAGGCGTTGTAGTTTCTTGCGGCGACTAATTTCAATAATCAAGACCTTGGGAATTTTCTCAAGGTCTTTTTTATAAATACATTGCAAGGGAGATTACCTATGAATCCCGCAATATACGTAGCAATATTTGTATTACTGTTCGTGATACTGCCTCAGCAGCGCCGTATGGCAGTGAAGCGCGTAAGAAACAGAAGAAAGAGAGCTGATTACATGACTAATGAAATGCTTAAAAATCTAATCGGCAAGAAGTGTACGGTTTGTTCACAAAATTCATTCGGAGTAACAGGAGTTATAACTAATATTGAAGATAACTGGCTGGAGATTACAAATGATAAGGGTATAGCTAAATATCTGAATGCCGATTATGTTACAAACATAGACATTGTCGCGGAGAAGAAAAAGAAAAACGAAGAGATATAAAAAATGTGCCTGCCGAAATCCGACAGGCACCTATTTTTTTGATTCTCGAAGCTGTTTAAAAAACGACGACAATATTTCAGAACACTGCTCTTTCAAAACATTCGCGGTAACTCCCGGCTTGTGATTATATGGCAGAGAAAAAAGATTTACAACAGACTCGCACGAGCCTGCCTTTTGGTCAAAGGCTCCGAATATAACCCGCTCAATCCTCGAATTGATGATAGCGCCGGCGCACATCGGACACGGCTCCAGCGTCACGAAAAGCTCACAGTCAATAAGCCGCCATCCGCCGAGACGGGCAGAAGCATCTGAAATTGCCAAAATTTCTGCGTGCGCAATAGGCGATTTGTCTGTTTCCCTGCGGTTATAGCCCTCCCCGACGATTTCTCCCGTCGATTTTTTAACCACAACCGCGCCGATAGGAGCCTCGCCGATTTCATAAGCCTTTTTCGCAAGCTCAAGAGCCTTTTGCATATAAAATTCGTCGGACATTTTCATGATTTAAATCTCGTTTCTGTTCTGAAGAGCTTTGAACAAAGTGACCTCGTCGGCGAACTCAAGAGATCCTCCGACCGGCAGTCCGAACGCAAGCCTTGTGACTTTTATTCCCAACGGCTTGAGAAGCCTTGAAATATACATAGCCGTAGCCTCTCCCTCAACGGTCGGGTTCGTCGCCATAATGACTTCCGAAACGCTGTCGTCAATCCTAGAAAGAAGCTCTTTAATTTTGAGCTTGTCCGGAGTAATTTTGTCGATAGGTGATATCAGCCCGTGCAAAACGTGATAAACGCCGTTGTATTCGTTTGTGCGTTCAAATGCCGCGACGTCCTTGGGACTTTCGACAACGCAGATTATGGACTTATCACGTTTTAGACTGCCGCAAATCGGGCATATGTCTTTGTCGGTAAAGTTTTGGCATATTTTGCACATGTGTACCGATTTATGAGCATGAACTATCGCTTCGGCGAAATTCTGAGCTTCCTCATCCGACATCGACATAACAAAATATGCGAGCCTTTGAGCGGTTTTCATGCCGATACCCGGGAGCCTCGCGAACTGCTCGGCAAGAAGGGTTAGCGGCAAAGCGTTTGAATCAGCCATCAGAAAAGCCCCGGAAGAGATACGCCGCCTGTAATTTTGGACATTCCCTCTTCGGAAGCCGCCTCGATGTTGTGGACAGCCTCGTTAAACGCGCTCATGATAAGATCCTGAAGCATCTCAACGTCGTCAGGGTCAACCGCCTCGGGCTTTATATTAAGAGAAATAACTTCTTTTTTGCCGTTCATTTTAAGCTCAACAACTCCGCCGCCGACCGACGCGGAAAATTCCTTAGCCTCAAGCTCTGTCTGAAACGCGGTGATATCCTCCTGCATTTTCTGAGCCTGCTTAATCATCTGGTTCATATTTGACGGACCTGAGCCCATTCCCTGTGGAAGTCTTGCTTTCATTATTTACCTTTCCTTTCGATTTTACGCTTTTATTTTTTTATTTCAACCTCGATATCCGAGTTTTTAGCTTTTTCAATCAGCCTGAAAACTGCGCTGTCATACTGCGCCGAACTGTTTTTGACGCACTTTGCACGGATAGCAAAGGTTTTTCCTAAAAATTCCTTGGCGACTTTGCCGAGCGAAGCCGCATTGCCGTTTTCTTTAAAAAGCTTGAGGAAAAACTCGTTTTTGACGAGCAGATAGAGAAGATTTTCATATACAAAGCACTGTGAGTCTTTTAAAGCCGCCGCACATCCGGGGTTTATTTCCGAAAGGCGCTCAAGCATCTCTGTCCAGCACGGCACGGGAGAGAGCATATCGTCGGTTACTTTTGAGGTATCGACCTTAGGCTCGTTTTCAAAGTGCTGATTTTGAGGAACAAGAGGCTCGGCGGGAGCGGATTTTTTACTGGTTTCTGAAACAGCCGCACCGTTTTTTAGGGCGTTTTCGAGATACTCTATTCTGTTTTTAAGCTCTGAAATCACCGAATCCGAGACCGCAAAACCACGGGCGGCGCTTTGCTGAGGCAATCCTGAAACTGAGCAAAGGCGAATAAAGCACATTTCAATTTCGGCTCGTTTTGAAACAGCCCTCGGAAGCCTTTCATTGCAGTCCTGCAAAACCGACATTTTTTGAAGAATATCGTCTAAGCTGAGCTTTGCGGCAATTGATTTAAGCCGCTCCATTTCGCTCGGAAGGCAGGCGATAAGCTCTGATGTGTCTGAAACTGTTTTAATGAGCATCAGGTTTCTAAACTGAGCCAAAAGCTCGTCGCAAAGCCTTTGCATGTCCTTGGACATACCGTAAAGTGTGTTTAAAATATTTATAGCGTCTGCCGTCCGGCCGGAAGACACGGCTTCAAGAATTTGAAAAAGATAATCTCTGCCCGCAATTCCCGCCGCAGAGCTTACGGTGTCAAGCGTCACGTTATCGGAGTAGGCTATGCACTGGTCAAGCAGGGAGAGAGCGTCTCTCATTCCTCCGTCGGCGATTCTCGCGATAAGCCAAGCGGCGTCGTCGGACAGCTCTATTTTTTCTTCTCTTGATATAAATTTCAGCCTTTCAACGATATCCTCGGAGCGGATGCGCCTGAAATCAAACCGCTGGCACCTTGAAATGATTGTCGCCGGCACCTTGTGCACCTCGGTGGTGGCAAGAATAAACTTGACGTGTGCGGGAGGCTCCTCCATAATTTTCAAAAGAGCGTTAAACGCGCTTGTTGAAAGCATGTGCACCTCGTCGATGATATACACTTTGTATCTGCAGAGTTCGGGAGTATAAACGGTTGAGTCTCTCAGCTCTCTCATATCGTCCACGCCTGTGTTTGATGCCGCGTCGATTTCAACAATGTCGGGCAGCATTCCGCTGTCCGCCGCTTTGCATATATCGCATTGAAGACACGGAGCTCCGTTTTGAGGATTTCTGCAGTTGACCGCCTTTGCGAGTATTCTCGCGCAGGTAGTTTTTCCCGTACCTCTTGAGCCTGTAAACAAATAAGCGTGAGCTGTTTTTTGGTTAATTATCTGATTTTTGAGAGTGGTGGTAATATGCGGCTGTGAAATAACGTCGTCAAAAGATAGAGGCCGCCATTTTCTGTATAAAGCCTTGTACATTTCAAACCGCCCTTTCATAACAAATCAATCCGACATATAGGCGTGCAGGCAAAACTGTGTCACACAAAACGGACTGCTTAATGCTGCTCGGTTCCCCGCCTGACATGGTTCACAGTGTTTTGTTGCACAGGACCCGCACACCTGTATCTCGGATTGATAAGCAAATCTCTAATATCTCAACCTTTTAAATTTTACAAAACACATTATATCACACATGGGTGATATTTTCAAGTGTTTTTTACAAACGAAAAGCGCCCACGATTAAAAGCTCAGGCGCTTTGTTTTAAAAAATCAGAATCTGTTGAGCCACTCGGCGGCAAGCTCAGCCCAAGGCTGAACATTTGGGATAATCTGATCGTTATTCCACGCTGTCACTCTGTCCGCAAGAGAAAGCCCGTGACCTCCGAAAGGATAGATATGAGCTTCAAACGGGATATGGTTTTTTGAGAGCGCAAGGGTATAGAAAAGAGAGTTTTCCACGGGTACACATCCGTCGTCTGAGGTATGCCATATAAAAGTGGGCGGAGTGTTGGGATTTACCCTGTTTTCAAGGCAGTTAAGCTCCTCAAGCTCCTTGTCTCCGAGGCATATGTTGTCTCTTGAGCCTTCGTGGGCATATTCGCCGAATGTTATAACAGGATAGCAGAGAACCGAGCAGTTTACTTTAATGTCCTCTTTTTTACATCCAAGAGCGGACGAGAGAAAATCCTCATGCCAGAAATTCGCGATTGAAGCCGCAAGGTGACCTCCGGCCGAAAATCCCATTACGGCGATTTTGTTCGGGTCAATGCCGTATTCATCTGCGTGAGAGCGAACAAATCTTACAGCTTCGGCAGCCTCAAGAAGAGCAGTCGGAAATTTCTTTTTGACGCATGAATAGTTCAGTATAAACGGCGCAAATCCAAGTGAAGCAAATTTAATTGCAATAGGTTCGGCTTCTCTCTCGCTGACATACTCGTATCCTCCGCCCGGACAAATTATAACAGCGGTTTTTTTGTATCCCATAGTTGTCACAACCGGATAGCGCTCGAGTGTAGGGCATAAGCCGTCGCTGTTAAGCCCTGCTGCTGAGTAGTTTACTTTTATGCTGATTGTTTCTGTTTTCACAGCTTATCACTCCTTATATATTATTAACTTTATTTTAAAATATATTTTTATGTTTTGCAATAGCATTTTGTATCGCAATCTTGATTTTTCACATATTATATAGAGATTTTAATTAAGGAGGAGCAATTATGGCTGAAAATCAGTTTAAAACATCGTTCTATTTTCTTGGCTCGCAGACGCCGCAGGGGTTCAAAACTCATTTCGACAGGATTATAGCGGACAGAAAAATGTATTCATACATCATAAAAGGAGGACCGGGGACAGGAAAATCATCGCTTATGAAAAAAATAGCGGAAGCTTTTAAAGATAAAAGCGATATCGACCTTTATTATTGCTCAAGCGATCCTGATTCTCTTGACGCGGTTGTAATCAAAGCTAAAAACGTTTTGATATGCGACGGAACAGCTCCGCATATATTTGACCCGGTTTACCCGGGCGCAAGACAAAAAATTATTAATATGGGCGATTATTGGGATGAGCAGTCGCTTAAAGAAAACGCGGAGGGAATAATTATTTCAACAGATGAAAATAAGCTCCTTCATATGAGAGTAAAAAGGTATATAGGCGCTCTTACCGAGCTTTTTTCCGATACTTACCGTATAGGCGAGCAATGCTTAAACGCTCAGAAGCTTGACGGGTTTACAGCGAGATTTGCAAAAAAACTCTTTTCAAAAGTAAAAGGAGAAAAAAAGGCGGTCAGCTATTCCCAGTTGTCCGCATTGACTCAAAAGGGATATATAACGCAGACTGAAACTCTTAAAGACTATACCGTATATGCGATAGAAGACAGCTATTTCTGTGCTTCGGACAGATTCTTAAAGTCGATAGTTTCGGCGGCGCTCTTAAAGGATCTTAGTGTTATAATCAGTGAATGCAGATTGCTTCCAGAATGCTCATACGAACATATATTGCTGCCTGAACTTAAGCTTGCTTTCTGTTCATCAAATTCGATGAACGGGCTTGAAATTCAAAACTCTGTTAAAATGAATTTTTCAAGATTTTATGATAAAACTATTGTCGCCGAAAAAAGAGCGCGTTTGAATTTTAATAAAAAAGCAGCGAATGATCTGATTGACGAAGCCGCAAAGACTCTTACTCACGCAAAGGCTGTGCATGATGATATTGAAAAGTACTATGTCGGCGCGATGAATTTTGATAAGGCAAAAGAGGTTGAAAAAGCTATCATAGACGAAATATCAAAAATATAGGCATATTACACAAATCGTTTAATTATAATTATTATAAATTGTGAGAAAAATTCTTCTTGACATTTTGTTTTAATTGATATATAATATCGTTAAGACAATAAAAGGTAGATTGAAAAGGGGCAAGCGTGTGTGAAAGGAATGATGAATACAATGCAGAATCATGCTGTTCAGAGAAACACGCTCCAGAAAGAAATAGTCAAACGGACCGTAAAGGGTATGAGGAATCATCCTTCGGCGCAGGAGGTATATAACGAGGTCCTCAGGCACTATCCGGGAATAAGCAAAGCCACCGTTTACAGAATTCTGAATATATTGTCTGAAAGCGGGGAAATACTAAGAGTAAAAAATCCCGACGGTGCTGATATTTATGACTTCAATACCAGCCGCCATTATCATCTTCACTGTACAAAATGCGGAGGAATGTATGACTTAAGCGTACCTGAGATTGAGGGTATTGAAAGACAGGCTGAAATTCTCGACGAGGTAACGGTCACGGGAGTGACAGTTGTTTTTGAGGGGATTTGTAAAAATTGCAAGGAAAAAAATTAATTTACAGGAGGAAAAAATCATGAACATCAAGGGAACAAGAACAGAGGCTAATCTTATGGCTGCTTTTGCAGGCGAATCACAGGCAAGAAACAAGTACACTTATTACGCGTCACAGGCAAGAAAAGAGGGCTATGTACAGATAGCCAACATTTTTGAGGAGACTGCCGCAAACGAGAAAGAACACGCGAAAATGTGGTTTAAGCTTCTCGGAGGAATCGGAAACACAGCTGCAAATCTTGCTGACGCAGCAAGCGGTGAGAATTACGAGTGGACTGATATGTACGCACAGTTCGCGAAGGAAGCGAGAGAAGAGGGATTCGAGGCTATCGCCAAGCTGTTCGAGGGCGTTGCTAAGATTGAAAAGGAGCATGAGGAAAGATACCGCAAGCTTCTTGCAAACGTTGAAGGCGGACTCGTATTTTCAAAGGACGGAGACGCAATCTGGCAGTGTTCAAACTGCGGCCACATTTATATCGGTAAGGAAGCTCCGAATGTATGTCCTGTGTGCGCTCATCCTCAGGCATATTTCCAGCTCAAAGCAGAAAACTATTAATATCAGCTTCAACTTTTGAAGTGATATGTATAAATCCGCTTCGATAAAAACTCGGAGCGGATTTAAATTTTTTTAAAACGCTGCAATAAAATCATAATTTGGATTGTATTATTATCAGAACAAAAGAAAAAGACAAAGAAAAAGAAACATCCCCATCCAATCAAAAAACCGCCTGACAGGAAATTTACTGTCAGGCGGTTTTTTGCTGTGTATTACGCTGCTTCAAGGTTTTTAACTGAAAATTTCCTTTTAATTATTAGATAGCATACAGCGTGGACAAGAGCAGTGATAAGCCATGATACCGGATAAGACAGATAGAGAATTTTCGTTGTGGGATAGACTTGAAATACAGTGAAAATCCAGACTATTCTAAGTCCGCACGCTCCAGTAAGAGATACGAGCATAGGCAAAACCGAGCTTCCCATTCCTCTGAGCATCCCGACAAAAACGTCCATTATTCCGCATAAGAAATATGTTGTGCAGATAATTCCGAGACGAATTTTTCCCATTGCAATTACGTCGGCTTCGGGATAATAAATCGCAATTAGGAAATCTCCGGCTAAAAAAGCGGCAAATCCCAAAACAATACCTATTACTGTTACGGTCCCTAGACTTGTGAAAAGAATTCTGTTAATTCGATTGTATTTTTTGCTGCCTATATTTTGACCTGTAAATGTAAGCGCACCCTGATAAACAGCGTTCATAGCAGCATAAACAAAGCCTTCAATATTTTGGGCTGCGGAGTTTCCGGCTATAATCGTTGAACCGAATGAGTTAATACCTGATTGTATAAGTACGTTTGAAAGTGAAAAAATGCATCCTTGAAGTCCGGCCGGAAGACCGACTCGCATGATTTTAAACAGCTTGTCGCTGTAAATCCTAAGTTCTTTTAAATACAACTTGATAGCTCCGTCTGATTTCATAAGGCAGATAACTATAAAAACTGCTGAAACTATTTGAGAAATTACCGTAGAGATTGCGACACCCGCCACATCAAGATTAAACACTATAACAAATACGAGATTGAAGATAATATTGATGACTCCTGAAATGCTCAAAAATATTAAAGGCCTTTTAGTGTCGCCGATGGCTCTTAACACCGCAGCTCCGAAGTTGTATATCATTGACGCAGGCATACCTATAAAATATATTTTAACATATAAAGCGGCCTGGTCTATGACGTCAGTCGGGGAGCCCATTAGCTCTAAAAGCTGTCTTGCGGTGAAAAATCCGAAAATACCAACAGCTATACCTGCTACAATGCTTACCGCAATCGAAGTGTGAACAGTTTTAGACACGCTTTTAGCGTCCGCCGCTCCGTATTCGTGAGCCACTACAACGCTTGTGCCGATTGAAAGCCCGAGAAAGAGGTTTACTATCAGGTTAATCAAAGATCCGGTTGAGCCGACTGCGGCAAGAGCTGTTTTTCCCGCGAATCTTCCGACAACTATAATATCCGCTGCATTATACAAAAGCTGAAGTATGCTTGAAAGTATAAGAGGAATACAAAATGTAAGAAGTTTCGGAAGAACTGCTCCGGTTGTCATGTCTATTTCAAATTTCCTGCTTTTTCCGAAGCTGAGAATTTTCATTTTTTTATCATCCTTTAAGAATACATTCGATTTCATTGAGCTCGTCGCGGTATTCTCCGAGACCTCTTTTCAAAACGGCCCCGAAATTTTCCTCAGACGAGCCGTTATATGGATTTCCGTAATTATTCGCAATATCAAAATGAGTTATTCCGAGATTAAACGCTTCCCTGCACATGTTTTCAATGTTTTCAAACTTAGCCTGAAATCCGAAGTTCTGCCAAAGTCCGAGAGAAACGGCGGGAAGTTTAAGTCCGCTTTTTCCGCAGCGGTTATAAACCATTTTTTCGTATCTTTTGTCGTCAGCAACAAACAATTTAAACGCCTCATTTCATATTAAGTCTGATAGTACTATAATACTATTAAAATTTCAGAAAGTCAATGTCATTAAAGTGTATATGAATAAATCCCAAGGACATGATTATACTAATTAGCAAATAATTATAATCGGAGGCGGTGATAAATATTATGTCGGAAACGCTTAACAGGTCGACTATAAAAATGACCGCGTCACCAAGCATTAAAGCATTCGCATGTATCGGAGGCAAAAAGGAAAAGCAAGGGCCTAAAGCCGACTGCTTTGACCGGTTTGACGAAGACCCGTATTTCGGTCAAAAGACGTTTGAGCAGGGTGAAAGCGAGCTTCAGAAAAGAACCGTTGAGCTGGCTATTGCCAAAGCCGGGCTTAAGGCGGAGGATATTTCGTTTATGTTCGGCGGAGACCTTTTGAATCAGTGTATCGGAACGACTTTCGGGCTTAGGGATTTCAACATACCATTTCTCGGAATTTACGGCGCGTGTTCGACAATGGCGGAAGGGCTTCTTTTAGCTTCGATTATGGCTGATAACGGGATAGGGGGTAATTTGGTTGCGGTTACATCTTCACATTTCTGCACCGCGGAGCGTCAGTACAGACTTCCGCTCAATTACGGCGGACAGCGTCCTCCCACAGCGCAGTGGACCGCGACGGCGAGCGGTTCCGTTGTTGTGTCCGCCAAGGACAAGCCTCCCTATGTTCGAGCTTGCACAATCGGAGCGGTTGCCGACATGGGAGTTTCAGACACAAACAACATGGGAGCGGCAATGGCTCCCGCCGCGCATTCAACAATAGCGAGATTTTTTCATGATACGGGAATGTCGCCGCAGGATTTTGACGCGGTTGTTACAGGAGACCTCGGAAAAGTAGGAAGCCGTGTTTTGTGCGAGCTTTTGCAAAAGGACGGGTATGATATAAGAAACAGGCATAACGACTGCGGTCTTATGCTTTACAGCTTTGACGAGGAGGACGTTCACGCGGGAGGCTCCGGATGCGGATGCGCGGCGAGTATGCTTTGCGGATATTTTCTGCCGAGGCTTCAAAACGGCACGTTGAAAAATATTCTTTTTACAGCCACGGGCGCGCTGTTATCTCCGATTTCGAGCCAGCAGGGGGAGACTATTCCTTCAATAGCCCACTTGGTTTGGCTGTCGTCAAGCGCTGATTAAATGCAGAAAAGGCAGGTGCTATATGAATTATCTATGGGCGTTTGTTGTGGGCGGACTGCTGTGCGCAGTCGGTCAGGTGCTTATCGACTATACTAAGCTTACTCCGGCGAGAATACTTACCGCTTATGTTGTCACAGGTGTTATTCTCGGCGCGGTCGGATTATATAAACCTCTTGTTGAGATTGCCGGCGGCGGAGCGACAGTGCCTCTCACTGGGTTTGGCTATCTTCTTTCAGAAGGTGTAAAAAAGGCTGTTGAAGAAAAGGGCTTTATCGGAATTTTTACGGGGGGTCTCTCAGCTGCTGCGGGTGGAATATCAGCGGCGCTGTTTTTCGGACTTTTAATGGCGATATTTTTTAAGCCCGGGAATAAGTAAAGAATTTTAAGCCCGGGAATAAGTAAAGAAAAACTCCCAAAGGAGCGAAATCCTTTGAGAGTTTTTTGATTTATTTAATTAAAATCTATTATACCATAAGCTCGCAAATCATATTTGACAGCTCGACGGGATTTTCAACGGGCATACCCTCAATGAGCGTCGCCTGAGCATAAAGAATTTTTGTGTATTCAGCAAGTTTGTCCTTATCGGTTTCAAAAAGGCTTCTGAGTTTTTCAAAAATTGGGTGAGACGCGTTGATTTCAAGGGCCCTTTCGGCTTTAACCTTGTTTTCGGCGGCGTTAGGCATTGAATTTAATACCTTTTCCATTTCAAGCGAGATGTTTCCGACACTTGTCAGACATACAGGATGGGTTTTAAGTCTTGTTGAAAGCCTTACCTCCGATACCTTTCCGTCAAGAGTCTGCTTCATAAACTCAAAAAGCTCCTTGTTGTCGTCTGATTGCTTTTTGACAGCTTCCTTTTCCTCGTCGGTTTCAAGGTTGAGGTCGTTTGCCGACACGGATTTGAACTCCTTGTCATCATAGCTCATAAGCATTTTGACGGCAAATTCGTCGACATCGTCGGTGAAATATAAAATTTCATAGCCCTTGTCCTTGACAAGCTCGGTCTGAGGAAGCATATCTATTTTGTCAACGCTTTCTCCGCAGGCGTAGTAAATGTATTTCTGATCTTCTTTCATCCTTGAAACATATTCTGCGAGAGTTACGTTTTTCTTTTCAAAAGAGGATTTAAACATCAAAAGGTCTTTTAAAACATCCTTGTTCATGCCGTAGTTCTGATAAACTCCGAATTTAAGCTGAAGTCCGAAAGTTGAGAAAAACTTTTCATATTTTTCACGGTCGTTTTTGAGCATTTTGGACAGCTCGTTCTTGATTGATTTTTCAAGGTTTTTGGCGATGATTTTAAGCTGCCTGTCATGCTGAAGCATCTCTCTTGAAATGTTCAGAGAAAGATCCTCCGAATCTACAAGACCTTTAACAAAGCTGAAGTAATCAGGCAGAAGGTCCGGGCACTTTTCCATTATCATTACTCCGCTTGAGTAAAGCTGCAAGCCCTTTTCATATTCCTTTGTATAGAAGTCGAAAGGAACCCTCGCAGGAATGTACATAAGCGCGTTATAGGTCGCGGCGCCTTCGTTTTTAGCGTGAATATGGCAAAGAGGATCCTCGAAGTCGAAAAACTTGTCCTTGTAAAACTCGTTGTATTCCTCTTCGGTTATCTCCGACTTATTTTTCTTCCAAAGCGGAACCATGCTGTTTAAGGTAACTGTTTCTGTATACTTTTCGTACTCGTTTTCGCTGCCTTCCTTTAAGCGCTCACGCTCCATATCCATTTTTATCGGAAAGCGGATATAGTCGGAATATTTCTTTACAAGAGCCGAAAGCCTGTACTGCTCAAGATACTCGTCATACTTATCGTCGTCGGTGTTGTCCTTGAGCGTGAGAATAATATCTGTTCCGACACTGTCCTTTTCGCATTCGTCAACAGTATAGCCGTCAACACCCTCGGACGCCCACACATAAGCCTTATCAGCACCGTAAGCCTTTGAAATAACCTTTACTTCCTTTGCGACCATAAACGCCGAGTAAAATCCGACTCCGAACTGACCGATGATATCGACATCCTCAGCTTTTTCGTTTTCGTTTTTAAACTGCAAAGAGCCGCTTTTCGCGATTGTTCCGAGATTAGCCTCAAGCTCGTCTTTCGTCATGCCTATCCCGTTATCGCTTATAGTAAGGGTTCTCGAAGCCTTGTCAGGAACAATCCTGATAGCGAAATCATCCCTGTTCATTCCGACAGAGGAGTCTGTCAGCGACTTGAAATAAAGCTTGTCGATGGCGTCCGAGGCATTGGAAATAAGCTCACGGAGGAAAATCTCCCTGTGGGTATATATAGAGTTAATCATCATTTCCAAAAGCCTTTTGGATTCGGCTTTGAATTCTTTTGTTTCCATATCTTTAAAACATCCTTTCTTTTGCGGTGAGAATATTTATAATCATTTTTAGCACTCTTTTTATTCGAGTGCTAAATACAGTATAATGCAAATTTTTCCGAAAATCAAGTTATAAACAGAATATTAAAACAAAGTTTATATTTAGTTAATAATCTAAATTTACATTGCAAAAAAACGTCGGGTGTGGTAAAATTAAATAATAAGTTTTAACAATATACTCGTTATTGGCGGCGGAGAGATTAATGAAATATCAAACAACCGAAACGGACAAAAAGAAAGTAAAAAGCCTTGTCAGCGAGGCGGCTGTCAAGACAGCGGCGGCTTTGATAATATACAATATTTTTACTTATATTTTTTCACAGCTTTTTATTTTGCTGTTTTTTTTCGCCGCAAACGGATATTTCCCTTCGGACTATTCAGAGAGAGCGTCGGCTGCAAAACTTATAAACGGCTCGACCGCTTTGCTTATGCTTTTTCAGTCGGCGGTCACCTTGTGTTCGGCATTGACGCTGGCGGCGTCGGCAAGGGCGGTTTATAAAATTAAAATATCGGATATTTTTTCAAAAACCGAAAGACCCTTGGCAAAGGCGCTTACATATTATCCGATTGCGGGGGCTGTGAATTTTTCGTTTACATTGCTTGCTGTGCTTATATCCTCTTTTTTCATGAGCTTCGGAGTCGGACTGAAAACGGCGGATTTTTCGCTTGATGTGCTTGATGTTAAAACATCGGCGGCAATGTTTGCGTACGTTTGTATTGTGGCGCCGCTTTGCGAGGAGTTTGTTTACAGAGGATTGGTTATTCGGCTTTTGGCGCCGTTCGGAGAGGGAGCGGCGGTTTTTGTGTCCGCATTGACGTTCGGGATGATGCACGCCAATATTCCTCAGTTTATATGCGCTTTCGGCGTGGGGCTTGTGCTTGGATATGTAACGGTTAAATACCGCACTGTTGTTTTAAGTGTCATAATCCACAGCCTGAATAATTTTCTGCCGTTTCTTCAAAGCGTAATTAATTCGTGGGAGGACGCGCCAGGCGCAGTTATAATAATTTTTAACATTTTCCCGATTATAATAACCGTTTTGGGACTTTTAGCGGCGGCTTTAAGATACAAAAAGCACTTTTACCGGTTTGAGCGCAGAACGTCAGCTGTATCAAGTGCGGAGAAACTGGGGCTTATAGTTTTCAATCCTGTAATGCTTATGTATTTTGCGGTTTTGATATATGAAACCGCGGCTTCGGTCGTGATATAAATTTTTATTGGAAATAAGTGTGAAAAATTCTTTTTCACACAGGCTATTTGAAACTTTGCGGCACTATACGATGGCTGCAATTTCGGCTTCGCCGAAACCGTTTCAAATAGAATCTTAAAGGTATGGTGATAAGTATGGGACTTGACGAGCTTAGAAAAAAAATTAACGGGATTGACGCTCAGTTAGCAAAGCTTTTTGACGAGAGAATGGAAATTTGCAGGGATGTCGCGAGATATAAGATTGAAAACGGACTTCCCGTTTTTCAAAAGGACAGGGAAAACGAAATAATAAAAAAGGTGAGAGAATCCGCTCCCAAGGGAATGGAGGGCGCTCACGAGGTCTTGTTTTCGACTGTTATGGACATCAGCAAATCGCTTCAGTACGCGGAGGTTTTTGAAAAAGAAGAGGCAATGACCGCAAAGCAGTTTTCAAGAGACGCTTCTCCCACGGTAGCCTGTCCGGGAACTTTCGGCTCGTATTCGCACAAGGCTGTGAATATGATATTTAAAGACTGCAATATCAATTTTTTTGCTGATTTTGAGGATGTTTTCAAAGATGTTCTCAGCGGCAAAGCCGATTTCGGCATACTGCCCGTTCAGAACTCAACGGCGGGTTCGGTGGCGTATACTTATGAGCTTATGAGAAAATACGATTTTCATATATGCGCTTCGGCAAGGGTTCAGGTTTCGCACTGCCTGTGCGTTAAAAGCGGAACATATATGCAGGACATTGAGGAGGTCTTTTCCCATGAGCAGGCTCTGGCGCAGTGCTCAAGATTTTTGGCTGAAAACGGGTTAAAGCACAGCGACTACGCAAATACTGCTCTTGCCGCCGAATTTGTCGCAAAAAGTCCTGAAAAATACGCGGCGATTTGCTCAAAAGACTGCGCGGAGAAGCTCGGTTTAAAGATTTTAAGCGACAACATAGCGAATGAAAAAGAAAACTATACTCGCTTTATACTCATTTCAAAAGATGTTTACACCTCGCCCGAAGCTGATACAGTTTCGGTTGCGCTTTCGCTTTCCCATACCCATGGCTCACTTTACAGGCTTTTGACCAAATTTTCGGTTGAGGGGCTTAACCTGACGAGAATTGAGAGCAGACCTATTGCGGGAACGGATTTTGAGGTTTTGTTTTATCTCGACTTCTGCGGCTCGCTGTCATCCAAAGCCGTGTCAAAGCTTGTGTCCGAGCTGAAAAGTGAGCTTGATTACTTTAAATTTCTCGGAAACTATTATGAAATAACGCCGTAAAGGGGGCTAATCTTTGGCTGTATCGTGTATTATTGCCTGCGGAGGAAACTCGTCGAGAATGAGGGGAACAGACAAGCTTTTGTATGAGCTTGGCTCGGAGCCTGTTATTGTACGCACGGTAAAGGCTTTTGATAAAATTTCCGAAATAGGCGAGATAATTGTCTGCACAAAAGAAGAAAAGATTGAAGAATATAAAGATATTCTCAAACGGTATGATATCAAAAAGCCGCTGAAGTTCGCCCAAAGCGGGGCAACCCGTCAGAAATCTGTCGCAAACGGATTAAAGGAGACTGACCCTGCTTTTGATTATATTTGCTTTCACGACGGCGCAAGACCGTTTGTCTCGGAAAAAACAATAATAAATTGTATAGAGGCGGCTTACAGATATAAAGCGGCTGTGGTGTGCGTTCCGGTTAAGGACACGGTTAAAATCGCCGATGACGAGTTTATCAAATCGACTCCCGACAGGTCGTGCCTTTTCAGCGCTCAGACTCCTCAGATTTTTGAGAGAGGTGAATATCTGAACGCTTTAAAAAAAGCTCAGAAATCGGGGCTGAGCGTTACCGACGACAGTTCTATCCTTGAGGCGGCAGGGGTTAAGCCGTTTATAGTAATCGGAGAATATGAAAATATTAAACTGACCACTCCCGAGGACTTGATTACCGCTCAAACGATGCTTAATTTATCAAAAAACGAGGAGAAAGCTATGAGAATAGGTCACGGCTATGATGTTCACAGGCTCGTAGAGGGCAGAAAGCTGATTTTAGGCGGAGTAAAGATACCTTTTGAAAAAGGGCTTTTGGGACATTCAGACGCCGACGTTTTGGTTCATGCCGTAATGGATTCAATGCTCGGAGCGCTTGCGCTTGGAGATATCGGAAAGCTTTTTCCCGACACTATGCCCGAATATAAGGGCGCTTGCAGTATTGAGCTTTTGAAAAAGGTAACAGAGGTTTCAAAGGAAAAAGGATATAGGATATCAAATCTCGACTGCACCGTATGCGCTCAGGCGCCGAAGCTTGCCCCGTTTATCGAAGAGATGAGAAAAAATATCGCCGATGCGGCTGATATTGATTTTGAAAAAGTGTCTGTTAAGGCGACAACCGAGGAAGGGCTCGGCTTCACAGGCGAGGGCTTAGGCATTTCGGCAACAGCGGTTGTTTTGATGGAAAAGGCTTAGATATAATCAACTCACATTTTGTTAATACCTGTCATAATATATATTGTTTCCATAAATGCTGAAGGGATTGATATATACAATGACAGGTATTATTGCTATGTCGTCGATAACATACGCCATGAAGGCAAAAAGGATTTTAAACGGAGCCGGATTTTACTGCGAGGTTGAGAGAACCCCTAAAAATCTGTCCTCGGGATGCGGTTACAGCATAAGAGTTAAAGGAGATATTGACAAAATCATCGGGATTTTAAAAAACAACGGAATAAATTATAAAGACTACATCACTCTTGCGTCATGATTAACCGCTTTCAAGGAGGGGAGAGGCTTGATATATTTTGACAACGCCGCCACAACCTATCCGAAGCCTTACAGCGTAGCGGCGGCGGTATCCTCGGCGGTGACGGGACTCGGAGGAAATCCCGGGCGAAGCGGTCACGCAATGTCGGTTAGAGCGGCAGAGCAGGTGTTTAAGGTCAGAAGCCTGTGCGCAAAAATGTTCGGAGCAGAACCTGAAAACGTGGTGTTCACACAAAACTGCACCCATGCTTTGAACTTGGCGATAAAGGGTATAATGTCGGAACCGGGGCATATTACCATATCGTCAATGGAACACAACTCGGTTTCAAGGCCTGTTTTCGCACTTAAAAAACGGGGAGTAAGCTTTTCTGTGGCTGAGGTTTCGGAAAGCGACGAACAGACAGTTGAAAACTTCGCAAGGCTTATAACACCCGAAACAAGGTGCGTAGCTTGTACGATTGCAAGCAACGTGACGGGAAGAATTCTTCCCTATAAGCAGATAGCACAGCTTTGCCGAAAGCACGGAATTTGCTTTATCGCCGACGGCGCGCAGGCGTGCGGAGTTATTCCTCTTTCGATGGCTGACGGCTTTAATTTTCTATGCACCGCGGGGCATAAGGGACTTTACGGTCCGACGGGAACAGGACTTTTGATTTCCGACGGCAAATATAAGCTTCAGAGCATTATAGAAGGCGGAACGGGAACAACCTCAGACGAGCTTTTTCAGCCTGATTTTCTTCCCGAAAGGCTTGAGAGCGGAACTCTCAACACAGTCGGGATTATGGGGCTCGGAGAAGGGATAAAGCACGTTATGAGGCTTGGCGAGCAGAGAATTTATAAAAAAGAAACAATGCTTTGCGAGCTGTTTATAAAGCGTCTTGAAAATAACCCGATGATTGTAATTTACCGTCAAAAGGGCTGCTTGTATGTGCCTATTGTCTCATTTAACTGTAAGGGTATGCCGTCTTCTCAGCTTTCGCAAAAATTAAACGACGCGGGCTTTGCCCTCAGAGGAGGGCTTCAGTGCGCCGCTCTCGCTCACAGACAGCTTCAAACTTCAGACGGAGGAACCGTCAGGTTTTCACCTTCCGTTTTCAACAGCGAACGAGAGGTCATCGCCATTTGCAATGCGATTAATAGAATATGCGCAAACATTAAAACTGTAGGCTGAGTTTGAAAAAAGTTTGTAATCCCCCTTGTATTTTTTTTATTTTGTGATAAAATTATTGTATACTGTGAATAGAAATAAGCAAGGTGGTGTCTGAGTGGTATATATACAAGATATTCTTGCCAGATTTATAAGCGTTATCCGCTCCATAAACCTGGTTGATGTTCTTGATATGCTTATAATGGCATACCTTATGTACAAGGGGTATAAGCTTGTAAGGGAGACAAGGGCGCAGCAGCTTGTAAAAGGCATTATCCTGCTTTGTATTCTTTATTTTATTATTAAACAGCTTGAGCTGAAAATCATGGGATTTTTGCTTGAAAACTTCTTTCAGGTCGGAATTATTGCTATTATCGTCATGTTTCAGCCTGAGCTTCGCCGTGTGCTTGAAAAGATGGGGCGAACAAATGTCAAAAACTTCGGAGTATTTTCTTCTTCCGATTCGGGAAAAAGTCCCGAAGCAAGCTGGGAAAACGCGATTTCGGAAATATGCGAGGCCGCGGCTGAACTTTCGGAAACAACCACAGGTGCGCTTATCGTTATTGAGAGGCAGACCAGGCTCGGAGAGCAGATTGCGACCGGTACTGTTTTAAACTGCGATATAAGCTCGGAAGTGCTCGGCAACATTTTTTATCCTAAAGCTCCTTTGCATGACGGCGCGGTTATAATCCGTGACGCGAAAATTCTTGCGGCGGGATGCTTTCTGCCTAAGCCTCAGAAGGAAGAACTTATAAATAAGCAGCTTGGTTCAAGGCATCGTGCCGCAATAGGTATGAGCGAGGTCTCAGACGCGATAGTTGTCGTTGTTTCCGAGGAGACTGGTACGGTTTCAATAGCTGAGAGCGGGGAACTGTCAAGAGGCTACGACAAATCAAAGCTCGAGGCGTTTTTAAGGTCGAGGCTTATTCCTGAAAAAGCTTCGGAGGACAAGCTTGATAAAGCGAAGAAGGGGCTGAGAAGATGGATAAAATAGGCAAGGCTCCGCAGGTTTCAAAAAAGCGCGATATTTTCGTCAGGATTTCATGTGTAGTAATTTCGGTGGTGCTGTGGTTTATTTTGTCGGTTACGCTGTTTTCAATGATTTACACTACGCTGAAAAACGTGCCGATTGACTTTACCCTTACAGGTTCGTATGCGGATATAGCGGGGCTTTCGGTGGTTGAGGCTGATTATGATAAAATAAATGTTCAGATAAGCGGTCAGAGGTATATTATCGGAGACTATAAGCCCGAGGACCTTGAAGTTACGCTCAACCTTGACAATGTAAGGGCGGAGGGAATTTACGAACTGCCGGTTGTTGTAAAATCAAAAAACGGAGACGCTATTTCTGTTGAAGAAATAAGCCCCTCAACGGTAAAGGTTAAATTTGACTATATTGTTTCAAAAACGTTTTCGCTTGAGGATGAAACGCTTGATATTCAGATTCCGGGAATTTCAACCGGCTCTGATTGTACAATTGATTTTGAGAATATAACCGCTTCGCCGTCGTCGGTTACGGTAAGCGGCGCAAAGGAGCAGATCGATCTTATCACAGAATGTGTGCTAAGGGTCAATAATGAGCAGGTTCTTACCGGCTCGCTCTCTACATCGGACGTGGATTTGCTATTATATAATAACAGCGCGGTGCTTGACAACTCTTTATTTGAGTTTGATCAAACATCTTATAATGCGATAATACCTGTTATCTACAGAGCAACCGTCCCGTTTAAGGTGGATTTCAGAGGCTGCCCGGATACATTTGACGTGTCGTCCATTAAATACACCACTGACCCCGAAGAAGTTACAATAATGTCTTCAAATAAGAAAATCCAAACCTTGAGTGAGATAAGTCTCGGATATCTAAACCTTAATGAAATTATACCCGGCAGGGAATTTGTAATGCCGATTCCCAAGTCGAATGAATATGATGTAGTTTCGGGAATAGATACGGTTACGCTCAATTTTGATTTAGAAGGGTATTCGGAACGGGTTGTTTCACTTAGCGGAAATCAGATTTATATTAAATATGCTCCCTCAAATTACGATGCAAATATTGAAACGCTGAAAATCGGAAACGTAAGGCTTATCGGTCCTGAGGACCAGCTTGAGTCAATTAGCGCTGTTGACCTTGTTGCCGAGGTTAATCTGATTGACTGGGATGTAACAGAGGGGACAATGACTCTGCCGGCTACAGTTTATTCGCCGAACTATCCCGAGGTATGGAGCGCAGGCTCATATACGGTTATGGTCACGTTTACCGAGAAAGATAACGATACGGTTACGGTCGGATAGAGTTTAAATTTAAAGTAATGCGGCGTTCGGAGATTTTCCGAATGCCGCTTTTGTGAAAGGCCGGGAATTTAATGCCGATAATATGCGAACAGGTGCGGGGAGAGCTGAAGGATACTCCCGAAAGCATAATAAACAAAGCGAGACGGATTTGCGGGCTTTCTGAAGCTCTTATTAAAGATAAAGCTATATACAAAACCTCTCTTGACGCACGAAAGCAAAACGATATTCATTTTGTTTATTCGGTTTATTTTTCTCTCGGAAATGATGCCGATGAAAAATCTTTCTGCGAAAGAAAAGGATATAAAAAACTGAGATATATTCAAAAGCCGGAATATTCTCCCGAAATTTCATCGGAAAAGAGAAGCGGCAGAGTTGTAATCGCAGGGTTCGGACCGTGCGGAATGTTTTGCGCCCTTGCGCTTGCCGAGCAGGGATATAAGCCGATTGTTCTCGAACGGGGGGAGGAGATTGAAAAGAGAGTCGCTTCGGTAAACAGCTTTTGGAGCGGCGGAAAATTAAATACAGAATCAAACGTACAGTTCGGAGAGGGCGGAGCCGGCACATTTTCCGACGGAAAGCTCACGACACGAATCAACGACCCTCTGTGTGGATATGTTATGGAAAGGCTTGTAGAGTTCGGCGCGCCGAAAGAGATTTTAACAAAGGCAAAGCCTCATATCGGAACGGACAAACTCAGAGGCGTTGTAAAGGCTTTGCGTGAAAGGGTTATATCTCTCGGCGGAGAGGTGCATTTTTCAACAGCTCTTGACAATATCGAGCTTTTCGACGGGCGGATAAAATCGGTAAGCTTTAAAGGACAAACTGTTGAAACGGCGGCGCTTGTGCTTGCTGTAGGACATTCGGCGAGAGATACCTTTGAAATGCTTTTGAGTAAGGGCATATTTATCGAATCAAAGCCGTTTTCCGTCGGGGCAAGAATTGAACACACTCAGGAAAGCGTCGACCGAAGCTTATACGGAAAGCTTGCCGGAAACGAATTTTTGCCAAAGGGCGAGTATCAGCTTTCGTACCGTGACTCGGCGGGAAGGGGAGTCTATACGTTTTGTATGTGTCCCGGAGGATGCGTGGTAGCGGCTCAAAGCGAGGAAAACACCGTCGTAACAAACGGAATGAGCTACTTTGCGAGAGACGGAAAAAACGCAAACTCAGCGCTTGTCGTTTCGGTTTCTCATGCTGATTTTGGTCAAAAGCCGTTAGACGGAGTTTATTTTGCGAGAGAAATAGAAAAGAAAGCTTTTTCAATGTGCGGAAAGGAGTATGCGGCGCCCGCTTTAACTGTCGGGGATTTTTTAGACGGCACAAGTGGATTAAAGAGCAATATAATTCCGACCTACAGCAGAGGACTTTGTCCGGCTGATTTTAATATGCTCTTTCCGAAGCCTGTTACGGATATGATGGCTCAGGGACTGAGGATTTTTTCAAGGCGTATGGAGTGCTTCGGGGACAAAAGCGCAATCCTTACCGCTCCCGAGACAAGAACATCATCGCCTGTAAGAATCACACGCAACGCCGACATGACCTCGGTTTCGGCAAAAAACCTTTATCCGGCCGGAGAGGGAGCGGGATATGCGGGGGGGATCATGAGCGCGGCGGTTGACGGGCTTAAAACTGCCTCGGAAATTATGAAAAGCTTTTCGCTTTAAAAAAATAAAAGCGTGCGGAAGAAAATCCTCCGTACGCTTTTTTGCTTTGGCGCGACTAAGCCGATAAGCCGAGTTTTGTCTTGTGCGATAATCTATCTAGGACTTGCGTCGCCGCAAGCCTCAAGCCACCTATAACAGCAAGCCTGCCGAGCAGACAATAACTTGCTGAACCATACGGTGTTGCATCGGGTAGGGTTTACATGGCAGCGCAGTCTCCTGCGCTCCGGTGAGCTCTTACCTCGCCTTTCCATCCTTACCGGCAAAGCCGGCGGTATATCTCTGTTGCACTAGCCCTAAGGTCGCCCTCGGCTGCCGTTAGCAGCTACCCTGCTCTGTGATGCTCGGACTTTCCTCGTCTGCATAAAACGCATCCGCTATCGCATGGCTTACTCGCATATGATATTTTAAACCATATTATCATTGATGTCAACAATAATCTCAAAAAACCTTTTAACAGGCATCGCTTTTTAAGCATAAGCAAAAATATTTATCATTTTAATTTTTTGATTTAATGAAAGTTTTGTGAAATTTATATTTTCGGTTGATTTCAAATGCTAAAGCGTTGTATAATATATTATACGGTTTTACAACAAATTTCGATACTGTTTAAAACGGAGGAATGTCGCTTGAAGAATAAGTTTTCAGCTTTTTTATTTGCTGTTTTAGCATCGGCGGCGGTTGCTCTGAGCGGATGCACCGAAGTAGTTTCAGAAACCCCTAATTACAACATAGGCGAAAACACATCCGCAAACACAATTCCTCCTTTAACCGTGCCGACCGAATCTGCGGACATTGTCATCCAGACGACTATTGACCCGATTGTCATAAATGTTCCGAAACTTCAGTATACCGAGTTCTCACAGACCTATGAAGCTGAGGACGGGACAGTTATTGGTTCGACCCATGTAAGCGACGAGAGAGAAGGCTTTTCAGGAGACGGTTATGTAACCTCTTTCAGCGGACTTGCGGAAAACGATTGGGAACTCACTGTTGATATTCCGTACAGTCAGCACTATAACATAACAGTATGTCTTGCTTCGGATGACGAGAGGGATAATTTTCTCACATTGGACGGAGTAAAATGCGGCGAGATGATTACAAACGGCGACGGCGAGTTTGAAACAGTTATGCTTTCAAATGTATATATCAACAGCGGAGAGACAATTGTTGGAATTGAAATTGTCAATGCGGGTATAGACGTTGACTGGATTAAATTCGAGGCAAGCGACGAGCCGCTGAAGCTTGAATACAGCCCCGACGGAAATCTCAGCAATCCAAACGCTCTCGACTGCGCAAAGGGACTTTATAATTTTATATGCGAAAATTTCGGCAAAAAGACAATAAGCGGTCAGTTCTGTGACGCCGGGTCTAACCGTGAAATACGGATGATCGCTGATGTTACCGGAAAAGAGCCTGCGATAAGATTTTCAGATTTATCATGCTATACAGGCGGATTCAGCCCTAATGCGGGAGAATTTGAAACGGCGGTGCAGTGGGCTGAAAGCGGAGGTATAGTGGGATATATATGGAGCTGGGAGAAAAACGGCTCGATAAACTCGGAAGAATCCGGATTTGATTTGTCAAAGTCTGTAACATCGGAGGATATCGCGAGCCTTAGCCCAGAAGAGCTTGACGTTTTAGCTCAAGAGGGAAAAATCACTGAGGACTGCCGTTTGCTTATAAAGGAAATAGACAATATTTCAAGCGCGCTTGCGGCTTTCAGAGACTCGGATATTCCTGTGCTTTTCAGACCTCTGATGGAAGCGAGCGGAGGCTGGTACTGGTGGGGAAGCTCGGGCAAGGACGCCTATCTGTGGCTGTGGGAGCTTATGTATGAGCGAATGACCGAGTATCATAAGCTTGGAAACCTTGTTTGGATTTGGAACGCTCAGGATGCCGACTGGTATGTCGGAGATGAGCTCTGTGACATAATATCAGCAGACATATATGACGGCGGAGAGTATAAAACCGATTCAAAACTGAACGGACTTATCGCGCTTAATAATATTTCAGACAAAAAGCCGATTGCGCTTTCAGAATGCGACAGTATGCCGTATCCGCTGAAGTTTGCAAGAGACAATGCTTTTTGGAGCTGGTTTTCGCTCTGGAAAGGCGGATATGTCCTCAACAGCGACGGAAGCCTTAATGAGGACAGGGTTTCGAGGGCCGATTTGATTTTTACCTATAACTGCAATCTTGTTATTACTCTTGAAGATTTGAAAAGCTAAATAAAAAAGTGCGTGCATTCATAAGCTGAATGTACGCACTTTTCGGTTTTTAACCACTATTTTTCATAATAAGGTTCTATAGGCTCGTCAATTTCAATTAGATGACCGCCGTCATCCGGAACTGCTATTACAGGTTCAAAGTCGATAATCAGCCGGCTTATGTCAAAGCCGTCCTCAGTCATAACCGTAACAATGCGGTTTTTGTCATTTTCGGTAGGCACCCTGATTATAATCGATATTATATTGCCGTTTGCGTCGGTTTCTCTTTCAATGCTTTCAATTTTAAAGCCGGAGTAGTTCTCCATGAGGTATTTGTATATCTCGTTTGTGTCAGAGATAATCAAGCCGCTGTTTTCTGCCGCGAGAGCTGAGATTCCGCCGAGAGCGACACAAGCGGACAAGGCGGCTGAGACAAGAAGTTTATAAATTTTGTTCATAGCGATATTCCTTTCTTTTTTGCTGACATATGTTTCTGTAATTACAGTATACCATGTCGGAAAGGAATGTCAAGCTCTCAGCAGCCGGAGAGGATATCGAGAACCTGAGCCATAAGCTCGGGGGTTTTCTGCTTTGGCAAAATCTTAACCGAAAAATACGATTTGCCTGAGCCGTTGAAAAGAATTCTGCCCTTAAAATTTGAAGCTAGAGCTTTAAGCTGCTGCTCGGTTAGAGTTTGCGTATAAAACAAAAGATTTTCACCGCGCTGAGTGATTTCGGTTATTCTCAGAGCCGAGGCGGTGTTTCTCAAAAGGGCGACGTTTACAAGACCGATTACAGGTTTCGGCGGGTCGCCGTAACGGTCGATAAGCTCGTCTAAAACGTCTTCGCTGTCAGCCTTGTTTTGAATCATGGCAATGCGGCGGTAAGCGTCAATCCGCTGAGTGAGGCTTTCGATATAGTCATTCGGGATATAAGCGTCAATAGTGATGTCAACAAGGCAGTCTTCGGGCTTTCTGGGAATAGCTTCGCCCTTTTCCTCAGCGATAGCTTCATTTAAAAGTCTGAGATACATATCGTATCCGACAGCCTCCATGTGGCCGTGCTGTTTGCCGCTTAAAATCGAGCCCGCTCCCCGAATCTCAAGGTCCCGCAGGGCAATCCTGAATCCCGAGCCGAACTGGGTAAGCTCTCTGATGGCGTTAAGTCTTTTTGAAGCGACTTCAGTAAGAACTTTTCCTCTTCTGAATGTAAAATAGGCGTAAGCTCTTTTGTTTGAGCGCCCGACTCTTCCCCTGAGCTGATAAAGCTGAGAAAGCCCGAAGTTGTCGGCGTTTTCGATAATAAGGGTGTTTACATTCGGAACGTCCACTCCCGTTTCTATAATCGTTGTGCAGACGAGTATATCAATTTCCCTGTCTATGAGCTGGCGCCATATTTCGGACATCTGCTCCTCAGGCATCTGCCCGTGAACGATGCCTATCCGTGCGTCGGGAAGCGAGCGTGCAAGCTTTGAGGCGCAGGCTTCAATGCTTTCGATTCTGTTGTGAATATAGTAAACCTGACCGCCGCGGCGAAGCTCTTTGTTTATTGCCTGAATTATAACGCCGTGGTTGTGTTCGATAACGTATGTCTGAACGGGATATCTGTCCTGAGGAGGCTCTTCAATGATTGACATATCCCGAATTCCGCTCATCGCCATGTTCAGGGTTCTCGGAATCGGGGTGGCTGAAAGAGTCAGAACGTCTACGCCTTTGAAAAGCTCCTTGAGCTTTTCCTTGTGAGCGACTCCGAATCGCTGTTCCTCGTCTATGATAACGAGTCCGAGGTCTTTGAATTTAACGTCTTTTGAAATTATTCTGTGAGTGCCTATAATAAGGTCTATTTCACCTCGGTTAAGCTCCTTGATAATCTGCTCCTGCTCTTTCGGAGTTCGGTAGCGTGACAAAAGCTGAACCTTTATCGGGAAATGCTCAAACCGTCTGACCGCCGTCTGATAGTGCTGCCATGCCAAAACGGTGGTAGGAACAAGGATTGCGCACTGTTTTGAGTCGAGAATACATTTAAAAGCCGCCCTGAGGGCAACCTCGGTTTTTCCGAAGCCTACGTCTCCGCATAAAAGTCTGTCCATCGGCACAGGCTTTTGCATATCGGCTTTGATTTCATCAATCGCGCGAAGCTGGTCGTCGGTTTCCTGATATTCAAACCGCTCCTCAAAATCACTTTGCCAGTCGCTGTCGGGAGAAAAGGCAAAGCCCTTTGCGGTTTGCCTTTGAGCGTAGAGCTTTATAAGCTCCGCCGCCATATCCTTAACGGCAGACTTGACCCTTGTGCGTGTTTTTGTCCACTCGGTTGAGTTGAGCTTGTTAAGTTTCACGTTATCATCGTCTCTCGGACCGATATAGCGTGAGACAAGGTCGAGCTGTGTGACAGGAACGTAAAGCACGTCGGTACCGGCGTATTTTATGGTTATATAGTCTTTTGTAACTCCGTTTGTTGTGATTTTTGAAATTCCCGAAAATCTGCCGATTCCGTAAAGGCTGTGAACAACCAAATCTCCCTCTGAAATATCGGTAAGACTGCGTATTTCCTCTCCTTTCTTGTGCTTTTTGACTTTTCTGGTCTTTGTGGCCGCGGTAAGCTGAGATATCAGGGCGCATTTCGCGTCGGGGTATTCAAATCCCTGCGAAACCGCACCCCAGCCGACATACACGGTAGACGGCGCAAGCTCCGAGGTTTCTGACAATACATCTGCTTTAATTTTGCTTTCTCTTAGGTCCGAAACAAGCATAGGCACTGTTTTGTCACTTCCTGTAAGAACGACAACAGTGTATTTTCTTTCGCAGAAAGTTTCAAGCTCTTCAATCAGGTGACGTATATCGCCTCCCCAGCTTGAAGCCTGATAAGCGGAAGCGGCAATGAGCTTTTTAAATCTCATATCGTTTCCGCCGCGCATAAAGGTGTCGAGAAACACACCCGACAGGCTTTCGCACTTTTTGAAAAGAGAAACGTCGTCAATGTAGAATCCGCTCAGCTCTTTAAAAAGTATGCCCTCCTCATACAGGATTTTCATATCTTCGGAAAGCTGACTCAGATAGGTTTTGGCTTTTTCACGGCAGTTTGCCGCCTCGCAGACAACGCATATTCCGCCCTCGCAGTAGTCCAAAACCGTATACGGTTTATCATAGCAAAGACCGTAGTATTTATCGAGCGAGGACAGGGATACTCCTCCGTTTATCAAATCCAGGTCTGAAAAAAGATGCTTTTTGATGTCGTCTGCGTGCTTGCCTTTGACAGAAGCGGTGAGGCTTGAGATTTTTTGAGAAAGCTCGGAGAAACTTGAAAAAATAATTTCCTTTGCCGGAGGGATTGATACCGACTCGACGCTGTCAAGCCTGCGCTGAGAATCGGTGTCAAAGGTTGAAATCGTGTCAATTTCGTCTCCCCAAAGCTCAATTCTTATCGGAATGGGAGAGCTTACGGGGAAAACGTCGATTATATCTCCCCGCTGAGAAAACTGTCCTTTTCCGTCAACCTGCTCAGCCCTTGAGTACCCGAGGGAAAGAAGTCTTTCCGCAAATTCGGCAGGCGTTAGACTTGCGCCTGATGAGACCGAAACTGTATAGCAGGAAAGGGCGCTCGGCGGAATTGTCGACTGCAAAGCGGCTTCTGATGAAAAAACAATGACTTTTGCTCTTTCGTCAGAAAGCTTTGAAAGAGCCTCAATTCTCTGCTGTTCATATTCGTAAGAGGCAGTTTCAATATTGGCGAAAGTCAGATCCTTTGCCGGAAAAACCACTGCGGTTTCACTTTGAGCAAGAGTGTTGATATCAGAAACAAGCCTTCTCGACGAAGCCTCGTCGTCGCAAAGCACAGCGAGACGCCTGTCTTTAAAATCCTCAGCCAGAGAGGAAATAATATGCGCCTTGTGAATATTTGAAACGCCTGTTAAACAAACAGGCACGGCTTTGCTTTCTATCGCGCTTGTAAGCTCTTTGTAAAATGAAAGCTTTGCCGCCATTTTGCCGAAAATATTCATGGGAAATCACCATACCTTTGCCGCAGAGGCAGTCTTTCTTTTGTTTAAAAGGCTTTGGCTCGAATTTTCACATCAGCCTCTGCTAATCAGTTGTAGTTTGACATTGCCTTGTCGATATCCCCCAAAACTATTGTCTCAGCGGCTCCGACAGCTTTTTCAAAAGCCTTGTTCATTTTTTCGGTTTCGTCTTTCTTAAAGGTTGACAAAACCCAGCTCGCAAGGTCATAATCGGGATGAGGCTTTGCGCCCACTCCGATTTTAATTCTCGGAAAAGCCTCGCTGCCTGTAAGTTCAATAATGCTTCTTAACCCTTTTTGTCCTCCGTCCGTGCCTTTTCTTCTTATGCGTATGACCGACGGCTCAAGCGATATATCGTCGCAAATGACAAGCACATGTTCAATCGGGATTTTGTAATAATTCATTGCCTCGACAACCGCTTCGCCGCTGTTGTTCATATATGTTGTCGGCTTCATGACAAGACACCTTTTGCCCGATATCATTGCGTCGGCGCAAAGTGATTTAAATTTAAGCCTTGTGCAGTCGAGATTGTATTTTTCGCACAGCTTTGAAACCGCAAGCCAGCCTGCGTTATGACGTGTGTTTGAGTATTTGTCGCCGGGGTTTCCGAGCCCGACAATAAGCCATTCGACCTTTCCCGACACAGCGGCGTTAGGCGAGAGGAATTTTAGCTTGTCAAAAATGTTCATGTTAATTTTCCTTTCGTTTAAACAAATAAACAAAGCATTTTAGCCTCCGATTTGAAAAAACCGGAGGTTACTGTGCTTTTTAATGATTATATGACGCTATTTTATGTTTTCGCCTTTTTTAATGTGGCGCCCGAGTTTTCGTTTGGCGTAGTTTTCTCTGTTGACCTGAGTGCTTCTCTCAATCGCCAAAGCTCCGTCAGGCACATTTTTTGTAATAGTGCTTCCCGCGGCGGTATAAGCCGCCTCGCCGATTGTCACGGGCGCGACAAGATTTGTGTTGCAGCCGATAAACGCGTTGTCTTTTATAACAGTACGTGATTTTTTTGTCCCGTCATAGTTTACCGTGACAACTCCGCAGCCGAAGTTTACGTTTTTTCCGACGTCGCTGTCTCCAACGTAAGTGAGATGCGAAACGCTTGAACCCTTTCCGACAACCGAGTTTTTAATTTCAACAAAGTTTCCGAGATGAACACCGTCGAGAATTTCCGAACTTGGTCTGATATGAACAAACGGGCCTATTTTACAGCCGCTTCCGATTTTTGACTGATAAGCCTGAACGCTGTTTAAAACGGTGTTTTCTCCGACAAAGGTATCGGATATCAGAGAGTTCGGACCGATTACCGCTCCCTTTGAAATTTTGGTGCTTCCTTTAAGAATCGTTCCGGGAAGGACAGCGGCTCCGCATTCGATTTCAACCGACGGTTCAATGATTATTCCGTCTGTGCAAATAAACTCAACGCCGTTTTCAAGGTGTTTTTCAATGACGGTTTTCCTCGCGATATCGTTTAGGGCAAGAAGTCCTTTTCTGTCGTTTGCGCCGAGAACCACGCTGTTGTTTTCGGAAATAAAAGCGTCTGCCCGTTTTCCTTTTTCTATCAGCAGACCGATGCAGTCGGGGAGATAATATTCTGCCTGAGCGTTATCGGGTTTGATTTCAAAAAGCACTTCAAGCAAATCCCTGACCTTAAACCAATAAGCGCCCGAATTTACCTCTCGGATCTTAAGCTGCTCAGCGGTGCAGTCCTTTTGCTCGACATTTCCGGCAATGCCGTTTTCCGAGCGTATTATTCTGCCGTAGCCAGCGGGATTTTCCAAAACAGCGGTGATGACGGTAACGGAGTTGTTTTCGTCGGTGTGAAGCTTCAGCGCTTCGGTTATTGTTTCTTTGTCGATAAACGGCGCGTCTCCGCACAGAATAAGCACATTTCCGTCGGGGTCCTTTTTCAAAAAGTCCTCCGCCTGCATAACAGCGTGGCCCGTTCCGAGCCTTTGACTTTGAAAAACAGTCGGGTATTTTCCCGAAAGATAACTTTCAATCTGCTCATGCTCAAAACCGGTTACGACGCAGATGTCATCAAGTCCGCTTTGTTCGCAGGCTGTAATCACCCACCTGAGCATCGGAATACCCAAAACTTCGCACATAACTTTAGGCAAGTCTGTCTTCATGCGCTTTCCCTGCCCGGCGGCAAGAATGATACTTCTGTTCATGGCTTATCTCCTTAATCGTCTGTAGCCCGCTGTGATTATGACTCAATTGAATTCTTGCAGGCAAATTTAAGTTTTGGACACTTTAATAAATTTGACTGTATATATAATAAGTATATCACTTAAAACAACATTATGCAAGGCTTATAATCAAAATGACTCATAGTGTAAAAGCAAAGAATTACAGGAAATAAGCGAAAGCAGACAAAAAGCGCTTATACTGAAATTTCGGCTCTTTGTAATATTTCATTCAGCTTTATAACGCTGCTGCGGATTCTCTTCGTCCGGAGTGTTCCAAAGCTTTATCACGCCCGACCTTTGAAGCTGAACAAGGACTATGGTTATCAGAGGAAGGGTAAATATTCCCGAAAATCCGAAAAGCTTGATTCCGAGATACATTGAAATCAGGGTTACAAGAGGGAACAGACCAATTTGGCTGCCGATTATTTTAGGCTCGATTATATTTCTTACAACGGTGATAATTATATACAGAACAAGGATTTTAATCCCCTGAGAGCTGTTGGACGTAAGAAAGTTTACCGCCGCCCACGGAATTAAAACCGTGCCTGTTCCGATGACCGGCAGAATATCCAGCACGGCTATTATAAACGAAATGATAAGAGGGTATTTTATTCCGGCAAGCGACAGCCCGAGCAGCAGCTCGATAAAGGTTATGAGAAGAATAGCCGCATAGCCTCTGAGCATTTTTAAAATACTTTCTGAAATCAGTCGTTTTGATTTTAAAATCAGTTCCTGATTTTTTGCTCCAAACTGACACAGAATGAAATTAACAATTTTTGAATAGCTGTTTGCGATAAAGCAGGAGGCGACTGCCGAAAGAACCGTTATCAGCAGAAAGCCAGGAACATATACTATCACGTTTTTTGTAAAAAAGGTTAAAAAGGATGTAAGGAGAGATATTAAAGCGTCTGCAACATTTGAAAGGCTTCCTCTGAGAGACTCCGAGAGAGCGTCGGGAAGGTAATCAATAAATCGGGCAAGCTTTTCTCCCAGTCCGTCAAAAGCGTCTTTTAAAGTATCAGACTGCGAAACAGCCCATGTCAGAAAGTCAGCGGATTCATTGTACAGACGAGCGATAAATATTGTAATGAGCCATATCAGCGCGATAAAAATCAGCGATACAAAGAGAAACGACCATATACACTTCGGCACACGCGTCTTTTTAAAAAGAGCTTCAATCGGGCGCTGAATAGCCGAAGCGATTATAAAGCCGATTATAAACGGAAGAAGCCAGACAAAAACGTATTTGAGGATAAAATAAAAAACAGTCAAGAAAATCCCGAAAAACAAAATGTCAATAATCAGCTTTATTTTTTTTTCAACAGCCATCCGTTACATTCTTCCTTTTCAGCGAAGTATATAAAAAGCCTTTGACAGCCTTACGACCGTCAAAAGCCTTATGTCATATCGTTTCTACTTTAAGGATGTTAGTGTTTCCCGATACACCGTTTGTCATACCGCCGGTTATAACTATTTTGTCGCCCTTTGAAAGTCCGAATGTCTTTTCCGCAAGTTTTTTTGCCGTGAAAAACAAAACATCGGTCGAGTCGAAAACGTCGCACATAACCGGAGTTACTCCCCACGACAGAGCGAGCTTTCGGCAGGTTTTTTCATTGGTTGTCACAGCGAGAATATCCACAGGAGAGCGAAATCTTGAAACCATCCGCGCGGTGCTTCCCGAAAGGGTGCAAACTACTATAGCCTTTGCCCCGAGGTCTATCGACATTCCGCAGGTAGCGTGTGAAACGGCGTCCACCGTGTTTCTTATAATGAAATCGGATTTTAAAAACCGCTTTTCGTAATGAATGCTCATTTCTGTTTGTTCGGCGATTCTCGCCATTGTCGCAACAGCGAGTACCGGGTATTTTCCCGCGGCGGTTTCGCCCGAAAGCATTACAGCGCTTGTTCCGTCATAAACCGCGTTTGCTACGTCGGATGCCTCCGCTCTTGTCGGACGGGGATTATTTATCATGGATTCAAGCATTTCGGTTGCGGTTATGACCCGCTTCCCGAGCAAACGGCATTTTGTTATAAGCTTTTTTTGAATCGCTGGAAGTTGTTCAAAAGAAATCTCAACTCCCATATCTCCTCGTGCGACCATTATTCCGTCGCATTCCTCGCATATTTCCTCGATGTTGTCAACACCCGACTGGTTTTCGATTTTCGCGATAAGCTCAATGCCTTTGGCGTCATGTTCGTTTAAAAAGTTTTTAATGTCGAGCAAGTCCTGTTTTCCTGACACAAAGGAGCAGGCTAT
Organism: uncultured Clostridia bacterium; assembly: GCA_944385905.1. Classification (GTDB taxonomy): domain Bacteria; phylum Bacillota; class Clostridia; order Oscillospirales; family Ruminococcaceae; genus CALWZA01. The sequence goes on from CALWZA010000031.1 coordinate 140,720, forward strand.
ATAATCCACGTCGTTTTCAATTCCGAAAAGAAGATCCTTTTTGTCCTGCTCGCTTAAATATTCCTGCTTAAGAACCTTTCCGGGAAAGCTCATGCTTTTATTGTCCGAAAGCTCTCCTCCGTTTATGACCTTGCAGATAATATCATCCGCCTTGATTTGCTCAACCTCAAATGACAAGAGCCCGTTGTTGAGAAGAATTGTATCGCCTTTGTTAAGCTCGCCGGCAAGATTTTTGTAATTTACCGAAACTTTTGTTTGATCGCCCTCGACGTCGGAAACTGTAAAGGTAAAGCGGTCGCCCTCCTTAAGAGTGACTTTTCCGTCCTTGAATTTTCTGATACGGTACTCAGGACCTTTTGTATCAAGCATTATGGCAACCGGCATTTTAAGCTTTTCGCTGACTTGTCTTATAAGCTTGATTCTGCTTAAGTGGTCTTCATGGACTCCGTGCGAGAAATTAAGCCTTGCTACATTCATGCCTGCTTTCAGCATTTCCGTGAGCGTAGCTTCATCAGAGCAGGCGGGACCTACCGTGCAGATGATTTTTGTCTTCCGCATAAATAATCATACTCCCATACTTTCGGAAAAAATTCTCCGAAAACTATTATCATGCCTTTTACAGCAAATGTGGTTAGGGCGTTTATTTTTTTTCGCCGTTTTTGTTTTTGCCTGACGGACGCTGTAAAAAATTAAGCCAGTAAATGCTGAGTATTATGATTATTGTTACCGAAAAAATGCCAATCATACCCTTGAGCATATACGGCAGGGTCTGCAAAAATAATTCTGTGTTCATTAAGTTTACCACCTTTAATTAGTAAATTACCATGCTGATGTTATCCGAAAAACGTAAGGATTAAGCCGCCTGCGACAACCGAGGCGATCTGTCCCGAAACGTTTGCTCCAACAGCGTGCATTAGAAGGAAGTTGCTGCTGTCCTCCTGAAGTCCCATTTTGTGAACGACTCTGGCTGACATCGGGAAAGCTGAGATTCCCGCGGCACCTATCATAGGGTTGATTTTGTTCTTTGCGAAAATATTTATAATCTTTGCAAAAAGCACTCCGCCTACCGTATCGAAAACGAAAGCGAACAAGCCGAGTCCGAGAATCATAAGAGTCTGCGGATTGAGGAAAGCGTCGGCAGTCATTTTTGAAGCTACTGTTATTCCGAGGAAGAGAGTTATAAGGTTTGCCAAAACCTTCTGAGCGGTTTCTGAAAGCGAATTAAGAACTCCGCATTCTCTCACAAGGTTTCCGAACATCAAAAAGCCTATAAGGGATACCGATCTCGGAGAGATTATTCCGGCAACGATTGTAACTACAATCGGGAAAAGTATTTTTGTAAGCTTCGGAACTTTTTTCTCCGCGTAATTCATTCTGATAAGCCTTTCTTTTTTAGTTGTAATCAGTCTGATTACAGGTGGCTGAACTATCGGTACAAGCGCCATGTATGAGTATGCCGCAACAATAATAGGTCCGAGATAATCAGATTTAAGGAAGTTTGCGACAAAGATAGAGGTCGGACCGTCGGCAGCGCCGATAATAGCGATTGAAGCAGCGTCTTTTATATCAAAGCCGAGAAGAGCCGCAATGCTCAGAGTGAAAAATATTCCGAACTGCGCTGCGGCGCCGAAAAGCATGAGCTTGGGATTTGAGAGAAGAGGCTCAAAATCAATCATCGCGCCGATGCCGATGAACAAAAGCAGAGGGAAAAGCTCGTTGGAAATACCCGAATCAAACAGGAAATCAATTATACCGATTTCCTTGACTCCGTCGTATACCTGAGTTACCGCTCCTGATTTCGGAAGATTGACCAAAATCGCGCCGAAGCCCATAGGCAGTAAAAGAGCAGGTTCCATGTCTTTTTTTATCGCGAGAAAAATCAGGATTCCTCCGATAACCCACATGACAATCTGCTGCCATTCAAGATTCAATACGTTTTCAAATACTGAGAACATGTTTTTCGCTCCGAACGGGAGCTTCCTCCTTATTAGGTAGTTGCCGGGGATATGACGGCTTTACTGTTCAATATTCCCCTCCGCATATATACATTAGTTTACCATAAAATGATAAAGAGCGCAATATGCATAATAAAATTATGGCACTTTAAAACATAAATATTTAAATCTTAACCAATTCTTAAATTTTAAGACGCGCTTTGTACATTTTTTTATCGATTATTGTTATATATTTGGCTGAAAATATATAATAAGAAAAACTGTTTTATATGTCTCGGACGATATCGTTTTTAATTGGTTTTACGTTTAAAAATTAAAAACTACAGCCCTTGTGAAGTAAAAATGCGTAAAAACTCAAACAAAAAGTCTGAATCTCTTTTAAGAAATTCAGGCTTTAAAATAATCTGAGTAATCAGTTCTCGCTTGCGTCGAGCATTTTAATGGTTCCGAAAATTCCTATCGCTACCGAAACAGCTATAACAGCGATTACCGCCGCTGTTGAAACAACATGCCTTTTGCGCATATGTTTTGCCAAAACGCTGTATTTATCAGAAAGATCAAAAGAAGGGGCATCATATATGTTTACCTTATTAAAAGGTTTTTGCGAGCCGTATTGTGCGTAAAATTTTCTGCAGTCGGGACAGATTTTAAGGTGCTGCTTTACAGCGCTTTTGCTGTCCTCGCTCGCAAGCCCGTCCTTATACAGAGAAACAAGGTCCATTGCCATATCACATGTAATAATCATTTTTAAGTTCCTCCAACAACATTTTTTTTGCCCTGAAAAAAATAACTTTCGCTGAATTTTCGCTTATTTTAAGTGCCGCCGCAACCTGAGAAAACGGAAGGTCGGCATAAAGCCTGAGCATAATAACGTCGCGGTATTTTTCGGGAATTTTGCTTATCATATTTCGGACTGATTCTATGGCGGCGTTGCGCATTACTGTTTCTTCTGGGCTGGATTCTCCGCTTTCATAAAGAGCATCTGCCGCAGGTTCTATATTAATGCTTTCAAGCTGAATACGGTTTTTTCTTAAATAAGCGTAAAAAGTGTGCTTTGCTATAGACGCCAGCCAAGTAAATAGCTCGCTTTCTCCCCGAAACCGGTAAAATGAGCGGAAAGCCTGAAAAAAAGTCTCCTGGGTCAGTTCCTCGGCAAGGTCATCATTTTTACAAAGTCTGTATAAAAAGGCATAAATACGGTTAAAATTATCCTCATATATGGATTCAAAGGTTTCCAATATTAACACCACCTATATTGTTAGTAGCTTACACAAGAAAAAAGTTACAGCGAATTTTGCAATGTTTACATAAAATTAATAATTGAAAAATTTTTCCGATTTTTATGTAACCAAACGGCAAAAAGGTGCACAAACTTTTTGTAACGTCAAGTTAAACATATGGGAAAAGGAGGCATGCTCTGCTTGAGCATGAGCGGAATAATGAGCTTTTCAATATTGGGAACGGGAATGAGCGTTCCGGAAAACATAGTTACAAACGACGACCTTTCAAAGCTTGTAGAGACAAGCGACGAATGGATATCACAGAGAGTCGGGGTTAAGGAGAGGCGCATATCGACAACAGAAACTGCGGTTGATATGGCTTGCGAGGCGGCGCTTGCGGCGCTTGAAAACAGCGGGGTCAAGCCTGAAGAGCTTGACTTAATTCTTGCGGCGACAATCAGTTCCGAGACAATTTGTCCTTCGGTTTCATGCATGGTTCAAAAGCGCATAGGCGCAAACTGCATGGCGTATGACATAAACGCCGCCTGCTCGGCTTTTTTATATCTGCTTGAAACAGCCGCAGGATATTTTGCGAGAAACAAGGTGAAAAAAGTTCTTGTAGTCGGAACCGAGCGCCTAAGCAAGCTGCTTGACTGGACAGACCGCGGAACCTGCGTTATTTTCGGCGACGGAGCCGGAGCGGCTGTTTTGGGCGAGGGCAGCGGTTATCATGACTCGGTATTTACCGTTGTCGGCGGAGACGAGGTTATTAAAATCCCGAACTATATCGGTGACTCTCCGTTTTTTAAAGGCGAAGCCGAACCGCCGCATATACGCATGAACGGTCAGGAAACATTTAAATACGCAGTAAACGCCATCGTTTCTGACGTCAGGCACATTCTTGTAAACTCCGGACTGAGCGGTGAGGATATAGCGCATATCGTTCCTCATCAGGCGAACAAGAGAATAATTGATTCCGCGGCAAAGCGCCTCGGTATTGACTATGAAAAATTCTATATGAATATCGACCGCTACGGAAACACCTCAAGCGCCAGCATTCCGATTGCGCTTGACGAGATGAACAGAAAAGGAATGCTTAAGCGCGGAGATAAAATAATTCTCACAGCGTTCGGAGGCGGACTTTCAAACGCCGCCTGCTTGATTACATGGTAATTATATTACAAATACAAAATCAAAGAAAGAAGGATTTTATTATGACAATATTTGAAAAACTTGCTGAAATTATTGCTGAAAAGGTAGACTGCGACGTTTCTGAAATCAAGCCTGAAACAAAGTTTGACAGCCTCGGAATCGACTCTCTCGATATTACTGAAATCGTTATGAGCGTTGAGGATGAATTCGGAATTGAAATCGAAGTTTCATCCGACCTTGTCTGTGTTTCCGACCTTGTCAATAAGATCGAGGAGCTTACAAACTAAAACATCTTTCAAAGAGGTTGACAAAATGCTTAAAACTGAAATTACAAAACTGCTTTCAATTGAATATCCGATTTTTCAGGGCGGAATGGCATGGATTGCCGACGCGTCTCTGGCTTCGGCTGTTTCAAACGCAGGCGGACTCGGAATTATTTCCGCTATGAACGCCTCGGGAGACTATCTCAGAGAGCAGATAAGACAAGCCAAACAGCTTACCGACCGTCCTTTCGGAGTCAATATAATGCTTATGAGCCCTCATGCCGACGAGGTTGCGGAGATTGTCGCCGAGGAAAAGGTTAAGGTCGTTACGACCGGAGCCGGAATTCCGTCAAAATATATGGATAAGTGGCTCTCCTGCGGAATAAAGGTAATTCCTGTCGTTGCTTCAGTCGCTATGGCGAGAAAAATGCAGTCTTGCGGAGCTTCGGCGGTTATAGCCGAGGGTCAGGAATCCGGAGGACATATCGGCGAGGCGACAACCATGGCGCTTGTTCCTCAGGTTGTTGACGCAGTTTCAATTCCCGTTATGGCGGCGGGAGGAATCGCCGACGGTCGGGGAATCGCCGCCGCTCTTATGCTCGGAGCGGAAGGAGTTCAGCTTGGAACAAAATTTCTTGTAGCAAAGGAATGCACCGTTCACCAAAACTACAAGGACATGGTTCTTAAAGCGGGCGACACTTCTACCATCACAACGGGCAGACGCTTCGGCTCAAACACCTGCCGCAGCATTAAAAACAGCTTCAGCAGAAACTTCCACTCTTTTGAGTATTCGCCCGAGGCAACGGCTGAGGCGGTTGCGGAGCTCGGAGTGGGAGCTCTCAGAAAGGCTGCCGTTGAGGGAGATACCAAAAACGGCTGTTTCCTTGCCGGACAGATTTCGGGAATGGTAAACAAAGAGCAGACCGCAAAGGAAATGATAGTCGAAATGTTTGAGCAGGCAGAAGAAATTTTGAAAGGATCAGCAAAATGGATAAAATAGCTTTTGTCTTTTCCGGTCAGGGAGCTCAGCACCCGGGAATGGGACTTGACCTTTACGAAAAATATTCAAGCGTAAAAGAAATTTTTGACGGCGCTGAAAAAATCCGTCCGGGAATCAAGGATGTTTGCTTTAACGGAAGCACCGAGGACCTTAAAAAGACCGAAAACACTCAGCCGTGCGTTTATCTTGCCGACATTGCCGCAGCGACTGCTTTGAGCGAAACCGGAGTTAAGCCCGACGCTCTTGCGGGATTTTCTCTCGGAGAAATTCCGGCGCTCGCTTTCGGAAAAGCGTTCACGGTTGAGGAAGGCTTTGCGCATACCTGCAAAAGAGGCGAGCTTATGGCTGCCGCTTCAGCAAAGTTTCAGACCGCCATGCTTGCGGTTTTAAAAATGGACAACGGTGCGGTTGAGGAAATCTGCCGCCGCTACGCTCACGTTTATCCTGTAAACTACAACTGCAAAGGTCAGCTTGTTGTATCGGGACTCAAAGAAGAGCTTGCCGAGGCTAAAAAGGAATTTGAGAGCGCAGGCGGAAGAACCATTGAGCTTGCGGTAAGCGGAGCATTTCACTCGCCGTTTATGGACGAAGCCGCCAAGGCGTTCGGAGAATATCTTTCGGCTCAGACGATTAACCAGCCTGCTTTGGAGGTATATTCTGATTATACCGCAAATCCCTATACAGCGCAAGTAAAAAGTCTTATGGAAAACCAGATCAACAATCCCGTCCTGTGGGAAAAGCTTATCCTCAATATGAGAGAAAGCGGAGTCAGAACCTTTATCGAAACGGGAGTCGGAAACACTCTGCAGAAGCTTATCGCTAAAATCGCTCCCGACTGCCGTTCGCTTCGGGTTGAAACCGCGGCTGATATTGAAGCTGTGGCAGAGGAGGTGCTCTGATGCTCAATGAAAAGGTTGCGGTAGTAACAGGCGGCTCAAGAGGTATAGGCAGGGCTGTCTGTATTGAGCTTGCAAAGCAGGGCGCTTCTGTCGCTGTGATATATGCAGGAAATACCGAAAAGGCTAATGAAACGATTGCCGAGCTTGAGGCTTTGGGAGCAAAGGCAAAGGCGTATAGGTGCAGTGTTGAAAGCTTCGAGGAAACCTCAGGTACGGTTTCTGAAATCGTTAAGGATTTCGGAAAGATAGACATACTTGTCAACAACGCAGGAATTACCCGTGACAAGCTGGTTCTTTCCATGAAGGAACAGGACTTTGACGATGTCATAGACGTAAATCTCAAGGGCGTTTTCAATATGATTCGTCAGGTGTATCCGCTCTTTGCCCGTCAGAGAAGCGGAAAAATCGTAAATATAAGCTCGGTAAGCGGACTTATGGGAAATGCCGGACAGGTAAACTACTCCGCGTCAAAGGCAGGAATAATCGGTCTTACCAAATCTGTCGCAAAGGAGCTTGCCGGCAGGGGTATATGCTGCAACGCAATCGCTCCGGGATTTATCAGCACTGATATGACTGAAAAATTCACGGACAACAAGGAGCTTTTAAACGCTATTCCGATGAAAAGAATGGGTAAGCCCGAAGAGGTAGCCTCGCTTGCGGCGTTTTTAGCTTCGGAGCAGGCAAACTACATCACAGGAGAGGTTATCCGCATTGACGGCGGACTTGCGATGTAAACCTACACAGCACACAAGCGAAAGGAATGATACGAGAATGAAACGTGTAGCAGTAACCGGAATGGGCGCGATTACGCCTATCGGAAACACGGTTAACGAATATAAGCAGGCACTTGTTGAGGGAAAATGCGGAATAGACACTATAACCGCTTTTGACGTAAGCGGATCCAAATACACCCTTGCCGCTGAGGTAAAGGATTTTGACCCGGTTCAGAGACTTGACAAGCAGGTTGCGAGAAGAACAGACCGCTTTGTTCAGTTTGCGCTTTGCGCGGCGCAGGAAGCTTGGGAGCAGAGCGGACTTGAGGGAAATATCGACCCTGAGCAGCTCGGCGTTTATGTCGGTTCGGGAATCGGCGGCTTTAACACATTCTGCAACGAGTATGAAGCTATGCTCAGCGGAGGACCGAGAAAGGTTTCGCCGCTTTTTATACCCAAAATGATAAGCAATATCGCCGCAGGAAACATAGCTATCAGGTTCGGCGCAAAGGGACCCAATATGTCTCACGCAACAGCGTGCGCGACATCAAGCACGTCAATCGGCGAGGCTTACCGCGCCATTAAGCACGGCTATGCTCAGGCAATGTTCTGCGGAGGAAGCGAGGCCGCGATAACTCCTCTTGCTGTCGCCGGATTCGGAAACTGCATGGCTCTTTCGCCTGCAAGCGACAAGAACGCCGCTTCACTGCCCTTTGATAAAAGAAGAGGCGGATTTATCATGGGCGAGGGCGCGGCGGTTCTGATTCTTGAGGAATATGAACACGCCGTTGCGAGAGGCGCAAATATATTGGCAGAGATAGTCGGATACGGCTCAACCTGCGACGCTCATCACGTCACGGCTCCGGACCCTGAGGGAACACAGGTCGCGAGAGCTATAAAGCAGGCTCTTGACGGAAACGAAACTGACGCTTCAAAAATTTATATCAACGCTCACGGAACAGGAACTCCTCTTAACGACAAAACGGAGACAGCGGCGATTAAGCTTGCTTTCGGAGATGACGCCAAAAAGCTTCACATAAGCTCAACCAAGTCGATGACAGGTCATCTTCTCGGAGCGGCGGGAGCGGCGGAGGCAATTGCAGCAATCATGGCTGTAAGCGAGGGAGTAATCGCTCCGACAATCAACCTTTTGGAGCCTGACGAGGAATGCGACCTCGATTATACTCCGAACAAGGCGCTTCACACAGACATTGAGCTTGCGCTTTCAACATCGCTCGGCTTCGGCGGACATAACGCATGTCTTGCGTTTTGCGCCGTAAAATAACAATAAGGAGATACGCTTTTTTGGCGTTTGATTGATATGACTCACGAAGAACTTAAAAAATATCTGCCCCACCGTGACAGCATGCTCCTTATCGGAGAGGCTTTTTCGGAAACCGACGAAAACGGAGACACGGTTGCGGTCGGCATGACGAAAATTAAAGGCGATGAATGGTTTTTAAACGGACATTTTCCGGGAAACCCTGTTGTCCCCGGCGTGATTTTGTGTGAAATAATGGCGCAGACAGTCTGCGCTTTGGGACTTAAGGAAAACACTACGCCGTATTTTACGGGAATGAACAACGTTAAGTGGAGGAAAATGGTTAAGCCGGGCGACGTTTTTGAAACAAGATGCAAAATTGTTAAAAGCAAAGGCCATTTTTACTGGGCAAAGGGAGTCGGAACGGTAAACGGTGAGGAAGCCGTCAGAGCGGAGTTTTCGTTCGCGCTTATGGAAGGCTGAGTGTAAGATTATAAAGGCTCGGCACAGAGAGGAGAATTATATAATGCTTGACGCAATAAGAGGCAGGCTCAGAAATGTTTTGACGCCTGAAACCATACAGTGCAAAAGCTGTAAGGCTGAAATACCAAAATCAAAGCTTAAAAAAAATCTTATGGTGTGTCCTGAGTGCGGAACTCACCTGAGAATGGATGCCAGAAGCCGAATCGCTTTGATTGCAGACAAAAATTCATTTAAAGAGATGTTTTCAACCTTGCAGAGCAGTGATTTTTTCAATTTCCCGGGCTATCAGGATAAGCTTGAAAAGGCTCAGGAAACGACAGGCGAAAATGAAGCTGTCATTTGCGGAACGCTCAAGATAAACGGACAGGAAGCCGCGGTATTTGTGATGGATTCGCGGTTTATTATGGCGAGCATGGGTTCGGTTGTAGGCGAAAAAATCACGAGGATTTTTGAGTATGCCGAGAAAAACAGCCTTCCCGTTATCGGCTTTACCGCTTCGGGCGGAGCGAGAATGCAGGAGGGAGTGGTTTCTCTTATGCAGATGGCTAAGGTGAGCGGAGCTGTTAAAAAACACAGCGACGCAGGACACCTTTATATAACCGTTCTCACCGACCCGACTACCGGAGGGGTTACTGCGAGCTTTGCAATGCAGGGAGATATTATTCTTGCCGAGCCGAAAGCGCTGGTAGGCTTTGCGGGACGCAGAGTTGTTGAGCAGACGACAAAGAGCAAGCTTCCCGACAATTTTCAGACTGCCGAGTTTTTGCTTGAGCACGGCTTTATAGACAACATAGTTCCGAGGGCAGAGCTTACGAAAACACTATCTTCTCTTCTCTGTCTGCACAAGAAAAAGGAGGCTGAATGCAATGACAGCATACGAAAAGCTCAAAGCCGCACGGCATAGCCACAGACCGACGGGAGCAGAATATATCAAAAATATTTTCAAGGACAGAATAGAGCTTCACGGCGACCGAAGATTCGGAGACGACGCGGCTATTATAGGCGGAATAGGATTTTTAAACGATATTCCCGTGACATATATAGCTATTGACAAGGGTGCGGATATCGAGTCGAGAATAAAGAAAAATTTCGGATGCCCCAAGCCTGAGGGATACAGAAAAGCTCTTAGGCTTATGAAGCAGGCGGAAAAATTTTCACGCCCCGTTATATGCTTTGTCGATACTCAGGGCGCGTTTTGCGGAGCCGACGCCGAGGAAAGAGGTCAGGGAGAGGCGATAGCTGAAAATATCCTCGAAATGATGGGGCTCAAAGTACCCGTTATTTCGATTGTTATCGGCGAGGGCGGAAGCGGCGGAGCTCTTGCTCTTGCCTGCGCGAACAAGGTTTATATGCTTGAACATTCGGTATATTCCGTAATCAGTCCCGAAGGATGCGCGAGTATTCTCTGGAAGGACGCCTCAAAGGTTGAGCAGGCGGCTGAGGTTTTGAAAATCACTGCCGAGGACATGAAAAGGCTGAATGTTGCCGAGGATATTATTCCCGAAAACTTTGATTCTTTCGGAGAAATGTGCGGCAATATCGCGAACTTGCTTTACAGAGACGTCAAGGAGCTCTCAGCGCTTACTCCTGATGAAATAAGAGAGGAAAGATATGAGAGGTTCCGCTGTTTCGGGGTATACAGCGAAAATAAATAATTGCGGATAAATATACTGCCGAGGTTTTTGCGCAGTATGAAAGGATAGCGGTATGAAACCTTTATATAATAAATTCAGCCGTTCTCGCTATAATGAGGACGGTACTCTTGCTGATTTTTCGGTTGAATGTCCCGAAGGATTTAATTTTGCGTATGACGTTGCCGACGAGATTGCAAATCAGGAGCCAAAAAAAACTGCTCTCGTTTGGTGCGACACAGAGGGCCACGAAAAAATCATTTCTTTTTCAGAGCTTAAACAGCTTTCAAACCGTGCGGCGAACTGCCTTGCCCGTTTCGGAATCAAAAAAGGAGACAAGGTAATGCTTATGCTAAAAAGGCATTACGAATACTGGTATACAATACTTGCCTTGCATAAAATCGGGGCTGTCGCAGTCCCCGCCACCCATATGCTCAAGAAAAACGATATAGCGTACCGTGCGAACGCCGTTGGAATTTCGGCGGTAATATGCGCGGCGGATGATGATATAACCGAAAATGTTCTTGCGGCGTCAGAGGAGGCAAGTTCACTCACAAAGCTTTTCTGCATAAGAAAAAGCCATCCCGGATTTTACCGTCTCGATGAGGAAATGGAAAAGGAAAGCGACAGCTTTGATAGGGTTTTGACAAATAAACACGATCCTTTCATTCTTTATTTTACATCGGGAACGACAGGCGAACCAAAGCCTGTTGAGCACAACTATGAATATCCTCTTGCTCATATCGTTACCGCCCGTGACTGGCAGGGAGTCAAGGAAGGTGGTCTTCATTTGTCTGTTGCCGACACGGGATGGGGAAAAGCGTCTTGGGGAAAAATATACGGCCAGTGGCTTTGCTCTGCGGCTGTAATGGTATTTGATTATGACAGGTTTGTGCCCGAACAGCTTCTTGAGGTTATAAAAAAATATCACGTCACATCGTTCTGCGCTCCGCCGACTGTTTACAGGCTGATAATGAAATGCGAAAATTTCAGCGAGGCATTTTTGGGCGTCGAGCAGGTTACAACAGCGGGCGAGCCGATGAATCCCGAGCATATGAAAAGATTTTTCGAGCAGACGGGTCTTGCCATCAGAGAGGGCTACGGACAGACTGAGACGGCGCTTCTTATTGCGGAGCTAAAAGGATGCGAAGCACGTTTCGGAACAATGGGAAAATCGTCACCGCAGTATAAGGTTTTTATAGCTGATGATAACGGAAACGAGATAACCGACGGTTCTGAGGGTGAAATTGTCGTTTCAGCAGACAGAACTCAGGCAGGTTTGTGCATTTGCCGTGAGGAAAGCGGATTTGCCGCAAGAGCATGGAAAAACGGAGTTTATCACACGGGAGATATAGCCTCAAGAGATGAGGACGGGTATTTCCGCTTTGTCGGACGAAAGGACGATATCATTAAATCGAGCGGTTACCGCATTTCGCCGTTTGAAATCGAAAACGTGCTTGTAAAGCATCCCGCTGTTTTCGAGTGCGCCGTAACAGGAGTTCCCGACGAGGAAAGAGGACTTGTTGTCAAAGCATCAATTGTGCTTAACAGCGGATTTTCAGCCGGAGAAGAGCTTGCGAAAGAACTTAAAAATTTTGTCAAGACAAATACGGCGCCTTATAAATATCCGAGAATCGTCGAGTTTGTAAAAACGCTGCCGAAAACGATAAGCGGAAAAATCAGGCGTAACGAGATAAGAAAAAAAGACGAGTCGGTTTTAAAACAGATGTCTTTAAAGGTTTCCAGTTAGAAGTTAAAAGCCGGTATTTCGGGCAAAAGCTCGCGATACCGGTTTTTGTTTTTTACTCACGTTTTGAGCGGACAGCGTCAGTGTATTGTTTTGCGCAAATAAATATGTTATGATTAACGCAATACGATAGAGAAAGGTCGGGGGAGATGAAAAAATTTTTGGAAAAATGGATTCAGTATCTTGAGTTTGACAGCGTTTCTCCTTTGAATGTTTTTCACTGGGAGCATGGGCCGGCTGAGTTTGACAGATCTTCTCACCCTGAGGACCATAATAATTGTCATATTCTTGTTAAAAAAGAATTCACAGTCGGTCAGGACGATAAAAGGTTACGGTGAAAATGACCGCCGACGATTACTATAAGCTGTATATAAACGGACGGTTTGCCGGTCAGAGACCTGCCCCGGAGTATTACTTTAATTATTACTGGAACGAAATAGATATATTGGAATTTGAAAAAGAACGATGAAATCTGTTTTGTAAAGGGCAAATATAAAACGGATTTATTAAAGGGGTTTGACATCAAATGAAAGGAACGTATAGTTTTGAAAATTACAATTAACGGTGAAAAACGAGTTGTAGCCGAATATCCGGAGCCGAGACTTGTATCGGATATACTAAAAGATAACGGATTTAAGGTTTCAATGCCCTGCGGAGGAGCTCACAAGTGCGGAAAGTGCAGAGTGAAAATAAGCGGCAGTGTGTCTGAAATGAATGAAAACGAGAAAAGGCTTCTTTCGGACGCTGACGGGTACAGGCTTGCTTGCTTTGCCCGTGCAGAGGGAGACTGCGAGATAACTTTATCGGAAAGCAAAGGCGCTGTCATTATGTCAGACGGCTTTTGCGCTGATTTTTTGTCTGAGCCTTTCGGCGAAAAATACGGCTTTGCCGTTGACATAGGAACGACCACCGTCGCTGTATATATGTATGATTTGAAAACATGCCTGAAAATAGGACAGGACGCCTTTTTAAACCCTCAGCAGAGCTTTGGAGGAAACGTCATATCGAGAATTGAGGCTGCGCTTTTAGGACACGCTGACGAACTCTCAAGACTTATAGCAGACGCGATAGAAGAGTCATTTAAAAAACTGTGCGCCGCAAACGGCGTTAGCGTAAAAGACGCTGACAGCGCTGTCATTACAGGCAACACCACAATGCTTTATCTGTTGCTTTCGGAGGATTTAAAATGTCTGTCGGGAGCGCCGTTTGAAATATCAAGGTATCTCGGAGAGTATATTGCGGCTGAAAAATGCGGCTTTTGCGGATTTGAAAATATGACAGTGTATTTTCCGAAAACAATGTCGGCGTTTGTAGGAAGCGATATAACCTGCTCTCTGCTTGCTTCATATGAGCTTATGAAAGACTGTTCTGCCGCGCTTATGATCGATATCGGAACAAACGGAGAAACTGCTTTAATGAGCGGCGGAAAGCTTTGGTGCTGTTCGACAGCGGCGGGACCGGCGTTTGAGGGCGCAGGAATAACGATGGGCTCAATGGCTGTAAACGGAGCGGTAAATAAGGTTTGGCTTGAAAACGGGGAGCTGAGCTATACTGTCATCGGCTCAGAAAAAGCTGAAAGCATATGCGGTTCGGGGCTTATCGACGCTGTGTCGGCACTGCTTAAGGCCGGCATTGTCGACAAAACAGGACGCATTGATAATTGCAGTGAAAAATATCCACGGTATCTCATCGAATGTGACGAAGCTCCTGCCGTTAAAATCGGGGACAGCGGGGTTATAATAACTCAAAAGGACATACGCTCTGTTCAGCTTGCGAAGGCGGCTGTATGCGCGGGAATATACTCGCTTTTAAGCGTTTGCCAAATAACACCCGACAACGTTGAGCGGCTGATACTCGCGGGAGGTTTCGGAAGCTTTATAAATCCTGAAAACGCAGGAGTTATAGGTCTTATACCAAAGGAGCTTGCAGGGAAAACGGTTGTTGCCGGAAACGCGGCCGGAGCCGGAGCGTCGGCTATGCTGCTTTCAAAGGCGAAAATACAGCTCGGAGAGCGGCTTGCGCAAAAAAGCGAAACCCTTGACCTTTCGACTTCTCCCTTGTTTAACGAAAAATACATTGAATGTATGTCGTTTGAATAAAAGAACAGACTGCAAACCTTTTAAAAATTATAAAGGGGATTGCAGTCTGTTTTATTTTTGTTTGCGCGGCTTTTTCGTTGTAAGATTAAAGCTGTCCCTAATCATCGATTGAACGTCGCTTTCAGGCACTGTTCCGTCAAGAATAACCGAATTCCAGTGAATTTTATTTAGGTGATACGCGGGAATTACCGATTTATATGTGCTTCGCCAGAAATCCGCCCACGACGGCTCGCATTTTAAGTTTATCCATGTGCTTCCGTCCTTTTCAAAAATCCAGGCGAAAACCTTGCGGTTATCCCTGTGCCTTATAACACACCAGTTTTTGTCCTCAAACGGATAGTCCTCATATGCGTTTACGAAAGTAAGGCAGTATTCGATTATTTCTTTTCTTTTGTCTTTCATATTGTCTCCATAACTTTTATTTTAATATGATTATACACATTTGATTTTTATCCGTCAATAAAAGACTTTTAAGTATTTATTAAAAATTCTTGCTTATTTTATTATTGTGTGGTATATTAAAAAAGTATGACAAGTTTTTTATTGGAGGAATTTTCTTGAGCGACTTACAAAATGAAATAAAGCGCAGACGCACCTTTGCTATAATTTCTCACCCTGACGCCGGTAAGACAACTCTTACAGAAAAGTTCTTGCTTTACGGCAAGGCGATTAACTCGGCAGGCTCGGTTAAAGGAAAAAAGTCGGACAAACACGCTGTTTCCGACTGGATGGAGATTGAAAAGCAAAGAGGCATTTCGGTAACGTCTTCGGTTATGCAGTTTGAATACGAGGGCTACTGCATAAATATCCTCGATACGCCGGGACATCAGGATTTCTCCGAGGACACTTACAGAACCCTTATGGCGGCAGATTCCGCGGTAATGGTAATTGACGCTTCAAAGGGCGTTGAAAATCAGACGAGAAAGCTTTTTAAGGTATGCGTCATGAGACATATACCTATTTTCACATTCATAAACAAGATGGACAGAGAGGCGAGAAATCCTTTTGATTTGCTTGAACAAATCGAAAAGGAGCTTGGAATAAAAACCTGCCCGGTAAACTGGCCAATCGGGTGCGGACGTGATTTTAAAGGAGTTTATGACAGGTATAAAAGGCATATTCTTTCTTTTAAGGCTAACAACGGTCAGCACGAGGTTGAGGCTACCGAGGTTGACCTTTCGGACCCGTCGCTTGACAGCTTAATTACCGAGGAGTACAGGAAAGTGCTTTTTGACGACGTTGAGCTTCTTGACGGCGCAAGCGACGAGCTTGACATGGATGAGGTAAGCGCAGGCAGGCTGACTCCCGTGTTTTTCGGTTCGGCGCTCACCAATTTCGGAGTTGAGCCTTTTTTGGAGAACTTTTTGAAGATGACGTCATCGCCTCTTCCTAGAAATTCATCGGAAGGCATCATAGACCCGTTTGATGACAGCTTTTCGGCGTTTGTATTCAAAATTCAGGCAAACATGAACAAGGCTCACCGGGACAGAATCACTTTTATGAGAATCTGTTCGGGTAAGTTTACAAGGGACATGGAGGTATACCACGTTCAGGGCGATAAAAAGCTGAGACTCTCTCAGCCTCAGCAAATGATGGCGCAGGAGAGAGAAGTTATAGATGAAGCTTACGCAGGAGATATCATAGGCGTTTTTGACCCCGGAATTTTTTCAATAGGCGACACAATCACCGTTCCCGGAAAAAAATTCAGATTTGAGGGTATACCTACCTTTGCGCCCGAGCATTTCGCAAGAGTCAGACATAAAGATACGATGAAGCGAAAGCAGTTTGTAAAGGGTGTCGAGCAAATCGCTCAGGAGGGCGCTATTCAGATTTTCCACGAGCCGGACACCGGTATGGAGGAAGTAATTGTCGGCGTTGTAGGCGTTTTGCAGTTTGAGGTTTTTGAGCACAGAATGATTACAGAATACAATGTCGAGATAATCAGAGAAGGGCTTTCGTACTCATATATAAGATGGATTGAAAATGACGATATAGACATTAAAAAGCTCAACCTAAGCTCTGATACAAAGGTTGTAGCCGATTTTAAAGGCAATTATCTGCTGCTTTTCACAAGCGAATGGAATATTAAATGGGCGCTTGACAAAAACGAAGGGCTTAAGCTTTCGGAATTCAACAGAGAATAAAAACGAGGGATACGGATTTTTCACCGTATCCCTTTAATTTTTATTATATCTGATTATCTATTCTTTCTGCGTGTAATTACTGCAGCCGAAACTGCCATTACAATCGGAGCAAGCATTACTGCCGCACCTGTTGAAGGGTTCTTGTCGTCATCCTTATCCTTATTGTCGTCAACAGTAACCTCTTCCTCTTTGTCGGGTTTTTCCTCAGTCGGCTCTTCCACTTCAACCTCTTCGGAAGCAAATACCGCTTTGATTATAAGGTCTTCCCTGACGTTTTCAAAGCTGCCTGACCAGTTTTTAAATACCTTGTCCTTGCTTTCAGGCTTTGAAGGCTCTTTCGCGTTTGTGCCTTCGGTTACGTACTGCTCGGAGTGAACCGCAGTGCCGTTAATAAACTGAACACGGTACACAAAGTTCTTTCCGCTGTATGAAACGGGGTATTTGTCCTTTCCTATTTCCTGTCCCCAAACCTTGCCGGAGCTGTTGTCTCTAAGATTAAACGCAACTTCTCCGGAGGCAAATTCCTCTTCTGTAGCTGAAGTTCCTGCTGTTTCGCCGAGCTTAACCTCAGTGAAATAATAGCTGTTTGAAACGGTTCCTTTTTCAGCGTTGACAGCTATAGGAGCGAAAGCGTTTTCCTTGACTCCTGTTGCTGTAACAGCGTATGAAAAGCTGTTTTTGATTGTACCGCTGTTGTTTCCGGCAATTGCTCCGACAGCCTTTTCGCTGTCTGTTCTTGTAAACGCTGTGTTGATTACCGCACAGTTGTTGATTGTTCCCGAGTTGCTTCCCGCGATTGCGCCGAAGTTATCGAAATCGCCGAGTGAAAGCTTTGAGCCGGAAACTACGCACTTTTCAATTGTACCTGCATTGCTTCCGGCGATAACCGCGGTGAATTCGTCAACACCTGTCACATCACCGGATGCGTTGAGATTAGAAACCTTGCCCGACTCACCGACATATCCGAAAAGTCCCGAGGGTATATCAGACGCGCCGTCGTCAGCCTTTATTCCGCTTACGGTAAATCCTTCGCCCGAAAACTCTCCGTTAAAAGGATGATCATTGGTTCCGATAGGAGTCCAGTCGTTTGTAAGCTCAACAGAAGCCTCAAGCTTGCCCTTGATTTCGTTTTCTCCGCCGTTTACCTTTTCACGGAAAGCCTCAAGGTCGCTTTCTGTTTTAAGAATGTACCATCCGTCTTTTTCGGTAAGCCCTTCATCGGCGAAAGCCGCGGGAGCCGCTGCCGCTATTACCGAAATGCCTATTGCTGCTGACATCAAAGCTGAAAAAAGTCTTTTTGTGCCGTTTTTGTTTTCTTTCATTTTCAGAATCCTTTCCGTTTTATGCATTTCTGCATTTTTATTACACAAGTTGATTTTTTTATCTCTCAACCGCGCAATGTATATGATATCTGAAATTATTCTTGGTGTCAACAGATTCAAGGGTGAAAATTGCTGGCAATATGAGTACAATTATTTACCCTTGAAATAATTAGGTATTGACAAATGAATAATTTGGAAGTAACATATAATCAAGGAATAAGAACATATGTTCGTGCGGATTGCGCAATTGACAGTTGTATATTAAAGGACTTAAACAAACCGGAAAGGAAGAGACAGAATGAGAAAGCTTATTGAAGAATACATTTTAACGGCGCAAAAGCTTGAAATTAGGGCAGAGGAACTGAAAAACGAAATGAAAATACCGACGACGGAGGAGAATTTTAAGCTTCTTCAGGCAAGGAGAGAGGTTTTGCTTGAGGAAATCAAGGAGCTTAGGCATACTGCCGACGAGCTTTGCGAGTACCTCCCCGAATATAAAGACAGAGAACCGATCTCAAAAACAAAGGCGGCGGTGTAAAAAATATGGCGGGAAGAAAACGGATATCTCTGGTCATGGCGGATACGCTTATTGCCAAAAACGGTTCGGGTTCCGCTTCCGACCTTCGGCACAAGTACATGCTTGCGGCGCTCAGGAGCCTTATGGAGGAAGGTCTTACGCAAAAGCAGAAGGAATACATCAGGGCTTATTATATTGAGGGGGTTGATATTCCCGAAATCGCCGACAGATACGGCGTCAATAAGTCAACCGTTTCAAGGACAATCAAAAGGGGAAGAGAGCGGATTTACAGCGTGCTGAAATATTATCAGAGGGATTACAAGGCTGAGTATGAATACGAAAAAGAAAATGTGCATTTCTGATTTGAAATGCACATTTGTTTTTTGCTTATTTTTCAAGTCCCCAGATGTTTTTCGCATATTCCTCAACCGCTCTGTCTGCGGAGAAGATTCCGGCTCCCGAGATGTTGTAAAGGGACATTTTCTGCCACTTGTTTGTATCAAGATACAGCTCTGAAGCGGTGCGCTGAGTTTTTCGGTAGTCGGCGAAGTCGGCGAGAACCATATAGGGGTCGTTGCCTTTAAGAGAGTTTGCTATTTCATCGAATCTGTTTGAGTTGATTCCCTGAGTGAGCTTATCGACAGCGGCTTTGATAACCGGATCGGAATTGTAGAAGTCCGACGGGCGGTAGTGAGGTTTAAGCGCGTTTACCTCGTCTTTTGACATTCCGAAGGTAAGAATGTTGTCTTTTCCGACCATGTCATATATTTCAACATTCGCGCCGTCCATTGTTCCGAGAGTAATCGCACCGTTGAGCATAAGCTTCATGTTGCCTGTTCCCGACGCTTCGGTTCCTGCCAGGGATATCTGCTCAGAAATTTCGCTCGCGGGCATAAGAAGTTCTGAAAGGGAAACGCAGTAGTTTTCAAGAAACACCACGTTAAGCTTTTTGTTTACTGACGGATTTTTGCGTATTTCCTCTCCGAGGTTCCATATAAGTTTGATTATCTGCTTTGCGAGGTAGTATCCCGGCGCTGCCTTTGCGGCGAAAATATATGTTTTCGGTACATAGTCGGCGTTTGGATTTTCAAGCAGGCAGATATAGTCCGCAATGATGTTAAGGGCGTTTAAGTGCTGTCTTTTATATTCGTGAAGACGCTTAACCTGTACGTCGAATATAGTGTGCGGGTCAATTACTGTTCCGCTCTGATTCTTGACATACTTAGCAAAAGATTCCTTATTTTGCTTTTTTACCGTGGCAAGCTTTGACAAAACGCCGCTGTCGTCGGCAAAATCACGGAATTTCAAAAGCTTTGAGCCGTCCTTTAAGAAACCGTCTCCGATTGTCTGCTCAAGAAGCTTTGTAAGAGCCGGATTCGACTGATAAAGCCAGCGGCGGTAAGCGATTCCGTTTGTAACGTTTTTGAATTTTTCAGGGGTATCAAGGTACTCGTCCTTAAATACCTGCTCTTTAATTATCTCCGAGTGGATTTTTGAAACGCCGTTTACCGAATGAGAGCCGGCAACGCAGAGGTTTGCCATATGAACCATATTATTTTTTATAATGGACATCCAAGCGACCTTGCCCTCGTCTCCGGGGAATTTTTCGCGAAGATGCGCGCAGTAGCGGTTATTTATTTCAACTATTATTGAATATATTCTCGGGATAACCGACTTCATCAGGTTTGCGTCCCACTTTTCCAAAGCCTCCGCCATAACGGTGTGATTGGTATAAGCAAAGGTTTTTGAAACGATATCCCATGCGCTGTCCCAGGTATATCCGCAGTCGTCTAGGAGAATACGCATAAGTTCGGGAATAGCGAGAGTGGGGTGGGTGTCGTTTATCTGAATGGCGACCTTTTGCGCAAGGTTATCAAGAGTTCCGTAAACCGACATATGTCTTGACACAATATCACCGATTGAAGCTGCGCACAGGAAATACTGCTGACGAAGCCTAAGCGATTTGCCCGCGTGATGGTTGTCATTTGGATAAAGCACCTTTGAAATTGCCTGCGCCACAATATTCTGGCTGAGAGCTGAGGCATAGTCTCCTCTGTTAAATGTAGCCATGTCAAAGGACGGGCATACGGCTTTCCAAAGTCTCAGCTTTGAAACTCCTTTGCTGTCAAATCCCGAAACGTACATATCGTAAGGAACAGCCATGACTGTTGTATAGTTGTCAAGCGTAACGCAGTGATACTGATTATCCCAGTATTCTTTCAGGTTGCCGTCAAATTTAATCTCAATCTGACTTTCCTGCTGAGGAACAAGCCAGCACGAACCGCCCGGGAGCCAGTTATCGGGAAGCTCTATTTGCCATCCGTCTTCTATTTTCTGACGGAAAATGCCGTATTCGTACAGTATGGAATAGCCTGTCGCAAGGTATTCCTGAGTTGCAAGACCGTCGAGATAGCATGCGGCAAGTCTGCCCAAGCCGCCGTTTCCGAGACCTGCGTCGGGTTCAAGCTCATAGAGGTTTTCAAGAACTACTCCTAAATCCTTCAAAGCGCTTTTTGCGCTGTCAATAAGTCCGAGATTTGAAAGGCTTGTTTTCAGAGAACGTCCCATTAAAAATTCCATGCTGAGATAATATACCTGTTTTTTGCCTTTTGAGTTCATTTCTCTCTCAAAAACTCGGCGCTTTTCTTTTAAAAGAGATACTATATATCCCGAAAGGGCTTCGTAAAACTGCTTGTCGGAAGCGTTTTCGGGCGTGACGTTATATTGGTCGTGCAGTGTTGAGACAACTGCGGTTTTGATGGCGTCCTTCGCGGATGACGCTGAGGAAGTTTTGATT
The DNA here is from genome assembly GCA_944385905.1 of uncultured Clostridia bacterium. Lineage (GTDB taxonomy): Bacteria > Bacillota > Clostridia > Oscillospirales > Ruminococcaceae > CALWZA01. The sequence goes on from CALWZA010000031.1 coordinate 161,923, forward strand.
TTTTCTGACATTCTGAGGAACACTCCTTTTGTAAGCGGCTTAATGCCGCGTTTATAACAATTATAAGTTTATATTTAACCGTATGTCAATATGCAACTTTGCACAAAAAGGTGTGAAATTAAATATTTAACAAGACCAATAATAATATTTTACACAAAGTTGCACTCTTTAATGCAACTTTTTACATTTTTAAGCTCCTTATCGGAAGGGAATGATGACAGCGACATGAAAAAAGACGACAATTTGAGAGAAAAATTCGCGCTTTGCTACCATCTGTTCGGAAACGCAGCGGACGCAGCCGTAAGCGTGGGAATTGACAGAAACGAGGCGCAGATTAAGGGAGCGCTGCTTTTGCTTGACAGGACGGTAAGAAAAAAGCTCAAAAGGCTGAGGACTGCCGAGGACAATGCGGAGCTTGTGAAAGCAGGACTCCGCAGGCTTGCTTTCGGGAGCGCCAACGATGCTGTGCGGCTTATTTTTGCCGATGAAGATTTTTCACCACAAAGTCTTTGCGAGCTTAATTTATTCAATGTATCCGAAATAAAAAGCCTTAAGGGCGGCGGATTTGAGATTAAGCTTTTTGACAGGCAAAAGGCGCTTGAAAAGCTGTTTGAAATCGACAGAAATGCCAAAAGTGCCGTCACAGCGGACAGCTTTTTCACCGCACTCTCTCAAAGCGCAGAAAAGCCGCCTGAAGAACAGGGTGAATCGGATGGGGGACTTTAAAAAATTTTCCTCAAAGCAGCTTCGGGTTCTGACATGGTGGGAAGACCCGCTTTTCAGAAGCTTCGACGCGATTATCTGCGACGGCGCTGTAAGAAGCGGCAAAACAAGCTGTATGTCAATTTCCTTTGCGGCATGGGCGATGAAATGTTTTTCGGAGACTTCATTTGCGATTTGCGGGAAAACAATAACCTCAATAAGGAGAAACGTAGTTGTTCCGCTAATAAAAAATCTGCGTGATTTCGGATTTGAGTGCAAAGAAAAGGCTTCGTCAAATTATTTCGACGTGACCTTTCGGGGAAGGACAAACCGTTTTTACATTTTCGGAGGAAAAGACGAGGGAAGCGCCGCTCTCATTCAGGGAATGACCCTCGGCGGAGTTCTTCTTGACGAGGTTGTGCTTATGCCCAGAACATTTGTCGAACAGGCTTTGGCAAGATGCTCTCTGAACGGTTCGAGACTTTGGTTTAACTGTAATCCTGAAAATCCCTCTCACTGGTTTTACACTGAATGGATTATGAAAAAAGAGCAGAAAAACGCTCTGTATATCCATTTTGAAATGAGCGACAATCCGTCGCTTTCGCCTAAGGTTTTAAAACGCTACAAGGCTCTTTATTCGGGAGTATTTTATGAAAGGTTTGTTCTCGGCAAGTGGACTGCTCAGAGCGGAGTGGTGTATCCCATGTTTGATTACCGCCGCCATACGTTTACCGTTCCCCCTATTTGTTCAAGATTTGCCGTAAGCTGCGATTACGGAACGGTCAACCCGTCCTCATTCGGGCTTTGGGGAGAAAGCGGCGGCGTATGGTATCGGCTTGCGGAGTACTATTTCGACTCAAAAACCGAGGGGCGGCTCTGCACCGATGAAGAGCATTACTCCGCTCTTGAAAAGCTTATAGGAGACAGGAAGGTTGAGGCGGTTGTCTGCGACCCGTCTGCGGCAAGCTTTATCGAGTGCATACGGCGTCACGGCAAATTTCCGGTCAGGCAGGCGAAAAACGATGTTTTAAACGGAATAAGGCGTGTGAGTGACGCTTTGCTTTCGGGAAAAATTAAATTTTCTGTCGGATGCAAGGATGCGCTTCGGGAGTTTTCGCTTTATCGGTGGGATGAAAGCAGAGGCTGCGATTCGGTTAAAAAAGAAAACGACCACGCAATGGACGATATCAGGTATTTTGTAAGCGAGTTTTTGGGCGGCGCTGAAGACAGCTTTTTCGTTGCGTCGGTTAAAAGATAGAAAAAAGGAAGGAGAGATGAAAGAAAAATGAAGCTGAATAAAAAGAAAAAAGCTGACCTCAGCGTGCGGCAGACGCCTGTCAATGCGCCGGCGAGAGTCGGAAACAAGGAGCTTTTCAGCCTTTCTTCGGCAGCGGGCTATTATGAAAAGGCTTTATATGAAGAACTTCGCAAGCAGGTTCCGATAATCGATGCCTGCATTGACAAAATTATACGCCTTGCCGGCGGATTTCGGGTTAAAACCACCGACGAGAGGTTTCAGGAAATTCTCGACGCTTTTTCACAAAGCGTAAGAACGGGCGTTTCCGGCTGTTCGCTTGAAAACTTTGCAGGACAGTACCTTGACTCAATGCTCACCTATGGCTTTGCGGTTGCGGAAATCCTTTATGACAAGTCAGGGCTTATTTCGGGACTTTATATTGCCAGACCCTCTCTTGTAGACGTCAGGGAAGGCAAAACGCCGTTTGAAAGAGAGTACTATGTCGGAAGAGGCTCCGCCGCCGAGAAGGTTAAGGACAGCTCGAACATTTTGTTTGCTTCGCTAAACGCAACGCCTGAAAATCCTACCGGAGTTTCTGTTCTGAGAGGACTTTCAAACCTTTCGGCGATACTTCTGCGCATATACGAATGTATAGGTCAGAACTTTGACAGGGCGGGAAATATACGCTATGCGGTTACATACAATCCGCCGGCAGACTCGGGAGAAAAAGCTTTCGCAAAGGAAAGGGCAATGCAGATTGCTAAGGAATGGTCCGAGGGAATGGCTGCTTCAAAAAACGGAAGTGTGCGTGACTTTGTAGCTGTCGGAGACGTCGGAATAAAGGTAATAGGTGCTGACAGCCCGATACTCGACACTGAAATCCCCGTCAGAAAAATTCTTGAACAGCTCATTTCAAAGCTTTCAATTCCGCCGTTTTTGCTTGGGCTTAACTGGTCCTCGACAGAGAGAATGTCTTCTCAGCAGGCTGACATCCTCACAAGCGAGCTTGAGTATTACCGCAGGCAGATAACACCGGTTATCGCGGAAATAGCGAGGCGGTTTTTAAAGCAGTGCGGAAGCTTTGGCGAGGTTTATGTCGAATGGGACAATATCAGTCTTCAGGACGAAACCGAGCTTGCGAAAGCAAGGCTTTATAACGCTCAGGCAAAGGAAATTGAAATAAAAATTCAAAAGGAGGAAACAGTGAATGGATAAAGTCAGCGAGAGCCTGACTTCGGAAAAGCTCGGTAAAATCTCAAAATTCGCACGCAGAGAGCTTTCTGCGGACGAAATATACGTTTTTCCCGTTGTGCTTTGCGACAATGAAATCGACCGAGACGGCGAGAGATTCTCAATTTCCGCTCTTAAAAAGCTTTCAGAGCTTTTTATAGGAAAGACGGGAATTTTTGACCACAATCCCAAAAGCCTAAACCAAACGGCGAGAATTTTTGACACTGAGGTTGTTTCGGACAGCTCGAAAAAAACAGCGGCGGGAGAGGCTTATACTTACCTCAGAGCTGAGGCGTACATGGTCAGAACCGACAAAAATGCGGACCTAATCAGGGAAATTGACGCAGGAATCAAAAAAGAGGTTTCTGTCGGATGCACGGTTGGAAAAAGGCTTTGCTCGGTTTGCGGAAAAGACGTGTGCTTTCACAAAAAGGGAAGGGTCTATAACGGAAAAATGTGTCACACGGTCCTTGAAGACCCGACAGACGCATATGAGTGGTCATTTGTGGCTGTGCCTGCTCAGAAAAACGCCGGAGTTGTGAAAAAGCTCGGAGCGGGCAGTGAAAACGACGGCGAAACCGTAATAAAGACTGAGGAGCTTCGTGAGAAGGACGATATTATTTTTGCTTTGTCTGAAGAGCTTCGTGAGGATGTTGAAAGGCTGTGCAAAATGAGCGCCGACGAAACAACCCGAAAAATCGCGGGTATCATTTCCGACAGGCTTGATATCAAAGAGCTGATTGCGCTAAAGCACGAGCTTTCGGATATTAACGCCGCTTCAAAAGCGGCATTGAGCGCAGATTACACGCCTCAGCTTCCCAATCTTATAAAAACGGTCTGCGCAGACAAAAACAACGGCTATAAGCTTTAAAATAGATAAATCAGAAAAGGAGATTTACATATGAACAATTTTGAAAAAATAACACTTGAAAAGGGACTTTACAACATTACAGGAAAGAATTTTACTCAGGCGCTTGAAGCTCTTGACCCTGACGCTGACTATGCCGGAACAGAGCTTGAGGGACTCGACGCCTTTGAAAGACAGCTCAAGCGCTTTGATATCAGGGTTTCTGGTGAAAATTCGGACAGGGTTGAAAAGTTTTTTAAGACAACCGAGTCCGCCGTGCTTTTCCCCGAATTTGTAAGACGCTCAATCAAGCAGGGAATGGACGAGGCTTCGATTCTTCCGGAGGTCATTGCGGCGGCGACAAACACAGACGGAACCGATTACAGAGGAATATTAATTACAAAGAGCGGTGCTGATACGGCAATCTCTGAGGGAGGAGAATTCCCCGTTACAACCGTAAACGGAGCGGCATCTTTGACAACTCTGTCGAAGTTCGGCAGAAAGATTTCCTCAAGCTATGAGGTCATCAGAAAGCAGAGACTTGATCTTTTTGCGGTAGTTCTCAAAAGCGTAGGCGCTCAGATTTCAAGGGCGGTCAACAAGCAGGCTATGGATGTACTCAAAAACGGCGCCGCGTCTTCAACGATTTCTGGAACAGGGCTTGCTTACAGCGACCTTGCGGCTTTCTGGGCGACTCTTGCCGACTACAACATGACGACAATGGTGGTTTCACCGGCAACAATGGCGAAGATTCTCTCGTTTGAGGAGATGAAGTACTGCATCGGCGACTACATGACGGGCGGAACAGTAAAAACTCCATACGGGGTAACTTTGGTTAAATGCACAGGTGTAGACGACGGCATCGCAATCGGTCTTGACAAAAGCTGCGCTCTTGAAATGGTTATCGGAAGCGATATTGTGGTTGACAGCTCTAAGCTTATTTCAACTCAGATAGATGAAATCGTTTTCAGCGTTACAGTCGGATTTGACAAGGTTTCGGCAGACGCGGTAAAGATTCTCAACACAGTCAAGGCATAAGCTGAAGCCGGTTTAAAACAGACGGGAAAGCGCTTGTAATGCCGATATGCACGCAGACGCTTTCCCGATTAATAATGAAAGGGCGGATATAATGGAAATAGCGCTTAGCAGTATTATAAAAAAGTTTCAGGTTATCACAAAGCTTTCGGACGAGGAGGTCGGTGAGTATCTGTTCATTGTTGAAAGCGCTGCGGAAGAGATTAACGGCAAACTCTTAAAGCCCATAATTACTGAGGGAGAGAAAAAGGCAGTTGAAAACTGCGCCGCCGCTTGCGCGGTATACGACTGGCTTTTGTATGTATATGCCCTTCCCAGAACCGAAATTTCAAAGACAGGAGTTTTGTTTGAAAGCAGTTCTCAGTCTGAAAACATCAAAAAGGCGGAGCGGATGAAAAACGAGGCTTTGGCAAAAATAGCTCCGCTTATCTCCGACAGCGACTTTGTATTCACTTGCGTTTAAACCCGAAAGGAGCTGATTTTTATCTTTGAAGAAGAAAGAAATTTACTGAAAGCCGCCGCTGAAAGCTGCTGCGACATGGTTTTTTACAGCTTTGACTCTGTTGTTTGTTCGCGTTATCGCGGAAAAACGCTCGGATTTGTGATTTTAAAAGAATTTGACCAGGAAAAATCTGAGGTTATGTCTGAAGTCGACACAGGCAGCAGCGCGATTTGTGTGCACTCGGAGTTTGAAATAAGTGTTTTGGCGCCGGAGGGAGCAAAGCCGTGCGATTTTGAGGATACGGTTGATAACGGGCTGATCGGCGCTGTCAGAAACTCGGGAATTGAAATAACCAAGCTCAAGAGAAAGCAGATAAGCTTCAGCAGGGAGCACGGGAGATTAATTGCCGCTGTGTCGGTATCGGCTGTAAAAAAGGTCGAAACTGCCGCGGAAACAGTTTTGCTGTCGGTAGGAAACGGAATGGAGCTTGGATGCACAAAATTTGAGCTTTCGCAGGAATACAAAATCAGCGAGCTTCCGACTGTCTCGGACGGGATAAGGACATATGTTTCAGGAAAGCGTCCCGACAGGCTGATTGTCAGCGGACTGATTTCGCATCAAAACTTTCAGAGTTCATTTCACTATCTCACAAGCATTGCCGGCGAAGGGGCGGTTTCGGTTTCATGCGAAGGCTATCAAAACAGCATGAGACTGATTGTGTGCAGGGCTGAAAAAAACCTTGACGAGTCTTTTTCAAAATTTGAGCTTGTGTTCTGCGAGGAGCTGAGCATATGAGCGGCACACATAATGACATAAAGCTTTATTTATATGAAATATCACTGTCAGAACCGGAGATTCTCCAAGACTGCGTCAGCTTTTCGTTTGACAAAAACAGATATATACCCTACACTTCCTTCAGCGGACGGTTTATTCTTTCAAAGCCGTCTCTCAACGGAGAGGCTTACGGCGTGTCGCTTTTAATTGACGGAAAGTATGTACATACAGGCGCGGTAGACAAGCTTAAGGTCAGCACAAAGGACGGAGCGACCTATCTTGACATCACAAGCCGTGGCTATTCGCTTGCGCTTTCGCTGAACGAACCTCAGCCCGGTATGATATCAAACGTAAACTTAAGCTCTCTTATGGAAATCAACACAGGATGCCCTTTGGTTTCATGCCAGGAGGGAACACCGTACGCAAACTATATTTATGTTAAGGAACATTCTTCTATTTGGGATGCTATGGTGGCTTACACTCAGAAAATGTACGGAACATACCCTTTTATAAGGGACACAAATACCGTCACATGTGCTGTCAACATGTTTTCAAGCTTTTTAATTCCCGATGAAAAAGTAACCGAACGCGGAGAGGGAAGTAATTTTTCAAGGCTTGTTTCTCATATTCATCAAAAGGACATAAACGGAACATACTACAACCTTGAATATGTCAACTATTTTGCAGAGCCGAGGCTTATTGTCAGACACAAATACATAGGCTTTGACGACCAGTGGGCTTCAAATATGCAGGCAGGACTTATGCATCGTTCGAATTTTCTGATGAGAGAGGTTAATTACGAATATATAACCTATTTCGGATATCAGGGCGAGGACATTTATGATTTGTCCGGAGTGGAGTCGTGGCCTTCAGATTTGAGAACTATTCACCGCATTGTCATAAAAGGCAGCAGCGGAAAAGGCATTCAAACAACAAGATATTTTTTCACGGACGGATACTGTTCGCATTAAAAATCAAAAACCCGTATGCGCTTTTTATGCGTACGGGTTTTTATTTGTATAAATTATTCGTTTTTAATCGCTTCAAGAGCTGAAAGTCTCGTAGCCCGTATTGCCGGATAAAGTCCGGAAAAGACTCCGACCGCGGTTGCGAGAGCTATAGCCGCAAAGTTAAGCCAAAACGGTATAACCGAAATTGCCGAGGAAGTGGAGTCAATTCCGAGTACTCCCATTCCTCCTTTTGAGGCAAGAAAATTTACCGCGGCCGATACTCCGTAGCTCAGGCCTACTCCTAAAAGTCCTCCGACAACTCCGATAATTCCCGCTTCGATAAGGAACATTCCTCTGATATCAGATAGCTTGCATCCCATAACCTTCATAATGCCTATTTCACGGGTTCTTTCATAGATAGACATTATCATGGTGTTTGTGATACTCAGCGCGGCGACGAAAAACGCCACAACGCCGATCGCCCCTAGAATTGTTCTCAAAAATTTGGTCTGCTCCTGCATCTGAGTGAGGTACTGCATAGACGAGCTTGTCTGAAATCCGAGAGCCCTTATATCTTTTTCAAGCTGCTGAACATGGTCCTTGCTGTCGGCAAGAACCGTGAATTGGCTGTAAATGCTTTCTCTTCCGTCACTGTTTTGACCGTCTGAGCCTGAAATTCCGCTTCCACCTATTATAACTTCTGTTGTTGCGTAGGAAATGCCGGTTTCAGAGTCAAAGTTATAATAGTCCTGCTGGTTTTTGTCGAGTTTGTTTCTTAAATCTATAAGCCCTTTTACATCCATATAAATAGTTGTGTCGTAATCTCCGCCCTTCTTTTGAGCAATAATACCTACGCATTTCATTTCCGGCGTAAGCTTTTTCGGCTTGGAGGTATCTACAGGACCGTTGCCGTAGTTCCAGTCCCATGTTGCTTTGTATGAGATGGCTTCATCTACAGGATTAAAAGGGAGCTCTTCTCCTTCTGCGATTTCTCTCCAGTTATATTCTTCTTTAAAACCTCTGAAGTAGAAAGGAATGTTATATGACATAACAAAGTTGTAAGTACCTATATCGCTTTCATTGAGCGCACGTCCGTAAAGTATTTCATAACCAAAATCCTCCATATCCGCGGCTGAAATGCCCTGAAAGCTCATGTCGGCAATCTGACTGTTGTCTTTTATGAGGTTATAGTACGCTGAAAGAGTTGGAGTTGCGGCTTCAACATGGTCAAGGGCTTTAACCTGTTCAAAGCCGATATCGTCAAGATAGTTTTTTCCTTCTGTTGAGATTTCCTCGCCGGTCACGCTATCCCAGCCGTAGTTTTCATAGACATATATCTCTCTGACGTTTCCCCATGAGTTTATCTGATCTTCGTATCCTTTCTGCATACCGAAGCCTATGGAGAGCATTATGACTACCGCGGCTGTACCTATGATAACTCCGAGAACAGTCAGTGCGCTTCGTGCCTTGCGCCTGAAAAAGTTTCCGAACGCAAAGCTCACAATATCTGTTTTTTTCATTATCCGTTGCCTCCGTGAGGATTATTCCTCGTCGTCATCGTCATCGTCTTCAATAACAGCACTCTTTTTCTTTTTAACAACGATAACTGCTATTACAACAATAATTACAACTGCTCCGCCGCCGATTGCGAACCATGCCCAGATAGGGAAGCCTCCGTTTTCACCGTCAATATCCCCGTCAACCGGTTCCGATGGCATTATAGGCATATCGTCTATACCGGGGTCAACTGTTGTCATTGGCTCCATAATTGTGACGTCGAAAGGATATTCTACTCTCTGCTCGTTGCCTGACGCGTCTTCAAATTTGAAGACCAAAATTGCCTGCTTTGTCTCGCCGACAGCGTCGCCGTCAACAGGCGTGATAAATCCGCTGAAGCTGTCATAGCTTGAAGCTGGAAGGGAGCCGACGTAATTTTCCTGCATTGTAAAGTCACCTTCCATAGCGATAGAAAGGTTTGTCATTGGGTTTTTGCTCTTATTGTAATATGTAAAGCTGATAGAGCAGCCGTCCCAGCCGTAGCACTCAGTCGGAGGATACCAGTCTGAAAGCTCGAATTTAATCGGCTGAACAACCGCGAGGTTTATGTCCATTGAGCCCTGTCCCTGCTCATAAGCCCCGCCGTTCGCGTATTCGTATGTATATGAAATTGTGACAGGATATGATTTTGTTCCTGCGGCAGCGTTAGTTTTGAGAACAATTGAGTATTCTGATTCGCTGTTTTTTGCAAGAGACGCTGTATAGAAAGAGCTCGAACCGGAAACGGGTGAGAATACAACCGAGCTGCCGTTGGTATCGGCCTTCGGGGTTACGTCAACAGTCATGTTTTTAACCTCAACCTGAGTGCTGGTGTTTTTGAGATAGAAGGTCAGAGTGAACTCATCGCCCGAATTTATGGGTTCTTTGTCAACGCTGTATTTCGACACTATAACTTTCGGAGTGAGGATTCCCGAGCTTGTTGACGAGCCGTTTTCCGAAACAGATGAAGTGAGGTAGATGTTAAAGTCAGATGTTTTGACCTCGCCGTTTTCCATATATGAAACTGTTGCGGTAAGAGTTATCTGTTCTTTAGTGTTTTCAGAAATCTTAATCGGGAAAACTGCCTTGAAATCTTCTCCTGCTTCAACATTGCCTATATTTACAGTGTCTGTGTATGTGTTGAGTAAGGCGTCTCCGAAGCCTGAAAGCTTAACCGAAACGTCCTTAGCGGTCACCTGCGAGGTGTTTGTAAAACGTGCGGTAAGGTTTGTTGAAAGGTTAGGCTTGCCTGTTTTTTCCGGGATTGAAGCTGATGTCATTGTAAAGCTTGCGAAGCCGTCGCCGGTATTTCCGTCGGCGCCGATGATATTAACATTTATTGTTCTTTCGCAGGAATGTGACTCGCCTTTGGTGTCAGTATACGAAGCCGTAATTTTAAGCGGATATCTTCCTGACTGAAGCGACTTGTCCGCATAAACCGAAAGATACTGAGTTCCGATAATCGGGACTTCGGCGTTTACTCCCGAGAGAGAAAAGCCATCGCCCGAAACTGTGATTGTTCCGTCTGCGTAGTTATAAAAGTTTTGAAAATTTGTAGAATATAAAACAGTAAAAGTGCTTCCCGCTTCAACTTCTTCCGATGAAAGGGAGAAGTTGCTCAAAGTGAGAACAGGAGCAGCATATTCCGGGTCTGCAGGGGGCTCAGGATCAGTGAGCTCCAAGGTATTTATTGAAATTGTCGTTGAGTTGTTGTATTCAACTGGGCCCTTGAAATATCTCAGTGTAAGGGTTAGCTCCTTTGTGCCCGAGGCAAAAGTATCCGCAACAAGTGCGATATATCCGGCGTTTTGCTGTGAAGAGATATTAATCTGATAAAAAGGGCTGTAATTTTCAAAAACGTGAATTCCGTTTGCCGAAAGTCCGCTGATTTCAAGTATTGCGGCGCTTCCGTCGGCTTTTTCAAGATCCGAGACGACATAATTCAGGTTGAAATTTTGTCCCGGGTAGACTGTTTTTGCATAATTTATTTCCTCAAAATAAACGTCGTTTCCGACAGTAACGGTAGGTTCCTGCTGGGCGGCGAAAGCCGTTAAGCCTATTGATGAAACCGCAATCAGAACGCTCATAAAAATTCCCAAAATCTTTTTCATATTAATCTTTCCTTTCTGTCAATGCCAAGATGATATTTATAAACTTAGTCCGTTTTTGTTCTCACTGTCTTTTCGGTTCAAATCAGCTCCCGCAAGAACCTTTTCAAGCTTTTCTTTATTTATAATCGGCATGTTTTCAAACGACGGCTTGTCTTTAATGATTTCGTCCGTGCGCTCATCCGGCTGCTTTTCATTATCTGGCGGAATATACTGACCGTACTGCGCTTCCTGAGCCAGTCTCTTGTCCTTGGCAAGATTTTTAAAGGTGTTGTCAATTTTTCCGTCCTTGATATGAAAAATTCTGTCCGCGTATTCGGCGATTTCCTCATCGTGGGTTACTACAATTAAGGTCTGATGATTTTTTCTAGCCATATCGACCATCATTTCCATAACTTCAATTGTCGTTTTTGAATCAAGGTTTCCCGTAGGCTCGTCGGCAAAAACGATTTTCGGTTTCGCGACAAAAGCCCGCGCAATACCGACTCTCTGCTGCTGTCCTCCCGACATCTGTGTGGGCTTGTGTTTCATTCGTTTTCCGAGTCCGACTTTTTTCAGCATATTTTTAGCCTTTTTAACCCGCAGGCTCTTTTTCATGCCGGAAAAAGCAAGAGGCAATCCTACATTATCAATAGCGTTGAGGTTTGGAAGCAGGTTATAGGACTGAAACACAAACCCCATTTCTTTCTGACGAAACAAAGCAAGTTTTCGTTCACTCATTTTGTCAACCTGATGTCCGTCAATATAAATTTTACCGCGCGTAGGTTTTTCAAGTCCCGCCATCATATTTAATAAGGTTGATTTGCCGGAGCCTGAGGTTCCGAGAAGGCAGCATATCTCATTCTCGTAAATATCAAGGTTTACGCCGTCCAAAGCGGGGATTTTCTCTTTTCCCAAAACATATACCTTGCTGAGATTTCGGATTTTTATAAGAGGAGACAATGGCGGGGATTCGGTAATTTTTTCATTTATATTTTCAGTCATATTACCATTTCCTTTTCTGTATATTCTCAATTTTATTATACACTGCATTTTGAATTCTTTGCAAGCCGAAACGGCTAATTGTAATGTAATTGTAATAAATCTGTCATTTGTATTCGTTTTGTAACTATAATTGCCACGTTATAATATAACACAACAATTACAAGGTAAATATTGCACATAAATTAATTTATCTCAATATTTTTTTCATAAATTTTTCTGTAGAAATTCCGCTTGGTCTGTTAAATCGGCACAGTCCGAGAAGACAGTCGGGATTTCCCTGCTCAATTATGTTGACTTTTTCCCGGCAAGTGAGGGTAGCCTCAAATCCGCAGCCTTTTAAAATGTCAATGCTTTCGTCGCAGATGAAGCCGTAAGGGTATGTGAAAACCGAGGGCTTTGAGCCTGTTTCCTCAAAAAGCCTGCGCTGAAGTTTCATAACGTCGGCTATGAGAATATTTTGGTAATCTGAAAAGGATTCGCCGCTTTTAATACAGCATCCCTTCCGCTCTCCGGTGTCGCTGTGAAGACTGTATGTGTGGTTTGCGATTTCAATATGTCCGGACTGCTGCATTTGGCGCAGATCGTCCCACGCGAGGCATGAATAATAGGGGCTTTTTTCACCGCTTTGGGAATCTCTGTCGCAAAAATCCCCGACGACCGAGATTGTGGCTTTCATATCAAGCCGCTCTAAAATCGGCAGAACATATGTGAGATTGTTGTAAAAGCCGTCGTCGAGAGTTATAACGACCGGTTTTTCGGGAAGTTCACCGATTCCTTTTACATAGTCTATAAGCTCGCTTACAAAAACCGTTTCATAACCGTTTTCGCGAAGATAAACGAGGTCTTTTTCAAAGTCGACGGGAGACAAAACATAGTCGTTTAAACGCTCCTCATCTTTGAGTATTGAGTGATACATTATTATTGGCACGTCGATTTTGTTGTCGGCGTAAACAAATACGACTGTTGTAATTAACGCGGCAAGAACAAGCGCGCAGGCAGTTGCCGCCAAAGCTATTGATTTTAATTTAAAGCAGCGAAAAATTTTCATGAAATCAAGTCCTTTCGGATAATTATATGAAAACACAACTGAATACTTGCTTTTTTTGAGATAAAATAATATAATAAAACGTGGTATATTTTCTTTGATGAAAGGAAAACGTGAATGTATATATATGATACTCATGTTCACACAAGTCAGGCAAGCGACTGCGCTTTGAGCAGCGGAGCACAAATGGCTCAAAAGTACAAAGAGCTTGGTTATGACGGTATATTCATTACCGACCATTTTTTTCACGGCAACACCTGCGTCGACCGAAGTCTCCCGTGGGCAGACTGGGTCAGGCTGTTTTGTCAGGGATATGAGGACGCGAAGAAACAGGGCGAAAAAATCGGACTTGACGTTTTCTTCGGCTGGGAATACAGCTATCAGGGAAGCGACCTGTTGACTTACGGATTGGATAAGGAGTGGCTGACTGCTCATCCTGAGGTTGTAAAAGTCGGTATAGCGGAATATTTCAGGCTGATTCATGAAAGCGGAGGGTTTATTGTTCACGCTCACCCTTTTAGGGAAGCGCCGTATATTCATCACATTCAGCTTTTTCCGAGACAGGTTGACGGAGTTGAGATTATAAACGCCAGCCATAAAGATGAAAAGTTTAACGAGAGAGCTGAATTTTACGCAAAAACCTATAATCTTCCTGTTTCGGGCGGCTCCGATTCTCACACGACTTGGTCGATTGCCGGCGGAGGAATTGAAACCGAGGAGAAAATAACCTCGGCAGACGACTATTTAAGAATAATGAGAGAGGGAAAGCTCAAAGTCAGAAGCAGACGTGAGGATTTTCTTTGCGATATGCCGAAAGATTTTGACTGGGATAAAATAAAAAGAGCCGCTTTATAATTTAAAAGAAAAAGTGAGGAAACAAAATGCTGCTGTCGGTTATAATTCCAGCATACAACGAGGAAGGAAACGTCGAGAACACCGCAAGGACTGTCGGAGAGCTTTTAAGCAAAAACTCCATAAGCCATGAGCTTATCTTTGTAAACGACGGCTCATCGGACAAAACGTGGGAAAAGCTGTTGCGAATGGCTGAAAGCTCAGATAACATAGTCGCGGTCGGGTTTTCGAGAAATTTCGGAAAGGAAAGCGCGATTTTCGCGGGACTTAAAGCCGCGAAGGGCGACGCATGCGTGGTTATGGACTGCGATTTGCAGCATCCGCCCGAAACTATAATTGAGATGGTAAAAGTATGGCAAAACAACGACGTCGATGTGGTCGAGGGCAAAAAATCGAGCAGAGGAAAGGAAAGCGCCGCATACAAGGTGTTTTCAAAGCTCTTTTACAAGCTTATAAAAAAAGCTTCGGGAATAGAAATGGAGGACGCGTCGGATTTCAAGCTGCTTGACAGAAAAGCGGTGGACGCGCTTAACGAAATGCCCGAAAGGCTGACATTTTTCAGAGCGCTGTCGGGCTGGGTGGGCTTTAAATCAGCAACAGTGTATTTTGACGTTGCTCCGAGAGCCGTCGGAGAGAGAAAGTGGACAACCTCGAAGCTTATCAAATATGCCGTAAATTCAATTTCCTCGTTTACGTCGGCGCCGCTTCAGATAGTCACGGGGTGCGGAGTTGTATTTTTTATAGCAGCCGTTATTTTGGCTGTAAATACTCTTATCAATAAAATCACGGGAAAAGCTCTCGGCGGATTTTCAACCGTCATTCTGCTCCAGCTCATTATCGGCTCGGTGGTTATGTTCAGCTTAGGAATAATTGGATATTATATTTCAAAAATATATGAAGAAATAAAATGCAGACCGAGATATATTATAGATGAAATCGTAAAGAGCAAAAATCTTTCGGACGAAAGCAAGGACAAAAGAAATTCGGAATAAGCAGGAAAGGAATTTTCAGATGACAGAGACAAACGAAAACACCTCGGTTTCGGTGAAGCCGGATAAAATCAAAACTCCCTTTAGGGATAAAAACAAATTTACCCGCTGGTTTTATGAGCACAGGCTCGGATTTTTAATATTTTTTCTGCCTGTGTTTGTAATGTACGCGGTTTATGCCGCGTTCGGCGTTCACCCATGGGGAGACGAGTCGGTACTGGTGCTTGATCTCAACGGACAGTATGTTTCATACTATGAGGCGTTTCGTGACGCTATTTGGGGCGACGGCAGCCTGATTTACAACTGGTCGAGAAATCTAAGCGGCGAAGCGTTCGGAATTTTCGGATATTATCTTGCCTCTCCGTTTATGTGGATAATTGTTTTGCTTCCGAGAACGATGATGTGCGGAGCTCTTGAGATAATGGAGCTCGCTAAGGTCGGAAGCTGCGCTGTGGCGTTTGCTTATTACCTTAAAAAGAGCAAAAACGCAAAGCCCTCAACTCAGGTTATCTTTTCGTTTATCTATGCGCTGATGACCTATATCGTCGTCGAGCTGATGAACCCGATGTGGATTGACGGAATGATTCTTCTTCCTATCATTCTGCTCGGCATCGAGGAGCTTGTTGACAAGGGAAAAATGCTTCGCCTGCTGATATCCCTGTCGGTTATGTTTTTCGTTCATTTTTACATCGGATACATGATAGGCTTTTTCTCTGCGATTTATTTTATTTATTATAATTTTTCCCGTCCCGGACACGCTGTCGCGCCGAATTTTTTCAAATCGTGCGGAAAGTTTTTCATAACTGCGGTTGTGTCGGTAATGAACGCCTGTATAGTCCTGATACCTGTATACAACTCGTTAAAGCTCGGAAAGCTTGAGTTTTCCACTCCCGATTTCACCCCGAAAGCCCAGTTTGATATCTGGCAGTTTTTATCAAAGCTCTTCCCGCTGACCTATGACACAGTTCGTCCCGAGGGACTTCCGATGATTGCCTGCGGCACTCTTGTTCTTATGCTTGTTCCGCTGTTTTTCTTAAACAGAAGAATAAAAATGAAAGAAAAAGTTTCGTCCGCGATTTTGCTTTTAGTTATTTTCGCAAGCATGTATATCTCAACCATAGATATCGCGTGGCACGGCTTTCAGGTCCCGAACTGGCTTCCTTACCGCTATTCGTTTACCTTTTCGTTTATTCTTATTGTCATGGCGGCGAGAGCCTTTGAAAACATCAGGGGTGTAACAATAAAGGAAATAGGCTTAACTTTCTTTTCTTATGTTGTTCTTGTGTTTTTCCTTGAGACAAGAGCTTACGCCCATTTTGTGACATTCGGAGCTGTTTGGGTTTCTGTTTTTATTCTTGCCGTATATTTCGCTTTGCTTTATATATTCAGAAAGCATCGTATAAAGGGAATGGCGGCGCTTATAACGGTATTTGTTATGGCAGAAACCTTTGCAAGTTCGCTTTATACAATCTGCTGTATTGACTCCGATGTGGTTTACAGCCGTTATTCATCATATCAGGATTATTTCAAAGACGGACGTGAGGTTGTTTCGCAAATCAAAGAGGCTGACGACGGCTTATTCAGAATGGAAAAGACGTTCCACAGAACCGTAAACGACCCTATCGGAATGAACTTCGCCGGACTCTCACACTCAAGCTCGACAATGAATACCCCCGTGCTTTTAATGCTCAAAAGCCTTGGCTTTGTATATCAGGGACATTCCACAAAATATACCGGCTCAACGCTTATAACCGACGCGGTTTTCGGAGTTAAATACCTTATGCACAAAGAAGATGAAATCGTCCTTACGGAAGATGAGCAGGAAAACAACCGCCTGATAATTCAAAACGAGCTCAAGCTTCCCCACAGCAGTTATCAAAAGATTATGACTCCGGATGATACCGGAGTTGACGATATCGACGTTTATGAAAATCCTTATGCGCTTCCTATCGGCTTTGCGGCAAGCACCGAAATACTTTCGGTTACTCTTGACAGCGACAATGCTTTTGACAATCAAAACGCCTTGCTAAACGGACTGGTGGGAAAAAATGAGGACGGCAGAGACTATAACTTTTTCAATTCGCTGTATATGATTGATTACACTACCGAAAACGTAACGACATCGATTGTAAACGGCGACCACACAAAATATACTGTAGAAACAGCGGGCAGGGACGCATATGTTGAAATGTCGTTTACGCCGAGAACAGATGATGTTATTTATCTTTATATGCCGACTCTCTGGCAGCGACAGCTTAACCTCTGGATTAAGGCTGAAAACTGGGATGTTAAAAACTATCCTTTCCTGACATATTATTATGAGGGTGAGAATTACTGCATAGCGACAATAGGCGAGCCTGAACCGGGAGTAAAATTCAGCATAAGAATGACTCTTGCGAAAGACGAGGCGTATATTAAGGATAAGTTTGTTGTGCAGCTTGATACCGACCTTTTTGAGGAAAAAATAAACGAGCTTCAAAACGGCGGATGGAATATAGAAGAACACTCAGCAACACATATCAAAGGCGACGTAACAATCGGTGAGGGACAGCTTTTCTTCACAACGATTCCTTATGAGCCGGGCTGGAATATAACCGTTGACGGAAAAAAAGTCGAGCCTGTAAAAGCGCTTGATTCGCTTATTGCGATTGAAATGGAGCCGGGAACGCACACGGTTGAAATGACTTTCTTCCCCGGATATTTCACGGCGGGTATAATTGTAACCCTGATAGGTTTGGCATTTACGGTGATAATCGCAGTTTTCCCTCTTGTCAGAAAGAAAACTCAGATGAAAGTCCCGGTAAGAGTGGAAATTGAAAATAAAGATTAATTTACTTGATTTTATCGGAAAGCGGTAGTATAATATTTTTGAAATTTCTGCCGTTTCAAACGGCTTATCAATGAAAGGAAGTTTATAAAATGGATAAAATTTTGGTTGAAACGTCTGCAAGGCATGTTCATGTAACTCAGGAGGATTTGGAAACGCTTTTTGGAAAGGGAGCTTCTCTCACTCATAAAAAAGACCTTTCACA
The DNA here is from genome assembly GCA_944385905.1 of uncultured Clostridia bacterium. Classification (GTDB taxonomy): domain Bacteria; phylum Bacillota; class Clostridia; order Oscillospirales; family Ruminococcaceae; genus CALWZA01. Next base: position 179,686 of record CALWZA010000031.1, read on the forward strand.
GCCCGGTCAGTTTGCCTGCGAGGAAAGGGTAACTGTTGTTGGTCCTAAAAAAGAGCTTGCGAATGTTTCGATTTTGGGTCCTGTAAGAAGCGCGACCCAGGTTGAGCTTTCCGCAACCGACGCACGTTCAATCGGAATCTCGGCGCCCATCAGGGAGTCGGGAGACGTTAAAGGCTCTGCTCCCTGCAAGCTTGTCGGACCGTGCGGAGAGGTTGAGCTTTCAGAGGGAGTAATCGTTGCGAAAAGGCATATTCACCTTACTCCTGCCGATGCTGAAAAGTTTGGGGTAAAGGACAAGGATGTTGTCTGGGTAAAGATTGAAACCCCTGAAAGAACCGCCGTTTTGGGCGATGTCGTCTGCCGAGTAAGCGATAAATATGCTCTTGCCATGCATATCGATACAGACGAGTCAAACGCCGTCGGCAGCCAGAAGGAGCAGTATGGAGAACTGATAAGGGCTCTTTAATAAATACATAAATATTATGAGTAAAAACAAAAATCTCCGCACGTTTGATTAAGACGTGCGGAGATAATTTTTTGCGATTGTTACTTGTTTTTGCGATTGTTACTTGACGCGCGATGGCTTTGGCTTCCAGACTCCGACAAGATAGAAACTGAGCGACATCAGACAGGAGATTGTCCAGCCTACAGGCCAGGCAAGCCAGATTCCTGTGCTGTCGAATTCTATTGAGAAAAGAAATGCGAGAATAACACGTGCGGCTAAGTCAACAAAAGTTGCGGTCATAAACCAGCTCATTGCTGCTGCCCCTCTTAAAACTCCGTCGGCAATGAATTTAATTGATACAAGGAAAAAGAACGGTGACACAATCAGCAGAAAAGTTTTGCCGATTGAAAGTGCTTCCTGACTTTCTTCTGTCATAAACAGTCCGATAAGCGGCTCTCTGAGGAGTATGAAAATAATCGAAAATGCAGCGGCAGCGGTGACCACCATCGCGATCCCGCTTTTAAAGCCTTTTGTAACCCTGTCCTGCTTGTCGGCCCCGAGGTTTTGGGCGGTGTAGTTAGACATGGCGGTACCTAATGTCGTAAGCGAGGTGATTGCGAAGTTGTTGACCTTAACCGCAGCTGCGTATCCGGCCATACAGGTTGTTCCGAAGCCGTTTACAATTCCCTGAATGATGATGTTTCCCACCGATACAAAGCTCTGCTGGAAAATGCTCGGCACTGCGATACGGGTGATTTTTTTGAAAATTTCAAATGAAAACAGTGCCGGTTTTCCTTCGCATTTAATGTTGATTATCTTTTTAATGATCAGAGAAAATGCGGCAATGCAGCTTATTCCCTGGCAGATAAACGTTGCCCATGCGACGCCTGAAACTCCCATGTTAAATCCCGTTACAAACCAGATATCCATGGCGATATTTGCGGTTGAGGATGCGGCAAGGAAGTAAAACGGCGTTTTTGAATCGCCGAGAGCGGAGAAAATGCCTGTTGAGATATTGTAAAAAAACAGGAACACCAAGCCGGCAGTATATATGTAAAGATAGGTCATGGTATCCGCGAAAATATCGTCCGGGGTGTTGATGAGACGAAGAAGCGCGGGAGAGAAAACAAATCCGACTATCATTAATATTCCGCATAGTATTCCGCTTGCGATAAATGTAGTATAGACGGCGGTTTTCAAGTCCCTGTAACGCTTCGCTCCGAACAGCTGAGCGAGCACTACCGAGCTGCCGACGTTGCAGCCGAATGCGAACGCAAGGAAAATAAGGGTTACTTCATATGCGTTTCCGACAGCCGCCAAAGCGTTTTCCCCTATAAATTTACCTGCGACAAGGCTGTCGGCTATGTTGTAAAGCTGCTGAAACATGATGCTTCCCATCAGAGGAAAAGAAAACATCATCAAAACCTTTTTAGGGTCTCCTGTTGTGAGGTCTTTCATTTTTTCATATCCTTTATTTTTTATTCTATATAATTATATCAGATAAAAAATTTTATGTAAATCATAATTTTCGACAAAAAGACCGTCAGCACCGAGAAAAGAAATATTGATTTTTCGTATTGATATTTCCGGATGGATATCAAAAACAAAACCGGCAGGTAACACAAAAGCCTGCCGGTTTGCGGTTATTTGAAAATTATTTATTATGCGATTGCCATGTCAAGGAGATAGAAAGACTTGTCAAGGCTTTCGTCGGGAACTTTGATTTCAACATTGTGTGTTCCGGGCTTAGCGACGATGATCTTGATATCTACTCCTCCCCAGCCGGTTGACAAATAGTTGCTTACCTCTTCGACCTTCTCGCCGTCAATCCAAATTTCAGCAGAGCCTAGTGACTCGTCGTTATTCTGTCTTACGGCTACAAGAAGTCTGGTAAACTCAGCTGTAAATGTAAGCGGTGCGTTGTCTGTGCCGGGCTTGCGCTGCAGGCATCTTATGTATGAGAAGTAGTTATAAGAACCTTCCTCAAATGAGCCCAGAGAAGTTATTTTGTCTGAGTCAGCGCCGATGTTTTCAAGGTTTGCGAGCGCACGGCTTACTACAACAGTATCAGGAATTACATATTCAGGAGATTTCTCTGTAGCAATTACATTGTCAAAGTAGTACTCAATAAAGTCGCAGATCATCTGATGTCCTTTGTCGTTGGGGTGAACATAGTCAGCTGCATAGTCGCCGGCAAATGTCATGTTTCCTGCTTCGATTTCAGGGTTGATAGCGTCGCCGACGCTTATCATTCCGAGATCATATGCCGCACCGATTTTTTCCATGTTCGGCTGAGCAGACGTTCCGTTGTCGAAAACAGTAAAGATAAGTATTACAGCAGGCTTTGATTCACTTTCAAGAAGCCTTGTGACAAGACTCTCGTAAGCAAGCTGATTGTTATAGTCAGTGCCGTCGTTTGCTGCGTACTCTACAAAAACAATGTCCGGGTTTTTGCTTATAACGTCACGGTCAGAACGGAGTATTCCGAGAGTAGAGGTTGTTGCACCGATTCCTGCGTTTATATAGTGCATTTTTGAAGGATCGGAAGCGAACTTTTCGGTAAACATATTGAATGAAAGGTTTGCATAGCAGTTGTCGGAATTGCTTGCGCCGTCTCCCTGAGTGATTGAACCGCCAAGGTAGACGATTGTAACATCTTCGCCGTTTTCAGCCTTTTCAATCGCGTCCAAAAGTCTCTGGTTGTTTCCGACAGAAACAAGAGAACGCTTAACCATATCTGATACCTCCGGTACTTCCGGAAGTGTTGCTTCTGTTGTTTCGCTCACGCTTGTCTCCTCCTCGTTTGCAGATGTTGCTTCCGTGTCCGATACGTCTGCTGTTGTTATCTCAGCGGCTGTTGTTGTTCCTTCTTCAGCCGTCTCGTCTTGTCCGCAGCCGGTAACAGATACACACATAAGCGCAGCAGTGAGAAATGCTAAAAGCTTATTTAAATGTTCTTTCATGTTTTTACCTCTTTCTGTTTAGTGATTATAATAATACTATAATATATATCACTTATTTTTCAAGGTAAAATACACATCAGATAAGGAGAATATATTTATATTATAAAATTTTATGAAAGCTAATGTAAAAAAATTATAAAACTAAACGTATTCTTTTACTAAAACCGAGAGATATTTTCAGAGAGAGTTAAACGCCTGCCTGAGAGTTGAAGCAGGGATGATGTCAATGTCAAAAGAGCTTTTGTCTATGGCGGAAAGTGAGTGTTTCGGAACTATGCAGCGCTTAAATCCCAAGCGCTGAGCCTCGGAAATTCGCTGAGCGATGTGAGAAACGCTTCTTAATTCGCCTCCCAAGCCTATTTCTCCGAAAGCAAGCAGCTTTTCGTCGATTGGCTTGTCGGTTATGCCCGAATACAGCGCAAGGGCAATTGACAAATCGGCGGCAGGTTCGTCAATGCGCAATCCTCCGACAACATTGACGTAAACGTCAAGCTGACCGAAGAAAAAACCGAGCCTTTTTTCCAAAACCGCTATTATCAAAGCAAGGCGGTTGTAGTCAAACCCTGTCGAAACCCTTCTCGGAGCGGAAAAACCGCTTTTTGTGACAAGAGCCTGAACCTCGGCGAGTATCGGTCTTGAGCCCTCCATAACGCATGCGACGCAGCTTCCGGACACGTCTGCCGGTCTTCCCGACAAAAGCATAAGAGACGGATTTTCAACCTCCTTCAGACCGCTGTCGCCCATTTCAAAAACTCCAATTTCGTTTGTCGAGCCGAAACGGTTTTTGACAGCTCTGAGTATGCGGTATGAGAGATTTCTTTCGCCCTCAAAGAACAAAACGGCGTCAACAATATGCTCCATGACCTTAGGACCCGCGATAGCTCCGTCTTTGTTGACGTGACCGACAATGAACATTGGAATTTCTTCCGATTTTGCCGTTCTCATAAACAGGTTTGTACATTCTCTTACCTGTGTTATGCTTCCGGGAGCGGATGAGATGTCACGGATAGACATGGTTTGAATTGAATCCACAATGACAATGTCGGGCTTGTTTTCAACGATAGCGTCGCAAACGGTTTCGGCGTCGGTAAGAGCCAAAAGATAAAGGTTTTCGCTCTCAACTCCTAATCGTCCTGCCCGAAGCTTAATCTGGCGAACCGATTCTTCTCCCGATATGTAAAGAATAGTGTGATTTCCTCCTAGAAACCGGCATATCTGAAGAAGAATAGTTGACTTTCCGATTCCCGGTTCGCCGCTGAGCAAAACGACCGAGCCTTTTACAAGACCGCCGCCCAAAACCCTGTCAAGCTCGTTTAGGCCTGTTTTGTATCTGACTTCGTTATCAGCGGCTTCAATTTCGTTTATGCAGAGAATTTTATCCGAAACGTCCGCGGATTTTTTTGAAACCGAGACGCTCTTTTTTGAAACTGTTGTTTCGACTTCCTCAAAAGAGTTCCAAGCCCCGCATGAAGGGCATTTGCCGTTCCATTTTGCGCTTTCATATCCGCACTGACCGCAAACAAATATACTTTTAACTTTTGCCATATTATTTTTACATTCCTTTCAAAAGGAGCTATATTGCCGACGAGCAGTATTCTTCAATATATCTGCAAAGTCCCGAAACAATAGTGAAAGCGACTTTCGAGCGGTACTCCTCTGTTTCAAGAAGAGCGGCTTCGTCGGGATTTGACAAAAATCCGCATTCAACCATAACGGTTGGATTTTTTGAAAAGGCGCAAAGATAAATGTCGTTTCCCGTCGATTTAATCTCGCGTTTGTTGTCGGGCTGAAGATTCGCGACAAAGGAGTCCTGCATGATCTGAGCCAAAACGCCTGAATTTGGGTTGTTATCAGAATAAAACATCTGAGCGCCGCTGTACTGAGGCTGTGTAAACTGGTTTTGGTGAATTGAAATACAAACGGCGTTTGAGTATTTGTTAAACAAAGCAAGCCTTTTTTCCATATCGTTTTTTTTCTGGTTTGAAAGACCTTTTATGCCTTTGTCGTGAATTGAAATATCAGTGTCTCTTGTCACTTCAACTTTATAACCGAGAGCTGTCAGCATATCACGAACCGAAAGCATTATGTCGAGATTTATGTGCTTTTCCTCAAATCCGGTGACGCTTACGCAGCCGCTGTCAATGCCTCCGTGACCCGCGTCAAGAATGATGATGGGGACTGAACTTTCGGAGGAAACAGGAAGGGAATCGGCACCCGGAATTTTTGTTCCGCCTAAAATGCCGTATACGATGAGATAACTGCAAACAATTGCGAGAACAACGCCTGTTCTGTTGAGCCAAATTTTTTTGAGATTTCCTTTAATAACGGACAAAACTACCACCTCGTACCTTGTACAGTTTATTTGTACAAGGTTATTCGAAAAATCTCAAAAATATTCGGACAGCGCAAAACTGAAATTATTTGTACATAATCTTCTGCTTTACATCGACATTGTTATATGAAATTCTGAAAGCAATCCATGTTGTCAGGGGTATAATAACAGGAAGAACCGTTATTAAAATCAGAGTGCCAACGGACAAGTCGGAGGCTAAAACCGAGGTTGAGGCTCCGAATTCGTTTAAATAATTCGGGTCTGTGAAAAACGTGAGAGGAAGGAAAAACAGATTGCAGAGTTTGTAAATCGGAAAAAAATCCGGGATATATCCGAGCTTTGAAATATAAGTAAGCAAAACGGTTATGTACCCCGGAATCACCGATACAAGACCGATAACAAGTCCGAAGTTCGGACCGGCTTTTGCTCCGTGAAAATTGACAAGGTTTTTCACTTTTTCGCCTCGTTTGAGGCAAAAATCAGCGTAAATTATAACAAGCGCAGAAACCGAGCAGAACCCGAAAAGAATACAGCTAAGAAAACCCATGTTATGATAGGTAAGAGTAAAAAACATATTGATGACAAGACAGGCGAGGTCGGCAAGAACAAGTCTGCCAAGTCCGCCGAGTATAAGCTTTAATTTAAAATTATTTTCCATCAAAAATTTTCCTTTCTGATTTTTATCCCATTTAATTATACAATGTTTCCTCTGCGATTACAAGAGCCGACTTTTTAAATTCAATCTTTTACCGCTGATAATGTATGCTGTCGGGTTAATAATATTAGTGCGCAAATAAAAATGTGATGAAAGGAATGAAAATAATGAAAAATCAGGCGGCTGAAAACGAAAATCTCAGCGTTTTAAATGCTATGTATAAAAACTCAGCGATGGGAGTATACGCTATTGAGCAGGTTTTGAAAAAAACCACCGACGCAAAGCTTAAAGGAGAGCTGAACGCACAGCTTGCAAATTATAAAAACGACATGACAAAGCTTGAGGAGGAAATACACCTTGAAAAAGGCTCGCCGGAGGGGATAAGCGCTGTGGCGAAAGCGATGACGGGAATGTCTGTTATGCTCGATACAATGAAGTCGGACTCGACAAGCCATATCGCCGAAATGATGATTCAGGGAACTAACATGGGCGTTATCGATCTTGTAAAGGAGCAGAATCACTGCGCAAACGCGGGACAGAATATTAAAGACGAAGTAAACTCAATGCTTCAAAGAGAACAGCAGTATATTGACAAGCTTAAACCTTTTTTGTGAGGTGAATAAATATGTCTAAAAAAGTAAAAGTATGCGCCAAATCAAAAATTTACAGACCCAAAAATCAGGTTCAGCCTATGTTTGCGGAAAACGTGATAACAGATAATTATACCGACAAATACGGAAATGTCAGAAACAGGTCTGTTGAAAACGTCGTGCTTTCAAAGCGAGAGGTTGACGCTAATATCAAATAAGCTAAAAGGACTTGTTTTAATGAATAATCAGTGCTACAATGTTTGTTGAGCTGACAATCGCATTGCGGCGCTGATTTTTTTGACGGTAAAGACTTTATCGAAAATAATAAAACTAGAGGTGATTTTTATGACTGCATTTGTCACCGGCGGTTCAAGAGGAATAGGAGCGCAGGTATGTAAGGTTTTGTCCGAAAATGGCTGGAAAGTCGCGTTTACATATAAAAGCAGTGAAAAACAGGCGAGGGAAGTGTCAAAAGTGACCGGCGCGCTTGCCATAAAGGCTGACGTTTCGTCTCCCGATGAGATAAGAAAAGCGGTTTTCGCCGCTGAAAAAGAGCTTGGAGATATCTCTCTCTTGGTATGCTGCGCAGGAATAGCGCATACAGGGCTTGTACAGGATATGACTGACGAGCAGGTCGACAAAGTGATAAGCACTGACCTTACGGGTGTTATCAGCTGCGCAAGAGCTGTAATTCCTTCTATGATAAGAAACAAGAGCGGCGTGATTATAACCGTTTCCTCAATGTGGGGAGAGGTGGGAGCGTCCTGCGAAGCGGTTTATTCGGCGGCAAAAGCCGGGGTAATCGGATTTACGAAAGCGCTCGCAAAGGAGCTCGGTCCCAGCGGAATAAGGGTAAACTGCGTTTCGCCGGGAGTAATTGACACCGATATGAACTCGAATCTTTCAAGCGAGGATTTTTCAGCGCTTTGTGATGAGACGCCTCTCGGAAGAATCGGAACAGTGCAGGAAGTCGCAAGTGCAATAGAGTTTCTTGCGTCCGAAAAGGCGTCGTTTATCACAGGTGAGTGCGTAAAGGTAAACGGCGGACTTGTAATCTAAAAGCTGTAAATGTAAATTCAGACTGTGCTTGACCGGCTTAACGGTTAAGGAGGTATGTATCCTCTTTGCAAGCGTCAAGCCTTACTGAACAAGACCGAAGCTTATGGAAAGCGCGTCGTTGATTTTTGTCATCGCGGCAGGGTCAAGCTCTCCCATTTTTTCTTTGAGGCGGCGTTTGTCAATAGTTCTTATCTGTTCAAGAAGCACAACGCTGTCTTTTGCGAGCCCGCATCCCGTTTTTGGAATCTCAATATGAGTGGGAAGCTTCGCTTTCTCGCGCTGACTTGTGATAGCGGCGGCGATAACCGTCGGGCTGTGCTTGTTTCCTACATCGTTTTGCACTATAAGTACAGGGCGGATTCCGCCCTGCTCGGAGCCGACAACAGGACTTAAATCGGCATAGTATATATCTCCTCTGTGTATTGGCTGTAAAGGTACTGACATTTTTATCAACTCCCGTATTTATTGGTTTTTCTTTGCAGAATTATTTTTGACAGTGCTGCGCTGATTTATTCAGTCAGGGGGAGCTTTGTTTATTATATGTCAGTGCATGTCTCATGGTTCTTGATTAAGCTTATAAAAAAGCAGGAGAAATAAGTACAATTTATTGTACTTTAAATGATGAGCAGTTGACATTCTTGAAAAAATAGATTAACCTATATATGACGGATTTGTGGTGAATCTGCGCTGTGACGGCTTAATTTTTTTCAAAAAGGAAGGAAATTATGCCAGTAGTAAATATTACGGACAACGGTCAGGCATACGTTCAGGACAATATTTTGGGGTATGTCGGAGACAACCGTTCTAAGGTGCTTAAAATTATACATCCGGCTTTTGACGGGTGCGAGTACAGGATTTTGTTTTCAGTGCCGGGCGGGGGGGTATATGAAACCACTTTGGATGAAAACGGCGAGTATCTTATCGAGGGAAGTCTGCTTGCCGAGGCGGGCAAGTGCGAATGTGATTTTAGGGCAGTAAAGCTCAGCGGAGACGAATACGAAACAGTGTGGTATTCCGAAATTTTCGAGCTTGATATTCTTGAAAGCTTAAACGGAGAGACAGAGCCCATTCCTACGTATGAGCAGAGCGAGTCGGCGCTTGAAAAGGTTCTTGCAATGAACACATCGGGACCGTATATAGGCGCAAACGGAAATTGGTATGTATACGACTCGGAAACAAACGAATTTAAAGACAGCGGGGTAAAAGCTCAGCCTGATATGTCGGGTTATTATACTAAAACCCAGTCTGACCAGAGGTTTCTGATAAACACATCAGTTCCGAGCGGCACACAGACGACCCCATACAGCGGTTGGTATGTATACGCAAACCATCCTGTAAACGGTCAAAAGGGGTTTGTCAGTCTTGAAAATTTTTATAAATACGCGCTTAAGGATATGATAGCGAGGGATTTTCAAGAAAATCAATCAAATATAGATCTTATTGAAGACGGTTCAAGAGTTGAATGGCTTACAACTGCCGCAGGAGGATTGCTCAGCGGTGAAAGCGTCGTATTGGAGGTTTCTTATTCTGACTGTGCCCGTTTTACCTGTACGGATGTTTATATAAACTTTTCGCCTAAAGCATCAGTGTGGTATACGCCGCTTCCGACAGGAGCGAAAAGAGTAACCGTTACCTTGGCCGAGGATTACGCGAACGGTTTCGGAATTGATATAGTTGGAAATCCTTCAGTACGATCTACTCCCAGTCTGTCGTTCAGCAATAAAGCGAATGATGAGCTTGAGGCTCAGCCGCCAGAAGACGGCTCGGGAAAATACATACGTCTGATATGCGCTCCGTCGGGCAATATGGACACGGACACTGGTGTTTATTCAGGAACTTTTACTGTATCCATATCAAAAATATTAGTCGAGTTTTAATCACTTGATAAAACGAGTATAAAATAATCAAAGGGGTAAATCCAGATGACTGCTGATAAAAAAGCGATAATATTCGACCTTGACGGAACTCTTTGGGATTCACGCGAGGCTGTCGCAAAATCGTATAACAAGGCTCTTAAAAACATAAAAGATGTCGACAGGATTATAACTGTTGACGACCTTACAAAAACAATGGGCAAGACGATGGATGTGATTGCTAGGATACTCTTTGACAAAGTCAGTCCCGAAAGAGCGCTTCAAATCCTTGAGGAGTGTTCAAGGGTTGAGCTTGAAGAGGTGGCGGTCAGCGGAGGAGTTTTGTATCCCGAACTTGAAAAAACATTGTTCGAGCTTAAAAAGTCATATAAGCTGATGATAGTCAGCAATTGTCAGGAAGGGTATATCGAAGCGTTTTTCTCGGCTCACAAACTTGGGTATCTCTTTGATGATTATGAAAACTGGGGAAGAACAGGGCTTTCAAAGGGCGAAAATATTGCACTTGTCATTGAGCGCAACAAAATTGAAAAAGCAGTGTATGTGGGTGACACCGACGGCGACTATATTTCCGCATGCGAGGCAAATGTTCCGTTTATCCACGCAGCTTACGGATTCGGAAAGCCTCATGACAGCACGCCTTTTATAAAAGAGATTTCGAAACTTCCCGAAAAAGTCAGACAGATTTTAGACAATTAATAATTTTTCGAAAAAATTCCATCAGGCACTTGACAAGTAACTGAATATGTGGTAAGATATATTCACGCTGAGGACGATATAATGTTTTGAAGCGGATATATCGCGGAGTGGAGCAGCTCGGTAGCTCGTCGGGCTCATAACCCGAAGGTCATGTGGTTCAAATCCCATCTCCGCAACCACGAAAAACCCCGTATTTAAGCCGTTTAGGCTAATACGGGGTTTTGCTTTTTATGCTTCAAACAGAGCGATAATTCAACAATAATTCAACTCTATATTAAAAATTATGCTTTTTTAAGAAAAATATCAGAAAGAATATCTGCGTTACGTTGGTCTGCTTCTTCTATGATATGAGCATATATATTTGCGGTTGTGCTGACTTGTGCGTGACCTAATCTTTTGGATATTGAAACGCTGTCAACTCCGTTGAAGTATAGCATACTTGCCATAGTATGACGGAATGCGTGAGCGTTAATATGAGGTAGATTGTATTTTTTAGAAAACTTTTTTAAGTAGTCTGTTACGCTGTCGGGGTGCATAGCTGAGCCGTCAATTTGTGAAAAAACAAAGCCGTTGAAATTATATGGAATTCCATTCTTTAAAAACTCTTGCGCCTGATACTGTTTATATTTCCTTAATTCGTTTATTGTTTCTAACGGCAGAGTTACAAACCTTTTTGATTTTTCTGTTTTTGGCGTATCTTCATATATGCCTTTATCAGATGAATATAAAATACTGTTGCAGATATATATGCGATTTTTTTCAAAATCTACCTTGTCCCATTTCAGACCGAGTATTTCTCCACGTCTTGCGCCTGTTATCAATAACAAATGCACAAGCATTCTCCATTTTGGTGCTTCATTATCAAGGGCGGTTTTGATAGCTTCTATTTGCTCAGGTTGAAAATAGTTTACATCTTTCTTTTCCATTCGAGGTAATTCTGCTTGCCTTGATACATTAAATATTACAAGTCTTTCTTTGAAAGCCTGTTCTAATACTGTTGAAATCAGACGGTGATGTTCGATTATGGTTTT
>CALWZA010000032.1 GCA_944385905.1 uncultured Clostridia bacterium
ACACGACGAACAGCGGGTAGACTTTCGTCCATCCGCTGCGGCATTACTACCCTCCTTAAGTCGGCCAAAAACGCCCTATCTACGGGCTTTTTGCTCACTTTTCCGGGTAAGAAAATATGAACAGTATCAGCGAACCTCTCGGCTCTCCCTGACTTGTTCCTATTATGCCGCATTCATATGGTGCTGTGCCAGCAATACGGCAATTGACAGTCCGACATATCCGGTGCCCGCTATAGCTATGTTCATTTTTTCACCACTTTCAAAATCCTCCGTTCGCAGCCATTAACACAAGACCAAAAGATTGGCACAATTTCTATGCTCTTTAAAAACAGCATTTCTGTATACATTTTAATTATACAACAGCGCTTAACAAAAGTCAATAAGAGAACCACCTGCATATACATATATTTACAATGGATTTTATGGGCTTCCAGGCTGAGTTTAATTGGTTCTCTTTTTACATAATGTTATTGTAACTTTGCCGATTCCTCAAAATTATACATAAAACTTTTAAAAAGGACTTGCATTTTTTTTGTCGTCTGCTATAATAGATTTTAGTGCTTTTTGGTTTTAGTGCTTTAAAGCAAATAAGTGCTCCGCATTTTTGTGCGAGATGAGCTCCTTTTCTTCATGGGTAAGCGGAAGCTTTTCAAAAAATTCAATGAACTCTTTCTGACCGCCCCAAGGCGAATCGGTCGCGAAAAGTATTCTGTCCGCGCCATGACTTCTGATCACTTTCATCACCTGCACAGTCGAATATCTGTTAAGCGTAACTGCAAGGTCGAAATAAACCGGCTTTCCGGCGAGCTCGTCCGCAACCTCATCCGCCATTCCGAAACCGCCTAAATGAGCAAGGACTATCAGCGGCTGATTGGGAACTGTATCTCCGTAAACCGCGTTTATCATTCTAACCGCTCTGTCGGGCGGACAGTGGACAACCTCGGGCATACCGATGTCAATTCCGGCGTGGATAACAATAATAAGCCCGATTCTTACACATTCCTTTATTATTCTGATATATCTTTCATCGTCTATAAAGGTCTGCTGATAATCGGGGTGAAGCTTTACTCCTAAAAGTCCGAGCGATTTTATATAGGCGAGCTTATTTTCAATATCATCATTGTCGGGATGTATCCCTCCGAACGATATTATACCGTCTTTGCCGTTGATTTCGGCGGCATAGGCGTTTATACTTTCAAACTGAGAGGGCTTCGTTACGACAGGCTGTACAACCGAATACGCCACTCCCGATTCTTTCATGGAATTTTTAAGACCGTTTAAAGTTCCGTCGGAATAAGCCTTATCTTCGGGCGGCAGCTTTGACAGTAATAATGAAATAGTCTTTTCCGCTATTTTATCGGGAAAAATGTGAGTGTGAAAATCAATGTACATAATTAACTCCTATCTAAAATGCTTACATTAGTATTTTATACCTTTTCCATGAAATATTCAATGGCGATTTTTATATTTTATAAATGAAAGGAATACCTTTGCACTGCAAGGGCGTGGTGATTGAAATGGCAATTAAAATTCTGTTTCTCGTTTTGTTTTTCGGCGTTATGATAGGAGTCGGTTTCTACTGCCGAAGCCATGCGTCGGATGTAAACGGCTTTGTTCTCGGAGGACGCTCGGTCGGTCCGTGGCTTACCGCTTTCGCTTACGGTACCTCCTACTTTTCCGCCGTTATTTTTGTAGGATATGCCGGACAGTTCGGTTGGAAATACGGAATAGCGTCAACATGGATTGGTCTCGGAAACGCTTTTTTAGGCTCGCTTTTGGCATGGGTTGTTCTCGGAAGAAGAACAAGAGTTATGACCCAGCATTTGAAAAGCTCAACAATGCCTGAATTTTTCGGAAAAAGATTTGAATCCGGCGCTTTGAAAATCGCCGCCTCTGTTATTGTTTTCATTTTTCTTATTCCGTATACAGCGTCTCTCTACAACGGACTTTCAAGGCTTTTTGAAATGGCTTTTAACATTGACTTTACGGTTTGCGTAATCGTTATGGCTGTTCTGACAGGAGTTTATGTTATTCTCGGAGGCTACATGGCGACCGCGATTAACGACTTCATTCAGGGCTTAATTATGCTCGGAGGAATCGTCGCTGTTGTTCTTGCGGTTTTAAATTCAAAGGGAGGCTTCACAGAGGCTGTAATTTCTCTTTCCAAAATCTCAAACGGCACCGAACAGCAGGGGGCTTACACCTCGTTTTTCGGGCCTGAGCCTTTAAATCTTATCGGTGTTGTTCTTCTCACCTCTCTCGGAACTTGGGGACTTCCTCAGATGGTTCAGAAATTTTACGCAATTAAAAGCGAAAAAGCGATAAATACGGGAACGGTTATTTCAACAGTTTTCGCAATGATTGTTGCCGGCGGATGTTATTTTCTCGGAGGCTTCGGAAGGCTTTTCTCAACCGAAGAGGCTGTAAACGCTTCGGGCTATGACAGCATTATTCCCGAAATGCTCAAAAATCTTCCCGACATTTTAATCGCGATTGTAATTATTCTTGTTTTGTCGGCGTCTATGTCTACCCTCTCCTCTCTTGTTCTCACTTCAAGCTCGACGCTGACTCTAGACTTCATTGCTCCGCTGAGAAAAAAAGAAATGAGTGACAAATCAAAGCTTTCAACAATGCGCATACTGGTTGTTTTCTTTATAGCTGTTTCCGCTGTGATAGCCATTGTTCAGGCAAAGTCAAACGTCACCTTTATCGCTCAGCTTATGGGAATCTCGTGGGGCGCTTTGGCAGGAGCTTTTCTCGCTCCTTTCCTTTACGGACTTTACTGGAAAAGAGTAACTAAGCCCGCCGTTTGGACAAGCTTTATCGCAGGCTCCGGTATTATGATATTGAATATGTTCTTTAAAGACATATTCCCTCCTGTTTTGCAAAGTCCTATAAACGCCGGTGTCACCTCGATGATTGCAGGTCTTGTTATCGTTCCGATAGTCAGCGTATTGACAAAAAAACCGAATAGCGATAAAATGAAAGAAGTATTCTCCTGCTATGAGGAAACCATTACTGTTCACACCACCCACTCTCTTAAGGAAAAATAATTAAATTTTACTATTTAAATTCAGCAGTTTATAAATTACAGAAAGGATTGCTCCCTGAGGGCAAGGTCAAAAAAATGTTTTTTCAGAAAGATATTGAAACAATGCCTCGAAAAAAGCTTGAGGAGCTTCAGCTTGAAAGGCTGAAACACCTTGTGGATTATTGCGCGAAAAATGTACCGTTTTATGCAAAGAGGCTTAATGAAGCAGGAATTACGCCCGAAAAAATCAAATCACTTTCTGATTTGAAATACATACCTTTTACTAATAAATCTGATATAAGAGACAACTATCCTTACGGTCTTTTCGCAAAGCCTTTAAAGGAAATTGTCAGAATCCACGCTTCAAGCGGTACGACGGGCAAGCCCACTGTAGTCGGATATACCAGAAACGACCTCAGCAACTGGAGCGACTGCGTGGCAAGGCTTTGCACCGCTGTCGGAGTTACAGACGACGACGTGGCTCAGATTTCTTTCGGATACGGTCTTTTCACCGGTGCTTTGGGACTGCACTACGGTCTTGAGAAAATCGGATGCTCCGTTATTCCCGTCAGCTCGGGCAACACCGAAAAGCAGGCTATGCTTTTGAAGGATTTCGGCACTACTGTTTTGGTCGCGACTCCCTCGTATGCCATGTATATGAGCGAGGTCGCTCATGATATGGGTATTTCAAACGACGAGCTTAAGCTTCGGATAGGGTTGTTCGGCTCGGAGGGCTGTACTAACGAGCTTAGGGATAAAATTGAAAAAGGCTTCGGTCTGTTCTCGACAGATAACTACGGAATGAGCGAGCTTATGGGTCCCGGAGTTTCGGGAGAGTGCATTGAACGAGACGGACTTCATTTCGCGGAAGACCACTTTATCCCAGAAATTATCGACCCGGTTACGGGCGAGCCTCTGCCGCCGGGAGAAAAGGGCGAGCTGGTTATCACGACTCTCACCAAAGAGGGTATACCCATGCTGCGCTACCGCACAAAGGATATCACAAGGCTTAACTATGAGCCGTGCAAATGCGGAAGAACTCACTGCCGCATGGATAAGGTTCAGGGAAGAACCGACGATATGCTTAAAATCCGGGGCGTCAACGTGTTCCCGTCTCAGATTGAGTCTGTTATGGCTAACATTGACGGAATCTCTCCTCACTACGAGCTGGTTTTAACCAGAAAGAATTATACCGACTATCTTGAAGTCAGAATTGAGCTTATGGACGCTTCGCTTCTTGAAAACTTCGGAAAGCTTGAACAGCTTCGCCAGACAGCTGTAAACAAGCTTCACACCGTTTTGGGAATTTCCGCAAAAGTAGTTCTTGTTGCTCCTAAGTCAATTAAAAGATACGAGGGAAAAGCTAAAAGAATTATTGATTTAAGGAATCAAAGCGAAAAAGACTCGGGCAACATTTAAGTAATAATTTGACTAAGTCATGGAGGAATAAAATTGAAAGATCTACTTATCGGAAACGCCGCGGTAGCGCGCGGACTTTATGAGGCGGGATGCAAGGTTGTTTCAAGCTATCCGGGAACGCCGTCAACCGAAATAACCGAATTTGCCGCTGAATACGACGAAATTTACTGCGAATGGGCGCCGAACGAAAAGGTCGCGATGGAGGTCGCTTTCGGAGCGTCTCTAAACGGCGCAAGGTCTTTCTGCGGTATGAAGCATGTCGGTCTGAATGTTGCGGCGGACCCTCTTTTCACACTTTCTTACACGGGAGTCAACGGCGGTTTGGTTATCGCTGTTGCCGACGACCCCGGTATGCACTCGTCTCAAAACGAGCAGGATTCACGTCACTACGCTATCGCCGCGAAGGTTCCCATGCTTGAGCCTGCGGATTCGGAAGAAGCTTATGAATTCGCTAAAGCAGCTTTTGACATCTCAGAGCAGTTTGATACCCCTGTTATACTCAGAATGTGCACAAGAATAGCTCACAGTCAGAGCCTTGTTGAGGTCGGAGAAAGAGCCGAGAGGGATAATATCCCCTATGTTAAAAACGGGGCTAAATTTATCATGATGCCGGGAAACGCCAAAAAGCGTCATCCTGTGGTTGAGGAAAGAACCCTTAAGCTCACCGAATTTGCGGAAACTTCTCCGCTCAACCGCGTTGAAGCCGGAGGCACTGACCTCGGAATCATCTGCTCCGGTACGTGCTATCAATATGTCAAGGAGGTTTTCGGAGACAGTGTAAGCGTTCTTAAGCTCGGAATGGTAAACCCTCTTCCTGTTGAGAAAATCAAAGCCTTTGCCGCAACAGTCAAGAGACTTGTAGTTATTGAGGAGCTTGACGGCGTTATTGAAACTCACTGCAAGAGCATAGGTGTAAATGTCGAAGGCAAGGAGCTTTTCACAAATATCGGTGAATTTTCTCAGAAGACAATTGCCAAAGCTTTCGGACTTGAGGACAAGGCTCACGAAACTATTGAAACCGCTGTTCCTCTCCGTCCGCCCGTTATGTGCGCGGGATGTCCTCACAGAGGAATGTACTACACGCTCGCAAAGAATAAAATCACCGTTTTGGGAGATATCGGATGCTACACACTCGGCGCTCAGCCGCCGCTATCCGCTATTGACTCAACCCTTTGCATGGGCGCTTCGGTTTCGGGTATCCATGGCTTTAACAAGGCGTCAAACAATGCCGACAGCGGAAAAACCGTTTGCGTTATAGGCGACTCAACCTTTATGCACTCAGGCATGACCGGACTTGTCAATATAGCTTACAATAATTCAAATTCAACAGTTATTATTCTTGACAACTCTATTACGGGAATGACCGGTCATCAGCAAAACCCCACGACAGGCTATAACATAAAGGGCGACCCTGCCGCTAAGGTTGACCTTGAGACTCTCTGCCACGCTATAGGTATCAACAGAGTAAGGGTTGTTGACCCCTATAACCTTGCCGAATGCGAAAAAGCTCTCAAGGAGGAGCTTGCCGCTGACGAGGCTTCGGTTATCATCTCACGCCGTCCATGCGTTTTGCTTAAATACGTTAAAACCAATCCGCCGGTTAAGGTTGACAAAGACAAGTGCAAAAGCTGTAAAATGTGCATGAAGCTCGGCTGTCCGGCTATCAGTATACATAACGGCAAGGCTGATATCGACGCTACCCTATGCGTCGGATGCGATGTTTGCAAGCAGCTTTGCCCGTTCGGCGCTATTGAATCGCCAGTTTGCAATTCTTGAATAGGAAAGGAATGTTCAAACACATGAATACAACAAGCGTAATGATTGTCGGCGTCGGCGGTCAGGGTTCCCTTCTCGCAAGCAAGCTTTTAGGCAGACTTCTTGTAAACGAGGGATATGACGTTAAGGTTTCCGAGGTGCACGGAATGAGCCAAAGAGGCGGTTCGGTTGTAACCTACGTCAGATTCGGCGACAAAGTATACTCCCCTGTTATTGAAACAGGCGAGGCGGATTATATCATATCTTTTGAAAAGCTTGAGACGGCAAGATACGTCGAGTGCCTTAAAACAGACGGAAAAATCGTTGTAAATACTCAGCAGATAGACCCTATGCCCGTCATCACGGGTGCCTCTCAGTATCCCGAAAACATTCTTGACGAGGTCAGCGCGAAAGGCGTTCATGTTGACGCTTTGGACGCTCTCGCACTCGCTGAGAAGGCAGGTTCTCTTAAAACTGTCAATATAGTTTTAATGGGGCGTCTCGCAAAGCATTTCGGAATAGCTTATGACAAATGGATAAAGGCTATCGAGCAGACAGTAGCTCCGAAGTTTGTTGAAATGAATAAAAAAGCCTTTGAGCTTGGTTACAGTTTCGGCGACTGATTCTTATTTGGAGGAATGTGCTATGGAAATCTATTGGCAGAAAGAAATCGAAACCGCTTCACGGGATAAAATAAGGCAATGGCAGGATGAAAGACTCGTTAAAACAGTTAAACGTGTTTATGAAAATGTTCCCTATTACCGTAATTTAATGGACAAAAAGGGGATTAAGCCAAGCGACATTAAGTCGGTAGACGACCTTCATCTGCTTCCTTTCACCTGCAAGCAGGATTTGAGAGATACTTATCCTTACGGTCTGTTCGCATGCCCTCTTGACGACGTTGTGAGACTTCATGCCTCAAGCGGAACAACAGGAAAACAGATAGTTGTCGGATACACAAAAAACGACCTCGACTGCTGGGATGATATATGTGCGAGGCAGCTTTGCGCAGCCGGAGCGACCAAAGGAGACAGGGTTCATGTTTCATTCGGATACGGACTGTTTACCGGCGGGTTCGGACTTCACGGAGGCGCGACTAAAATCGGTGCGATTACTATCCCAGTCAGCTCAGGAAATACATCAAGACAGGTTACAATTTTGAAAGATTTCGGTTCAACGGTTTTGTGCTGTACCCCGTCTTACGCTATGTATATCGCGGAGACTCTTGAAAAAGAAGGCGTAGACGTTTCTCAAATCAGCCTTAAAGCCGGAATTTTCGGCGCCGAACCGTGGACTCAGGAAATGCGCGAGCAGATTGAGCGCAAGCTTAATATAAAAGCTTACGACATATACGGTCTGACTGAAATCATGGGGCCGGGAGTCGCTTATGAGTGCTCTGAACAGAGCGGTATGCATGTTAATGAAGACCACTTTATCGTCGAGGTTATCGACCCTGACACAGGCGAGGTTCTCCCGGACGGGACTCAGGGCGAAATCGTTTTCACCTGCATTACAAAAGAAGCTTTCCCTCTAATAAGATACAGAACTAGGGATATCGGCGTTGTCACGCGCGAAAAATGCTCCTGCGGCAGAACTTTTGCAAAAATGTCAAAGCCTAAGGGCAGAACAGACGATATGCTCATTATCAGAGGCGTCAACGTATTCCC
>CALWZA010000033.1 GCA_944385905.1 uncultured Clostridia bacterium
GAGAGAGCTTGCTTATTATATCACATCTTCGCCCCTTTGTCAAGTGCTTTTTTAAAAAAATTGCTCCTTTTTCTCCGGACACCCGCTCTCACTCTCGGGCTTTCCTTTTCCTCTACCTCTCGGGCGACTTTCCTATATTACCACTTGTCTCTTCTTATGTCAAGGGGAAAATTAAAAATATACGTTTTGTACTTATTATTTGCTATATATCATCATAAAATGTATAAATCGTTGAATGTCATTCGTTTGACTGATTTTAATGTCTCAATTGCTTGACACTGCATATACTTAGTGATAAAATGATTTTGTAACCTGACGCTGAAAATTCTGTTTTACAGATTTTGAGGTGAAAGATACGGTATTTAAATCTCGGCGTTATGCTTCGCATAATGCTTTTCAGTGCTTGACCGCGTCTTTTAAGGTGCGGTCTATTTATTTTATTTAATTTTAAATGTAAGGTGGTTTAAATGGGCACACGAGTTGCAATTATAGGTATTATTGTTGAAAATCCCGACTCTACTGAAGAGATGAACGCTGTTTTGCATGAGTATTCGCAATACATAATAGGAAGAATGGGTATTCCTTATCGCCGAAAAAACATCAATATTATCAGCATCGCTGTTGACGCACCGTCTGATATTATTAACGCTATTTCGGGAAAAATCGGAAAGCTTGAAGGCATAAGCGCCAAAGCCGCGTATTCGCAGGTAATATCAGACCATGAATAGACTTTCTGACAAAAGAGCTCTGCCAGGAAAGCTTTCGGCACCTCAGATAGCAATTTTAATATTTCTTCCCATCGCCGCGGCGGCTGTTGCCTTATGCGCGGGTCGAATGGCTATTTCTGTTTCAGATGTTATTAAGGTTTTCGGAAATCACCTTGGCTTTGAGTTTGAAGTGTCCAAGTTCACGGATTCAGCGGTTTGGAATAACAGGCTTCCGAGGATTATTCTTTCGATTCTTGTAGGCGGGGGGCTTTCAGTTGCGGGATGTGCTTTTCAGGGGGTTTTTGCGAACCCTTTGGCTACTCCCGACACTCTGGGTGCGGCAAGCGGCTCATCCTTCGGTGCAGCTTTAGCCATTCTCTGCGGATTCGGTCTGCCCGGAATTCAGTCACTCGCTCTGTTCTTTGGAATATCTGCTGTCGCTGTAACACATCTTTGCTCGAAAGGAAAAGGGCTGAGCGGAACGGTTCTCGCCGGAATAATGATAGGCTCTCTGTTTTCATCATTAATATCTTTAGTAAAATTTGTGGCGGATACTGACTCACAGCTTCCCGCTATTACATACTGGCTTATGGGAAGCTTAAGTTCAGCAAGCTACCGCTCCCTTATTATAGGAGCGCCGATAATAATTATTTCAGTTTTACTTCTTTTTTTGCTGAGATGGAGAATGAATCTGCTTCCTCTTTCTGATGACGAAGCTAAATCAAGCGGTACAAACATTCGGGTTTTAAGAGCTGTTACAGTTATTTGCGCATCGGCAATAACCGCATCCTGTGTATCAATGTGCGGACAGGTCGGCTGGGTAGGACTGCTTGTTCCGCATATGTGCAGGATGAGATTCGGCAACAACTATCTGTCTCTTATTCCGTCATCTATTTGCGTAGGCTCGACATTTATGATTCTTGTGGACACTCTCGCCAGAAGTGCTACTGCTGCTGAAATTCCTGTTTCAATCATTACAGCGATTATAGGCGCTCCTTTCTTTATTTATCTTTTAAAACGGTCTGATTTTTCAGCCTGATGTTTCGGAAATGGGGATTTTAAATGAGTCTTACTGTTGAAAACGGCTCTTTCTTTTACTTAAAAGAAAGTCCTATCCTTAATAATATTAATTTCAGTGCGGACAGAGGCGATATTGTCGCTGTCCTCGGAAAAAACGGAGCCGGAAAAACGACTCTTCTTAAATGTATTACGGGACTTCTCAAATGGAAAAGCGGCAAAAGCTTACTTGACGATGAGGACATATCTAAAATGCCGCAACGACAGCGGTGGTCAAAAATCGCATATGTTCCTCAAGCAAAAAACTCCCTTTCAACTTTTACGGTTGAGGAAACCGTTTTGCTCGGAAGGAGCAGCAGCCTCGGAATTTTCTCTCAGCCCTCAAAAAAAGACTCCGACGCGGTGAAAAACATTCTTAATCGTTTGGGAATATCAAAAATCTCATCAAAAAAATGCTCTCGGATAAGCGGCGGAGAACTTCAAATGGTACTCATTGCAAAGGCTCTCGCTTCCGAACCTGATGTTTTGATACTTGACGAACCCGAGTCAAATCTTGACTTCAGAAATCAGCTTATCGTGCTTGATACGATATCAAAGCTTGCTTCCGACGGCATAACCTGCATTTTCAACACCCACTACCCCGCTCATGCTCTTCAGCGGGCAAACAAGTCGCTTGTTTTTCTTTCAGACGGGAAAACCATATTCGGTGAGACCTCTAAAGTCGTGACCGAGGACGTTCTTGAAAACGCTTTTGGAGTAAAGGCTGTTATCGGAAATATTGAGACACCCTCGTCAGTTATGAAAGAAGTTATCCCTGTCAGTGTCTCCGATATGAAACCTGACGGCATTAAAATTAACGAGCAGCAGGGATTTTCTCTCGCAGTACTTGCTGTTATATGCGCCGACAACTCTTCTGACGTTTCGATTAACAAACTGCTTCACGGCTGTTCGCACTTTTTGGTAGGGCGAATGGGGATGCCGTACCGAGACGGAGGGGTGTATATTATAAATGTCATTATTGATGCGCCGACTGATGTCATTGAAAACCTTGCTTTTAATCTGTCAATACTTCCCGGAGTAAGCGTCAAGGCAACCTATGCGAAAAACATAATAGAAAGAAATGATCCGAATGAATAACGATGTTAAAAATTTAATAAATACTCTGGCAAAGGATCACTCTCTTTCTTTTGAGCAATGGGTACACATTATAAAAAACTATTCAGATTCCGACCGCGAGTATGCTGCCGTAAAGGCTCGCTCAGCCGCCGAAAAATACTACGGAAACAAAATATATTTCAGAGGCATTGTTGAGTTTACAAACATTTGCAAGAACAACTGCCTTTACTGCGGAATACGCAGGGATAACATCGGCATCGAAAGATACAGACTGTCAAAAGAACAAATCCTTGACTGCTGTAAATCCGCATATTCTCTGGGCTTTCGCACTTTTGTTCTTCAAGGCGGCGAAGACAGCTATTTCACAGACAAAGTACTTGGCGACATTGTGTATAACATCAAATCTCTTTTTCCCGACTGCGCCGTTACGCTGTCTGTCGGCGAAAGAAGCTATGATTCTTATAAAGCTCTTTATGACGCCGGAGCTGACAGATATCTTCTCAGGCATGAAACAATCACACCTGAGCATTACGCAAAACTTCACCCGCCGTTCATGTCTTTGGAAAACAGAATCAAGTGTTTATATAATTTAAGAGAAATCGGCTATGCGGTCGGATGCGGCATGATGATCGGCTCTCCTTTTCAAACTGCGGAAGACCTTGCCCGTGACATGCTTTTTATATCTGATTTTAAGCCTGACATGATCGGAACAGGGCCTTTTATTCCGCACAGCGCAACACCGTTTCGTGACTTTAAGCAAGGATCTGCAACGCTGACTTTATTTATTCTCAGCCTTTGCAGGCTTGCTATGCCATCCGTTCTTCTTCCTGCGACAACCGCTCTAGGCACAGCAAAATCCGACGGACGCAGGCTTGGGATTTTAGCAGGAGCAAACGTAATTATGCCAAACATTTCACCTCTTGCGGTCAGAAAAGACTACATGCTTTATGACAACAAGGCCGGAACCGAGAACACGCCTTTGTCGGAGCTGGAATTAATTGCGGCTCAGCTTGAGAATACAGGCTATTTTTTATCATCAGAACGAGGAGATAAATCAAATGATTAAAATTGCAGTTTACGGAAAAGGCGGAATTGGTAAATCCACCACTGTTTCAAACATTTCCGCCTCTCTTGCCGACAAGGGTATGCGCGTCATGCAGATCGGTTGCGACCCCAAAGCCGATTCTACCGCTAATTTACACGGCGGCACTCAAATTCCGACTGTGCTCGGGCTTGTCAGGGAACGGCAAGACGGCTTTTCCTTAGATGACATGGTCACAATCGGATACAAGGGCATAGTCTGCGTTGAGGCGGGGGGACCAAAACCGGGTCTCGGCTGTGCAGGAAGAGGAATTATAGCGGCGCTTGAAAAGCTCAGGGAAAAAGGCGCTTATGATATTTTTAAGCCTGACGTCGTCATTTATGATGTTCTCGGAGACGTTGTATGCGGAGGATTTACCATGCCTATGCGGGACGGCTATGCCGACAAAGTATATATCGTGACATCGGGAGAAAAAATGGCTGTTTATGCCGCAGCAAACATTGCCATGGCAGTGAACAATTTTAAAGAAAGAGGTTACGCTTCTCTCGGCGGTTTTATTCTCAACAGAAGAAATGTCAGCAACGAAGATGAAATCGTCAATGACCTTTGCAGGGACTTTAACAGCTCGGTTGTAAGCTCAATAGACAGAAGCCATCTTGTGTATGAAGCCGAAGCGCTCGGAAAAACTGTCGTTGAGGCTTTCCCGGACAGCGGCATTTCATCGCAGTTCAGAACCCTTGCCGATAAAATTATCTCTTTATAAACCTTACAGAAAGGAAACGCTATGCTTACAAAACTAAACCATACACCTTCAATTCCCAAAGTAAAAATCTCCTGCGCCCAGTTTCCAGCACCGTTTGCGCAAGGTCTTGAGTACTGCTCTCCGGCGCGCGGAACATGGAATATCGCTCATACGGGAATGCTGATTCCTGAGGCTCACGAAATATTTGTGTGCGCCGCCGGATGTCTGCGCGGTGTTGTTCTCACCGCTGCGGAAATGGGCGCCGCAGACCGCTTTTCTACGATTGAAATCAAGGAAGACAATCTTCTCGACGGAAGCATGGAATCACTTATAATTGACGGTGTATCTGATATTCTCGCACGCCTTCCTAAAACTCCTCCTGCTATCTTGCTTTATACAAGCTGTGTTCATCATTTTATAGGATGCGACCTTGACTCTGTTTACCGCACACTTTCCGAAAAGTTTCCAAACGTTCGATTTACCGACTGCTACATGAACCCTATAATGAGAAAAAGCGGCCTCACCCCTGACCAGCTGATGCGCCGCCAGCTTTACAGCTTTCTCGTGCCTCGTGAAAAAGACTGTAAATCCGTCGCGATTATCGGCAATGATTTGCCGATTGACAGGTCAAGCGAATTATATAATTTGATATCCGATTCGGGCTTTAAATTCAATGAAATACATTCATGCAAAGATTTTGACGAATATCTGAACATGGCATCTGCAAGTCTCTTTATAACAAACATACCGTCAGCCATTCCCGCTGCTGAGGAACTGACCAAGCGCATAGGAGGAAAACACATTTATCTTTCTCAGTCTTTTTCGTATGACGAAATAATCAGTGAGCTTTCTGTTTTGGCAAAGACATTGAATGTTTCACTGCCCGATTACACCGACGAAATTAAAAATGCAGATCTCGCGCTGTCTGACGCAGAGAAAGTTATAGGTTCAGCACATGTCGTTATAGACTACACCGCTGTTTACCGTCCGCTAAGCCTCGCAAGACTGCTTCTAAGTCACGGCTTTAATGTTCAGACCGTTTACGCCGACAGCTTCAGCGGTGAGGAAAAAAGTGATTTTGAATGGCTTAAGGCAAATTTTCCTGACTTGATTTTGAGTCCGACTGTAAATTATAAATGCAGAAAACTTGACAGGCAAAACATTCAAAGCTCAGAAAAGACTCTCGCTATCGGTCAAAAAGCGGCTTATTTTAATCAAACGAATTATTTTGTCAATATGGTAGAGGGCGGAGGCCTATTTGGATTCGGCGGCATTAAACGCCTTGCAAATCTCATGAAAGAAGCTTTTCTGTCTGAGAAAAACATGCCTGAGCTTATACAAATCAAAGGAATGGGGTGTGAGTGCTGTTTATGATTTCAAATAATATAAAAAACGCCTCACGAATTATTTCAACATATTCGGCGGACGTTTTCGGGGTGTGCTCCGCTCTTTACGAGCTCGGCGGCATGGTTATAATGCACGACGCTTCCGGCTGCAACTCCACCTATACCACCCACGACGAACCTCGATGGTATGATATTGAAAGCAATATTTTCATTTCGGCTCTGACCGAGGCAGAGGCAATTTTCGGTGACGACGACAAGCTTATTAACGAAATCTGCGATGCCGCTGAAGACCTTGAGCCTAAGTTTATAGCCATTGCGGGAACACCTGTGCCTACCATGATCGGCACCGACCTAAAAGCAATAGCTTCTGTTATTGAGCAGCGGACCGGCATACCGTCATTCGGATTTCACACAACCGGAATGAATTCATATATTCACGGCGCTTCCTTGGCATTTGAAACACTTGTTTCCCGATTTTGCGGCGCCGGTACAAAAAAACAGCCGGAGCTTTCGGTAAACATAATCGGAGCTACGCCACTTGACTTTTCTGTGAACGGATCCATGCAGTCAATTAAAAAATGGCTTTCTTATGAAGGCTTTAAAATAACTTCTTGTTTTTCCATGGGCGATTACAGTTCCTTAGAAAACATCTCAAACTCAGGCTCAGCAAACGTCAGCCTCGTAATATCAGAGTCTGGTCTTGCGGCTGCACAGCGGCTTGAATCTATGTTCGGAATTCCGTATGTAGCCGGTGTGCCAATCGGAAAAGCATTTTCAGAAGTGCTTTCAAAAGCTCTTAAATCCGCAGCATGCCGAAACACCTCAGATACTGAGATCTTCGCTGACAGAAATCCTGATGAAAACAGCCGTGTCATTATAGGCGAAAGCGTTTTTTCGGCTTCACTCGCTCAGGAAATGCTGATTGAATACGGAATAAATTCCCGTGTTATTTCTCCTCTCGGAAACTGCTGTCTGCAAAAATGCGACGCCGAGCTTTTAGGAGAATCGGACATTGAAAACGCCGTAAAAAACGCGTCTGAAGTTATAGCTGACCCTCTTTACAAGCCGATCGTAAACCCGTCTTCAAAATTTACGGCTCTTCCTCACGAAGGATTTTCCGGTCGCATATACAGGAAAGACATTCCTGATATGATAAATAACAATTTGTTTTTAGAAAGGAAATTAAAATGAAAAAGCTAAAAAAAATCAACTTTAAGCGCACAATCTCATCTTTATTAGCCGCCGTTCTTCTTTTAGCGTCAACAGGATGCGCTCCTTCTGATTCCGACGACGGAAAAACATCCGAACAGACTCAATCAACCACTTCGGCAAATACAATCTCAACCGCTTACGAATCTTCCGACAGTGATTTTACAACTGTTGTCGACCATATCGGAAACAGTGTTAACGTTCCGAAAGAGATTAACCGTATCGCAGTTTGCGGCATTTATCCGCTTCCATCTGTTCTGTCTGTATTTTTCAATTCAGCCGATAAAATCGTCGGTATGCCTCCTGCAAGCATGACTGCCGCAGCAAACGGACTCCTCGGAGAGGTTTATCCGGAAATCTTAAACGCAGAAACAGGATATACCGACGGAAGCTCGGTTAATGTTGAAGAGCTTATGAAACTTGAACCTGATATCGTATTCTATTCGGATACCGACAAAGAGATAGGAGATCAGCTTATCAACGCAGGATTCACAGCTGTTGCCGTTTCAGTGAGCAAATGGGATTACGACTGTATTGAGACACTAAACAACTGGATTGATCTTCTCAGTCAGATTTTCCCGGAAAACAACAGGGTATCTGAAGTTGAGGAATACGGTCAAAAAAGCCTTGACCTAATTTCCGAAAGAGTTTCTTCTCTTTCAGACGAGGATAAGGCAAGAGTATTTATTCTTTTCCAGTATACCGACACAAACATTGTAACAAGCGGCAAGAACTTTTTCGGTCAGTGGTGGTGTGACGCTTCGGGAGCTGTTAATGTAGCAAACGAGCTCGAAAATGACAATTCTGTAGCTGTCAACATGGAACAGGTTATGGCTTGGAATCCGGAGGTTATTCTTGTGACAAACTTCACAACCGCTCAGCCGGATGACCTATATAACAACACATTCGGCTCATATGACTGGTCAGGAATCGATGCGGTTGTCAACCGCAGGGTTTATAAAATGCCTCTCGGCCTTTACAGAAGCTATACGCCCGGCGCTGACGTTCCTGTATCCCTTTTATGGGTTGCAAAAACAATTTATCCGGATCTTTTTGATGACATTGACGTAACCGCGGAAGCTAAAGAATATTATAAAAATGTTTTCGGTCTCGAGCTTTCTGACGAGCAGATTGAATCAATATTTAACCCTGTTTCATCCGCCGGAGAAGTAGCGGATACTACTAAATAATCTGAATATAAAGGAGAAATTTATATGGGGCTTAATGACACTCCGTCCGGAGAAAGAATACATATAGGGTTTTTCGGACGCAGAAACGCAGGAAAATCAAGTGTGGTAAACGCTGTCACCGGTCAGCAGATTTCTATTGTCTCCGACACGAAAGGAACGACTACCGACCCTGTTTACAAGTCCATGGAGCTTCTTCCTCTCGGTCCTGTAATGATTATTGATACTCCAGGTTTCGACGACGAGGGAAATCTGGGTGAACTGAGAATGAAAAAAACCGTTGAGGTTCTCAACAAAACAGACATTGCCGTTTTGGTCGTAGATTCAACTAATCAGCTCGGGCAATGCGAAACAGATCTGATCAGACTTTTTAAAGAAAAGAATATAAATTACATTATAGCCTTAAACAAATCTGATTTAAGAGACAGCGCTCCCTCTCCAAAAGAAAATGAAATTTATGTCAGTGCGAAAACAGGTGCGGGTATTTTTGAGCTTAAAGAAAGAATGGCAAGGATGCCTGTATTTGGCGAACATAATGTTCGCTTGGTCGGAGACTTTTTATCCGCCGGAGACTTAGTTGTGTTGGTAACTCCGATTGATTCCGCCGCACCGAAAGGCCGAATGATCCTGCCTCAGCAGCAGGTTCTGCGCGATGTTTTGGATTCTGACGCCGCCGCTGTAGTCGTTAAGGAAAACGGTTTGGAAAAAGCTCTTTCGGCTCTTTCGCAAAAGCCTGCTCTCGTTATTACTGACAGTCAGGCATTTAAACAGGTGTCTGAAATAACTCCTAAGGACATCCCCCTGACCTCGTTTTCTATACTTATGGCCAGATACAAGGGCTTTCTTGAAACCTCTGTCCGCAGCATTAAAGCTATCTATTCCCTTAAAGACGGAGACACAGTGCTTATATCGGAAGGCTGCACACACCACAGACAGTGCGGTGATATCGGCACAGTTAAAATTCCGAAATGGCTCAGGGAAAAAACCGGCAAAGAGCTTAAATTCGCGACCTCATCAGGCACTGAATTTCCCGACGACCTCTCACCATATTCGCTGGTTGTTCACTGCGGAGGATGTATGCTTAACGACAGAGAAGTAAAGTCAAGAATGAAACGTTCGGTAAAACAGGGCGTTCCGTTTACAAACTACGGCATAACAATCGCCTACACAAACGGAATACTCAAAAGAAGTCTTGAAATATTCCCCGATTTATACAAGCTTATAGACTAAAACAACCGCTTTGTTCCAATTAAAGGAGCAAAGCGGCTTTTTTATTTATTAGTTTTAAAAATAATCAGGCAACAAAGCTTTTACAAGGCTGTTTATTCAAAGACATTTAATTCCTTACCGTCACGGACAAACACGGGTATAATATCAACCGGAGCAGGAACAGTTACTCTCTGACCTCCCTGATACTGCTTTTTGGTGTGCGCGTCTGTCCATGTGGCACCTGCGGGCAGATATACGCTTCTTTCTGTCATGCCCTCCTCCATTACAGGCGCAACGAGTATATCAGGGCCGAACATATACTCGTCTTCGGTTTCCCATGCCATTTTATCATTGTAAAAGTCAAAAAACAGAGGTCTCATTACGGGTGTCCCCTTGCTGCTCGCCGAATCCATACACTCTCTTATATACGGGCGCAGGCGCTCTCTTACGAAGAGATATTTTTTAAGAATTTCATAGTTCTCCTCGCCGAAGCTCCAGACCTCGTTGTCCTGTCCGGATGTAAGCTGGCGCACTCCGTTTATATATTCCTCTTCACGCTCATACCACGGCGATCTCTCTCCGTGCATACGGAAAACAGGGCAGAAAGCGCCCCACTCAAACCAGCGTACTAAAAGCTCTCGGAACTTTTCATCCGAAATATCGCCGCCGAGGAAACCGCCTATATCCGAAGTCCACCACGGAATACCCGCGACCGACATATTAAGTCCTGCCTGAAGCTGTTCTCGCATTGACCGAAACGACGAGTAGATATCGCCCGACCATGTGAGAGTACCATACTTCTGGCTTCCTGCCCATGCGCATCTTACAAGGCTGAGAACATCTTTTTCTCCGACTGATTTAAGCCCGTCATAAAAGCCCTTTGCGTACATAAGCGGATATATATTTGTGCACTGAAGTGCTGGACCGGCATAATAGCGGTAAATGTCAAAATCATAAGGTCCGTACTCAGGCTCGGCTTCGTCAAGCCAAAAACAGCGTATGCCGTACTTATAATAATTTTCCCTGCATCTGTCCCAGACAAACTTCTGCGCTCCCGGGTTTGTTGCGTCATAGAAAGTGGTATTGCCCATCCAAGTCATGTGAATACCGTTTCCCCTGTCGGCACGTACGAGATAGCCGTTTCCTGCCATTTCGCCGAAATTTTCGCTCTTTTCATCGATTGTCGGCCATACCGAAACTACGGTTTCTATGCCCATAGACTTAAGCTCGTCAACCATTGCCTGCGGGTCGGGCCAGTCTCTCGGCTCAAATTTGAAATCGCCCTGTCTTGTCCAGTGAAAAAAGTCGATAACTATCGCGTCCATGGGAAGGCCAAGTTCTTTGTGCTTTCTTGCGACGTTCAAGAGCTCCTCCTGATTGCGGTATCTGAGCTTGCACTGCCAGTATCCGAGACCGTATTCGGGCATTCTCGGAGCTCTTCCCGTTGCGGCTGTATAGTTTTCCTCAATCTCCGCCGGAGTGTCCCCTGCGGTTATGAAATAGTCAAGCTTCTTTGTGCTTTTTGCGTACCACTCGGTTTTGTTTGTACCGAACGTCGCTGTTCCGACAGCCGGATTGTTCCACAAAAAGCCGTATCCCCTGCTTGAAACGTAAAACGGCACGCTTGCCTGACTGTTTCTGTGGCAAAGCTCCAAAACAGCTCCCTTTTTATTCAGGTGCTTTTCCTGATACTGTCCCATTCCGAATATCTTTTCATCGTCGAACGCTTCAAACCTTGCGTACAGCTCATAATCGGTAGAGCCGACATAGCACTTAAGCTCCCTTGCGTCCACTCTCAGCGGAACGCAGTAGCGGTTGAGCCTGTTTCTGTTGCGCCAGTATTCCTCAGTCAAAAGCTCGCCTTTATGATTGTAAAAGCTTATATATCCCTCATAGGACACTTTTGCGGTTATCTTTCCGTTTGTTATATAGTGGTTTACCCCTGTTTGGTGATATTTTTTGTACTCGTCGCTTTTATACCACGGGTCTGTTGCGTCAACGGTTTCCTCTTTAAATATGGGCTGAGTTTCTTTCACCTTTTCACACAGCGCCCAGTCGTTTGCGTCCATCTGCGGCTCTTTTGTCATTCTCACGCGAAACGAATTTTCACCCCAAGGGTCTATCCACACCTGCGATACTCCCGACTTAATAATAAGTCTGTTGTTTTCCCTATATACTGCCATATAATCACCATTCCTTTTAGCAAATCAGCGGACGGAATATTAATTTTGTTTATATACCGCCCGCCTGTCTCAATCCATAAAATTATAAACTAATTACACAAGCTGAAGAACATCTCCTGCTTTTGCACTTACTTTTTTCGATGTGCCGCTGTATTTAATCTCAAGTTGCGCGTCAAATTTAAAGCTGAGCTTAGCGTATGTCAAGGCACCGTTTTCCCATTTAAGGTCGGCGGTTACACCGTTTTTAGCGCATATGCCGCTTACCTCTCCGCTGTCCCACTCATCGGGAAGCGCCGGAAGAAGCATGACTACATTGTCATAGCTCTGCATAAGCATTTCACATATTCCCGCTGCTACGCCGAAATTTCCGTCGATTTGGAACGGAGGGTGAGCGTCAAACAGATTGGGATAGCTTCCCCCTGCAGTCCAGTCGATTTCAAGATTAGGGTCGATAAACGTAAGCTGCTGTTTCAAAAGTTTCAGCGCCGTATTACCGTCAAGAAGTCTCGCCCACTGGTTTACCTTCCAGCCGAGACTCCAGCCTGTACCTGTCAAACCTTTTGTTTCAAGCACCTTTTTACATGCTTGAGCAAGTTCCGGAGTTTTATCCGGGGTTATCAGCCTTGCGGGATGAAGTCCGTACAAGTGTGAAATATGTCTGTGATACTTATCAGCTTCCGTATATTCCTCGCTCCATTCAAGAAGCCGTCCGTCCGAGCCCACTTTAAACGGCGAAAGCTTAGGAAGTATTTCTTCAAGCTTTGATTTAAACTCATCGTCTGATCCGATAATATCGCAAGCTTTTACACAATTTGAAAAAAGCTCTTTTATTATTGACATAGTCATTGTTGTCGTTTTTGCGACATAGTCGTATTCGCCGTTATAAATAAACGCATTTTCAGGAGATGTTGTCAGAGCATATATCAATGTTCCGTCGCTGTCTTCCGTAAGACCGCTCAAATAGAATTTCGCGGCTTCCTTCATAATCGGATAAGCTGTGTTTTTCAAAAATTCCTTATCAAGCGTAAACTCATACTGCTCGAAGAGGTGCTCGCAAAGCCAGCCGGACGACATCTGCCAAAACGCCCATACTGCGCATCCTTGTCCTCTGTTTCCGACGGGGTTTGACAGTCTCCAGATATCGGTATTATGGTGTGAAACAAATCCCGGGGCGTTATAATACTCCTTTGCGGTTTCCTTTCCGGCTATGCTCATTTCCTTAATAAGCGAAATCATAGGCTCGTTAAACTCGGCAAGGTTGCACATAAACACCGGCCAGTAGTTCATTTCAGTATTAATGTTAATAGTATAATTGCTGCTCCATGGCGGCGTAACGTCATTATTCCAAATTCCCTGAAGGTTTGTCGCAGTTGTTCCCGGTCGTGACGAGCTTATTATAAGGTAACGTCCGAACTGCAAAAGATAAACGGGAAGATTTTTATCCTGCCTTGTTTGGGCAAAGTTGCGGAGTCTGTCGTACATTGAAACGTCGGCAAACTCATCCTCTCCCAATGAAAAATCAAATCTGTCGTAATACTTTTTATAATCCGCGATATGCTCGGCTTTAAGCTCGCTGTAAGCTCTTTTGGAAACCTTTCGCATATCTTCCCTGCAAGGCTCAATATACGGCTTCTGAGCAAACTCAGGATGCTTGTCAAAGCCTGCGAAATTGCTTCTCACTGTCATAAACAAGGTTACGGCTGTCGCGTTTTCAACAACAACCTTTCCGTCTTTTCCCAAAACCGTTCCACCCTCGTTTACAGCTTTGACTATCGAGCAATATCGTATTCCCTTTTCTTCCTTTTTATCGGAATAAGTCAGATGCTTTTCGCATGAAACATATGACGGCTCAGCGTTTGACGGGCACTGAGCTTCGATTTCAATTGAATTTTCAATGACTTCAGCTGAAAATTTAAGCTGGCAGTTAAAACTAATCTCCATGCTGAGCGAGTTTGGTTTATCAGCTTCAAATCTCATAATAAATGCCTGAGCAGGAGCGGAAACAAAACTCTCTCTTTTATATTTTACCCCTCCGCAGGTATATTCGGCTGATGATACAGCGGTGTTAAGGTCAAGGCACCTCACATAGTTTTCATACTCATTATGACCGAGTTTTACCGCTATATCTCCCATAGGCATATATGCCTGGGTGAATTTTCCGCAGACATTTTGCTCGAGTATTTTCTGAGCCTCCGAAAACTTATTTTCCATAACAAGTTTTTTAGCTTCCTCAACATAAACATATCTGCCATTTTCGTTCCAGTCGTGCGGATATCCTGACCAAAGCGTGTCCTCGTTCAAAGATATCAGCTCTTCATCTGTCCTTCCGAAAACCATAGCTCCGATTCTTCCGTTTCCGAGCGGAAGAGCCTCTACCCAGTGAGCGGCAGGCTTATAAAACTTCATTGCGAGCTTGTTCATTTAATCATCACCACTTATCAAATAATTATGTCTTACGCAAAAACAAATCGCATTTTTATATTATCATATCTGATAATTTTGTCAACAAGCCGCCTCAAAAATATCCGTAATTTTTATACAACTTAAAAAAGCTCTGTTTGGCATGTTAATTTCTTGACAATCACGCTTAGTTGATATAAAATAATAAAGAATTATTATTTAATGATTGGAGAAATAATATGGGACTTACTCTTACCGAAAAAATCCTGAAAGCACATGTCGTTGACGGAGAATTTATCAAGGGCAGTGAAATCGGAATTAAAATCGACCAGACGCTCACTCAGGACGCTACAGGAACCATGGCTTATCTTGAATTCGAGGCTATGGGCGTTCCGCGTGTAAAAACCGAACGCTCTGTTGCTTACATAGACCACAATACTCTTCAGTCGGGCTTTGAAAACGCTGACGACCACCGCTTTATCGGTTCTGTTTGCAAAAAGCACGGCATTTATTTTTCACGTCCCGGCAACGGAATCTGTCATCAGGTTCACCTTGAACGTTTCGGAATTCCCGGAAAGACTCTTATCGGCTCTGACTCTCACACTCCTACAGGCGGCGGAATAGGCATGATTGCTATCGGAGCGGGAGGTCTTGACGTTGCCGTCGCTATGGGCGGAGGAGCGTATTATATCACCTATCCGAAAATCGTTAAGGTAAACCTTACGGGAAAGCTTTCACCTTGGGTTGCGGCTAAGGATGTTATTCTTGAGGTTCTGCGCCGACTTTCCGTTAAAGGCGGAGTAGGAAAAGTAATTGAATACTGCGGCGAAGGAGTTAAAACCCTTTCTGTTCCCGAAAGAGCTACCATAACCAACATGGGCGCTGAGCTCGGAGCTACCACATCTATCTTCCCGTCTGATGAAATCACCAGACAGTTTTTAAAGGCTCAGGGCAGAGAAGATGTTTGGGTTGAGCTTTCGGCTGACGCTGACGCTGTTTACGATGAAATTGTTGACATCAATCTTTCAGAGCTTGTTCCTCTTGCCGCTTGTCCTCACTCGCCTGACAATGTCAAGAGCGTTGAAGAAATCGGCACTCTTAAAATAGACCAGGTTTGCATCGGCTCATGCACAAACTCATCTCTTCTTGATATGCTTAAGGTTGCTCACATTCTCAAGGGCAAAACCGTTCATCCCGACGTTTCTCTTTCAATCGCTCCCGGTTCAAAGCAGGTTTTGAATATGCTCGCTCAAAACGGCGCGCTTTCAATCCTTATTGACGCCGGAGCGAGAATCCTTGAATCGGCATGCGGTCCGTGTATAGGTATGGGACAGTCTCCTAACTCAAAGGGTATTTCTTTGAGAACCTTCAACAGAAACTTTGAGGGACGTTCGGGCACAAAGGACGCTCAGATTTATCTCGTTTCTCCCGAAATGGCTGCTGTTTCCGCTTTGACAGGCTATCTCACCGACCCGAGAACTTTGGGTGAAATGCCTGAATTCAAGCTTCCCGAGGTATTCACAATCAACGACAACATGATTGTTCCGCCGGAATCAGAGGCTGAAATGGATAGCGTTGAGATACTCAGGGGCCCCAACATCAAACCTTTCCCTGTATCTGAAGCTCTTGTTGACAGCATCGACGCTCAGGTATCGCTCAAAGTCGGCGACAACATCACAACAGACCACATTATGCCTGCCGGAGCTAAAATACTTCCCCTGCGTTCAAATATCCCCGCTATTTCAAAGTTCTGCTTTGCTGTATGCGATGAGGAATTTTCTGAAAGAGCATTAAGACTCGGAAAGAGCATTATAGTCGGAGGATCGAATTACGGTCAGGGCTCTTCGAGAGAACATGCGGCTCTCGCTCCTCTTTATCTCGGCGTTAAGGCGGTTTTGGTTAAGTCATTTGCGAGAATTCACCGCTCGAACCTCATAAATTCAGGAATACTCCCTCTTACCTTTGCAAACGAGGCTGATTACGACCTCATTTCTCAGGGAGACGAGCTTGTCATGACAAACATCAGAGACGCTGTCGCAAACGGCAAGGATTTTGAAATTCTTGACAAGACAAACGGAAAAACCATTATCGCAAAGTGTGAGCTTTCTGACAGGGCAAAGGCTATAATGGCTGCCGGAGGACTTCTCAATTTCACAAGAGAAAGCCTTAAGTAATCAAAAGAAAGGACAATCGGAATGGCTGATAAAATTAAAATGACTACCCCTCTTGTCGAGATGGACGGCGACGAGATGACCAGAGTTATCTGGAAAATGATAAAGGATATCCTCATTCTTCCTTATGTTGACCTCAAAACCGAGTACTATGACCTCGGACTTGAGCACCGCAACGAGACAAACGACAAGGTTACGGTTGACAGCGCCGAGGCTACAAAAAAATACGGCGTTGCCGTAAAATGCGCTACTATTACTCCGAATGCCGCGAGAATGACTGAATATAATCTCAAGGAGATGTGGAAATCTCCGAACGGCACTATCAGAGCCATTTTGGACGGTACGGTTTTCAGAAAGCCTATCATCGTCAAGGGAATCACCCCTTTCATTCCTACTTGGACTAAGCCCATCACTATTGCCCGTCACGCATACGGCGATATTTACAAGAATACAGAAATGGCTGTTTCTCAGGGGTCAAAGGCGGAGCTTGTCGTGACTGACAAGGACGGCAACGAAACCAGAAAGCTTATTCACGATTTCAAGAATTCCGACGGAATAGTTCAGGGTGTTCACAATCTTGACAGCTCAATCGCTTCTTTCGCGAGAGCCTGCTTTAACTATGCTCTTGACGCTAAAGAGGATCTTTGGTTCGCTTCAAAGGACACCATTTCAAAAACGTATGATCACCGTTTCAAGGATATTTTCGCTGAGATTTTTGAAAACGAGTACAAAGCAAAGTTTGAGGCGGCGGGTATTGAGTATTTCTACACGCTTATCGACGACGCTGTCGCGAGAGTTATTCGCTCAAACGGCGGATATATATGGGCTTGCAAAAATTACGACGGCGACGTTATGTCGGACATGGTTGCTACCGCTTTCGGAAGTCTCGGCATGATGAGCAGCGTACTTGTCTCCCCTGACGGCGTTTATGAATATGAAGCCGCTCACGGAACCGTTCAGAGGCACTACTACAAGCACCTCAAGGGCGAAAAGACCTCTACAAACTCTGTCGCCACAATTTTCGCATGGAGCGGCGCGCTCAGAAAGCGCGGTGAGCTTGACCAAAACTCAGCTCTCTCGGAGTTTGCAGACAAGCTTGAGAAAGCCACAATTCAGACCATTGAAGACGGAGTTATGACCGGCGATTTGTTCGCAATGTCTACACTTGAAAACAAACAATCTGTTGATACAGAAACTTTCCTCTATGAAATCAACAAGAGACTTCGCAATATGTAAATTTTCCGAAAGGACGTATCTGATAAAATGCCCAAAGAAGTTATATCCAGCTCTGTTATTAAGCGGCTGCCACGGTATTACAGATTTCTCGGCGAGCTTATAAAGCAGGGTGTTACCAGAATTTCATCCAGAGAGCTTTCCGAAAAAATGTGTTCAACCGCATCGCAGATAAGACAGGATTTGAACTGCTTCGGCGGATTCGGACAGCAGGGCTACGGCTATAATGTTTTGGAGCTGCACGAGGAAATAGGCAAAATTCTCGGTGTTGACAGAAACTACAAGGCTATTCTTATCGGCGCGGGAAATCTCGGAAAGGCTATTGCGCTGCACATTGATTTTTCCAAGCGCGGATGCTCTCTTATCGGAATATTCGATTCTAACTCCTCGATATGGGGACAGGATGTTGCGGGAATAAAAATTTCACCTGCTTCCGAACTCGATTCGTTTTGTCTTTCCGAAA
This sequence comes from uncultured Clostridia bacterium, assembly GCA_944385905.1. Taxonomy (GTDB): domain Bacteria; phylum Bacillota; class Clostridia; order Oscillospirales; family Ruminococcaceae; genus CALWZA01. Next base: position 18,026 of record CALWZA010000033.1, read on the forward strand.
AGCCGGAAATCGCTGTTTTATGTATTCCTAAGCAGAATGCTCAGCAGATCGCAAACAGGCTTGTAAACCTCGGAATCAAGGCGTTTTGGAATTTTTCACATTACGACCTGAGAATAGATTATAAGGAAATAGTGGTTGAAAACGTTCACTTGGGCGACTCTTTTCTTACTCTGACTTATGGGCTTACAACTCTTATAAATAAAGCTCAATAATCTGTACCGAACTGCATGAGGCTATTAATCTGTCAGTCCGGTATTCTTTTAATTTATAGTTTTTAAATAGATTTTATGTTTGTTTTTCAGAAACTTTTACGTATTACTTTACCGGACAGTGTGTTCTTGACTTTAACTAATTATATTTGTATAATTTAAAAGAATATACACTATAACATCGGCACTTTTTCATAGCTAACACATAAATGTTGTATAATAAATTGTTATGTTAAAAATTTTGTGCGATTCTTAAGGCTTTTCTTTTTGCACAGTCAGTTATTAAATTAAACGCGCAGGCAAGATATTTTTTATGACTCTTAGCAGAAAGATAACCGTTTATTGCATCAAAAGACAGATTACCATTACGGAGGCACTAAATGTCTGATATAATCAAAATTGACAATCTATTTAAGAGCTTTAAAGACGTTAAAGCTGTAAACGATATCTGTTTCAAGGTCAAGGAAGGCGAGCTTTTCGCCTTTCTCGGAGTAAACGGCGCAGGCAAAAGCACAACAATATCTATAATGTGCGGTCAGCTTTCACGAGACAGCGGCAGCGTTTTTGTTTGCGGAAAGGATATTGACAGGGATATTAACAGTATACGTCGGGAAATAGGCGTTGTTTTTCAAAATTCTGTTCTTGACAAGGCTCTTACGGTTTATGACAATTTAAAAAGCAGGGCGTCACTTTACGGCATTTCAGGAAGCACCTTCAAAAAAAGGCTTGGCGAGCTGAGCGATGTGTTGGATTTCAGTGATTTGCTTAAAAGACCCGTCGGAAAACTTTCGGGCGGTCAGCGAAGACGCATTGACATAGCAAGGGCAATTATCCACAAGCCAAAGCTGCTTGTGCTTGACGAACCTACAACAGGACTAGACCCTCAGACCAGAAAAGCCGTATGGGATGTTGTTTCCAAGCTCAGAAAAGACGACGGAGTTACGGTCTTTCTTACCACGCATTATATGGAAGAAGCTACCGCCGCTGATTATGTGGTTATTTTAGACAGCGGAAAAATTGTTGCCGAGGGAACTCCGCTTCAATTGAAAAACAGCTTTACCGGCGATTTTATAACCATTTACGGGGCGACCGAGGAGCAGGCGAAGCTTCTTAGCATGCCTTATGAAAAAATCAGGGACGCTTTCAGAATCCAAGTCCCAAACACGGCAAAAGCGGCTGAGCTTATTGTAAGATATCCCGAAATTTTCAAGGACTTTGAGATTATAAAAGGAAGCATGGACGATGTTTTCCTTTCGGTTACGGGAAAGTCTCTCGGCTCGTCAGCGGTAAAAATCAATGCGGAGGAAAAATAGTATGAACACGTTCTTTACTCTTACGCAGCGCAACACAAAGCTGTTTTTTAAAGACAAAGGTTTATTCCTCACTTCGCTGGTTACTCCGATGATTTTGATTCTTTTGTTTATAACTTTTCTCGGAAATGTATACCGTGACAGTTTGAAAGCTTTTATTCCTGCGGAATTAAACGTTCCGAACGATCTGATTGAGGGCTTTGTCGGAGGTTGGCTTTTTTCCTCGCTTTTGGCTGTTTGCTGCGTCACCATCTCTTTTTGCTCCAATCTGCTTATGGTTCAGGACAAGGTAACGGGCGCGTACACCGATTTGACAACTTCTCCTCTGAAGCGCTCTGTTCTCGCTCTGAGTTACTATATTTCAACGTGCGCTTCAACTCTGATTATATGCTTTACAGCTTTTGGCATATGCTTGATTTATCTTTCGCAAACCGGTTTCTTCTTATCACTTCAGGACATTCTTTTAACCTGTCTTGACGTATTTCTTCTAGTTTTGTTCGGAACGGCTCTTTCTTCGGTTGTGAATTTTTTCTTGTCAACTCAGGGGCAAATTTCCGCTGTCAGCGCGATTATCAGCTCTGCCTACGGATTTATCTGCGGAGCTTACATACCGGTTTCACAGTTTTCCGATGGAATCAGAAAATTTATATCTTTCCTGCCCGGAACTTACGGAACCTCACTGCTTCACAATCATCTTTTGCGAGGAGCAATTTCGGAACTTGAGAAAAATTATCTGCCGGCAGAGGCAATAAGCGGAATCAAGACTGCTTTTGACACAGGCGTTGAGTTTTTTGACCATACTGTTACCGAAACGGAAATGTATATAATCTTATCTTGCTCGATTTTAATACTAATCGCCGTATATGTCGGGCTCAACTACGCTCACAGTTTAAAACGCAAAGTTTAATTCATAATGTGCTTTCGGCATTTTTACAGCGTGTTGCACATATGTATGAGCTGAAAGGAAATCTTATTATTCAGTATGCATAAATATGGCAGTAAATAATGTGGAATATGCTGAATTTTCGGATTAAGATAAATTTAAGATGACAAATCGGTTAATATGTTGTATAATTAGTATATAAAATTTATTCAATAAGTTTTAAGGAGGACATTAATATGGCTTTTTGTACTAAATGCGGAGCTCAGATTCCTGATGAAGCTCAGTTTTGCACCGCATGCGGAGCAAACGTAAATCACAACGCTCAGCCGTCGGCAGAGCCTAATCCAACTCCAAATCCGACCCCTAATCCAAATCCTAACCCAAATCCAAATCCAAATCCTAATCCGCAGACGTTTGTAAATCAGCAGTATCAATATGCTCCTAATTACAACGCCGGATTTGATCCTGCCGATATTCAGAAGAACAAGGCGCTTGCTGCGATCGGATATCTGGTATTAGGCATTATCGGTCTTGTTGCGGAGCCCAAATCAAAGTTTGTCCGTTTCCACGCAAATCAGGCAGTGGTACTTATGGTGTTTACCTTTATATGCACCCTTTGTTTTATCGTGCCGATTCTCGGATGGATAGTAGGATTTGTTGGATACATAATGGCATTAGTTTTCGAGATTATGGGCATTGTTAATGCCGCTAACGGCAACGCTAAGCCGCTTCCGCTTATAGGAAAATATAAAATTATCCATTGGGATTGATTAACACAATTCAGACCGCTCCGAACGCTCGGGGCGGTTTTTGTTTATAATGGTCTATCGCAAGCACGGCGATTTTGGTTATATTGTCATAATTCCCTATTGATTATTTATTTAAAACGCTATATAATAATAAGTTGTACTGATGAACATTTTATATATGATAAATAAGAAAAGAGGAAGTCACTTGTTAAGAGAAGATTTGAGAAATGTAGCTATTATCGCTCACGTTGACCACGGAAAAACAACTTTGGTTGACGAAATGCTTAAGCAAAGCGGTACTTTTCGTGAGAATCAGGCTGTTGCCGAGAGAGTAATGGACTCTAACGATATTGAGCGTGAAAGAGGTATTACAATACTTGCGAAAAACACAGCTATTCATTACAACGGTGTTAAAATAAATGTTATTGATACCCCGGGTCACGCTGATTTCGGAGGCGAGGTCGAGCGTGTTCTTAAAATGGTTGACGGAGTTATTCTTCTTGTTGACGCCGCTGAGGGTACTATGCCGCAAACCAGATTTGTCCTTGAGCGCGCACTTGAGCTCGGTCACAGAATTATTGTTGTCGTCAATAAAATCGACCGTCCCGACGCCCGCATAAATGAGGTTGTCGACGAGGTTTTAGAGCTTTTCATGGACTTAAATGCCACCGACGAACAGCTTGATTCCCCTATCCTATTCTGCTCGGGACGTGAGGGAACCGCTTCTCTTTCCCAATATGAACAGGGAAAAAATCTTATTCCTCTTTTTGAAAAAATCCTTGAATATATCCCGTGCCCGGAAGGCGACCCCGACGGTCCTCTTCAGATGCTTGTTTCCGCTATCGACTACAACGATTATGTAGGACGCATTGCCGTCGGAAGAATCGAGCGCGGAGAAATTAAAGTTAACCAGGATGTAACTGTCGGCGATTTTCATCAGACAAAAAAGGAATACAGAAGCAAAATTGTTACTATATATCAGTTTGACGGACTTCAGAGAATCCCGTGCGACAGCGCCAAGGTAGGCGACGTTATTTGCATAAGCGGAATTGAAAATATAACTATCGGCGACACAATCTGTGCCTCAAACTGCTTTGAACCTGTTCCGTTTGTTAAAATCAGCGAACCGACAGTTGAAATGACTTTTTCCGTAAACGACAGTCCGTTCGCCGGAAGAGAGGGCAAATTTGTTACGTCCCGTCACCTTCGTGACAGACTTTTCAAAGAACTTCTTAAAGACGTTTCCCTTAGAGTTACCGAAACAGACTCAACCGACAGCTTTAAGGTTGCAGGAAGAGGCGAAATGCACCTTTCTATCCTTATTGAAAATATGAGACGTGAAGGCTATGAACTTGGAGTTTCAACTCCGAGAGTTTTGTATAAGGAAATTGACGGCAAGCTCTGCGAACCGATTGAACAGCTTGTTATCGACGTGCCTGAGGATTGTCTCGGCTCTGTTATGGAAAAAATGGGTGCGAGAAAAGGCGAAATGATTTCCATGCAGCCTGTAGGAAGCAGAATGAGAGTGGAATTTCTTATTCCTGCGAGAGGATTGTTCGGATATCGCAGCGAATTTTTGACCGACACAAGAGGCGAAGGTATTTTAAACTCGGTTTTCCACGGATACGAGCCGTATAAGGGTGACATCCCGAGAAGAAATGTCGGCTCTCTTGTCGCTTTTGAAACCGGAGAAGCTATCACATATGGACTTTACAACGCTCAGGAAAGGGGTTCGCTGTTTATCGGACCAGGCGTTCAGGTTTATGAGGGCATGGTTGTAGGTGCTTCACCTAAAGCTGAAGACCTTGTTGTAAACGTATGTAAAAGGAAGCACCTTACCAATACGCGCGCGAGCGGAAGCGACGACGCTTTAAGGCTTGTTCCGCCGAGAATAATGAGTCTTGAGGACTGTCTTGAGTTTCTTGCCGACGACGAGCTGCTTGAGGTTACTCCTAAATCTCTGAGAATCAGAAAAAGAATCCTTAGCAACACTTTAAGAGCAAAGGAAAGGGCTAAGCTCGGCGGATAATATCGGGCAACACTCGTTTTGGGTTCGCTTTGCTTAAATCGGCATATTTTATGCTTTTATATTGCGCTGGATGATTTTTTTACTTGAATTAATATAAAATGTATGGTATCATTAATGTGTAAATCGTCTTACGAAAGGAGCTTTGCGAACGTATGAAAAAGACGTTTGTACAGGCATTTAATAAATTTAAAAATTTGCTTTTCAATTTAAAAAATAAACTTACTGCTTCGCGATTCGGCACTGCATGCAGGAAAATAAATGAAAAGCGTGCTTCAAACACATCCCGTTTTAAAGCTACTAACGCTTGTCTTCTCATACTCTTTCCTATTTTTATAACCACTATGGCGGAAATTATTCACATGAAGAGCCCGTCAAAGTTTATTGTTTTTCTGTTTACAAAGCCAAGCATCGTTATTTTTAATATACTGTTATGCGCCCTGCTTTATATTGCGATTATGCTTATCGTAAAAAAAGGCTGGATTGCAACTTTTGTTCTCTCTGTTTGTTACACCACCCTATCAATCGTCGAGCTTTTCAAGTTTAACACCAGCGGAAATCACCTCATTCTGACTGATTTTAAGCTGTCTGTAAACATCGACAAGATTACCAGCTTTGCCTATATAAAAATTACACCCGCTCTTGTTGCCTGCGTTGCAATAGTGCTTGCTTATTTTGTCGCTGTATTTATCTTTAATCCTGTTTTGAAGCGCCGCTCCGTTAAGAGAATCGCAACCTCAGCGCTTTGCTTTATGACAGTTGCGGTTACTGTTGCGACCCCAGCGATTGCGACGCCCGTTTACTCGTTTTTTGATATCGACACGTCATCATCAGACAACGTTTTCAGGGTTAATGAAAAATTCGACAACAATAGCTTTCTCGCTTTTTTAACTCAGACAACTACTGAATACCTTAACCGCGGAGTTGCGACTCCCGTTAATTACAGCGCAGACAGCATCAATATGCTTCTTGAAAGTGCTGACTCGCCGTCTCAGGACGACGAAAGCGTGAAACCTAATGTTATAATGATAATGTCGGAAGCTTTTACTGACTTCAGAATTTTTGAAGAGCTGGATTTCGACCGTGAGGTTTACGCTCCGTTTGACAGAATTGCCAATGAGGGCAAGTCGGGATATACTGTTGTTCCTACTTTCGGAAGCTACACTGTCAGAACTGAATTTGAGCTTCTTTTCGGTTTGCCTGTCAGATCTTTGAACGATCCTAATATGCCTCACAAGCTTCTTTTGGACAGAGAACAGCAGACTATTCCGTCCTATTACAGCTCTCTTGGATATTCGACAAACTACATTCACACATTTTTAAGGACATTTTACAGCAGGGACAGAGTATATGCAAACTACGGCTTTGACAATATGTATTTTGACGACAATCTTACCGTCCCTACAGAATACTATAAAACCTATATATCCGACCGCACTATTTGGGCTCAGGCTGAAAAAATAATTGAGGATTCGGATGAACCCGCTTTTATTCACTGCACCACAATGCAGGATCATCAGCCTTATGACCCCGAAACCGACGACGAAACCGAGCTTGATTATTACATTGACGTTGTCGGCGATATGCTTAACGGACTGGAAGAATTTATCAACGAGCTTAAAAACTGCGGAGAACCTACTGTTGTTTTCTTTACAGGCGACCACTACCCATGCTTTAAAGGTGAAAATTCAGCTTATGAGCTTCTTGAAATAAACGCAGATAACTGCTCTGAGCTTTACAAACAGCACTATTTTATATGGGCAAACTATGATATTGATTACAGCAAAATCCCTGACGAGCCGTTTTCCGTATTCTATGCTCCTTATATCATTATGGACGCTGCGGGTTTGCCTCTCAATGATTTTCAGACGGCTATGCTCGATAAAATGTCTGAACTTCCGACATATTCAACATGCTACGACAACTCTGACTACAGGGATTCGGAGCTTGATATGCTTACATATGACATTGTAATGGGTGACAAATACACCACAAGTGAGTGCAAGTTCCGGGACTTTATGTCGTTTACTGAAATTTCAGATGTATCTGTGCCGAAAATTGAAAACTACGGACGAAAGGCTTTTAATCATGATTAGAAAAATCAGAACAGAAGAGCTTAAAAATATGGCTTGCGAGCTCAACTGCGGAGATAAAGTTTTGCTCTCCGGTTATGTTTACACCGCAAGAGACGCCGCTCACAAGCGCTTTTTCAGCCTGCTCAGTGATGGAAAAAGTCTGCCTTTTGATATTAACGGCGCTGTTATCTACTATGCCGGTCCTACTCAGGCGCCTGAAGGCAGACCTATCGGCTCATGCGGACCGACGACAAGCGGACGAATGGACAAGTTTGCACCGAAGCTTTTGGATTTGGGTCTTGCCGCAATGATAGGAAAAGGCGAAAGAAATCAGGAGGTAAGAGACGCCGTTGTTCGTAACAAGGCTGTTTACCTTTGTGCTGTCGGAGGTGCTGGGGCACTTGCGTGCAAGTGTATTAAATCGTGTGAGGTTATCGCATTTGACGACCTCGGCTGCGAATCCGTCAAAAAACTTTATGTTGAGGATTTTCCTCTTGTAGTCGCTGATGACTGCCATGGCGGTGATTTATTCTCAATCGGGAGAAAAAATTTTTCGGAAATATATTAAAGTCTGATCAACCGGGTGTGTTTAATGAATAAATTAATTTGGGATAAACATTTTTATAAATCTGTTCTTTTTATCGCTTTGCCGATTGCTCTTCAAAACCTTATAGTATTCGGAGTTTCACTTACTGACACTGTGATGCTCGGTCAGCTCGGAAAGGCTCAGATTTCAGGAGCGGCTCAGGCTAATCAGCCTATTTTTTTACTTCAGATGGTTGTGTTCGGCATTGCCTCGGGCGGTGCGGTTTTATGCTCTCAATACTACGGAAAAAATGACTTAAAAGCTGTCAGGCAGATAATCGGAACGGTTTTATCATTTGCTGTGGCTGTCGCTGTTATTTTCTTCGCTGCCGCTCGGTTGTTTCCGTATCAGATAATGAGAATTTACGTTAATGACCAGGCAGTAATTGAAGAGGGAATGAAGTATCTTGACATCATTTCCTGGAGCTATATATTTTTTGGTATTTCGTTTGGCTTGGTATGCATTTACCGCAGCGTCACGATTGTTAAAGTCAGCGTCGCGGCAAGCCTTTGCGCTTTTTTTGTAAATGTTTTTCTTAACTGGGTATTCATTTTCGGAAACCTCGGCGCTCCGAGAATGGAAATCAGAGGCGCCGCTCTGGCTTCGCTTATTGCGAGAATAGCTGAGTTTATGATTGTTTTTACGTATACCTTTTTTATTGAGAAAAAGATTAAGTTTAGGTTTAAAGATATTTTAAGCGCGGACAAGCTTATGCTTAAGGACTATGCGAAATACGCTCTGCCGGTATGCGCAAACGAGTCGAGCTGGGCTTTGGCAACCTCCGCTCAATCCGCTGTTTTGGGACAAATTTCATCAGACATTATTGCCGCAAACTCTATTGCCTCGGTTTTGATGCAGCTTATGACTATTATGGGTTTTGGAATCGCAAACGCAACGTCGGTAATTGTGGGTACCAGAATCGGTGAGGATAAAATGGACGAGGCTAAACGCACGGGCAAAACACTTATGCTTTTGGGAATTGTTATAGGTTTGATTTCTGCTCTGCTTGTTTTTATACTGCGAAAGCCTTTCGTGTCGTTCTACAATATTGACAGCGCATCTAAATCTCTTACGGAAAGCCTTATTGCTATTGTCGCTGTTGTCACTTTCTTCTCCACATGTGCTACTGTCTCCATCGTAGGAGTACTCAGAGGCGCCGGAGACACGAAATTTTGCATGGCTCTTGAACTGATTTGCCTTTGGGGAGTGGCTCTTCCTCTCGGAATGTTTGCCGGCTGGGTTTTAAAATTACCTGTCTTGATAGTTTACGCTTTGCTGAAAATTGACGAACCTATTAAAACTGTGATTGCTTACCGCCGGGGCTTTCGTGACAAAACTTATAAAAATGTTACAAGATAGCCTTTAATAAAACCACCAAATATTGCAAGTCGAGTTTGTATGATATGATGAAATTTTGCAAATTGCTATCTGTTCTCTTGACAAGTTTCAACAATGATGATAGCATATATTTCGTAGATATATGGGTGAATAATATTGGATAACGTTTCTATTAACGATTTCTCAAAACTTTCTGACGAAGATCTTGCAAAATCCTGCAAAAATGATGATCGTGCTTACTCAGAACTGATTTCGAGATATCTTAAAACTGTCAGAGCTATAGCCGCCCGAGCTTCAAACAACAGCTTTGATGCCGATGACCTTTCAAGTGAAGGTTTGCTTGGACTGTTTTCTGCGATTAAAACCTTTGATCCGAAACACGGGACTTCGTTTTCAACTTATGCGCGAACCTGCATTCAAAATAAAATTTACGATGCGGCAAAAAAATCCGGCAGAATCACTGACAAGACAAGCTCTTTTGACGATAATCTTGACGAACAGGAAGATGATGACTATTCTCCTGATAAAATTTATCTTCAAAAAGAAATTTCAAAAGAAATGTTTAAGAAAATCGCATCGGTTCTCTCCGAACTGGAGCTCTCGGTTTTGAAGCTCTATATTCTCGATGAAAGCTATGAGAATATTTCTAAAAGTTTAGGCGTTTCTGTCAAGTCTGTTGACAACGCCGTCCAAAGGATCAAAAAAAAGCTCAGAAGCGCTTTGCTCTGACAATCAATTTGACGTATTCCGTTTCAAACGGTGCGATATATACGGCCACGTAGCTTAATTCCAGAGCGTTGTTTAATCGTTTTCGCAATTAACCAAAGGTGTCGGTGGGAGTCCGACTAGGCACAAAAATTTTAAGCGAGGTAAAAACCATGTACGAGGACAGAACATTAGTATGCAAGGAGTGCGGCCAAGAGTTCGTATTCACAGCAGGCGAGCAGGAGTTTTATGCAGAAAAGGGCTTTGAAAACGACCCTAAAATGTGCAAGGCTTGCAGACAGAAGAAGAAGGAAGCAGGCAAACAGTACTATACTGCTACTTGCGCTTCTTGCGGAAAGGAAGCTAAGGTTCCCTTTAAGCCCCACGACGACCGTCCGGTTTATTGCAGCGAATGCTTTGCAAAGATGAAAGAGGAATAATTCTTTCTATCTGATTCAAATTGAAAGTCACACCGCTAATTTTCGGCGGTGTGATTTTTTATTTACTTCTTTTTAAAGTTATCTGTTATATTAATATATAAAGACGTAAAAATTAGTTTTAAATAAAAGCTTAAAAATGATAAATCCGTTGCATTATATAAAAAAATGTGGTACAATAACAATAGCTTTACGAAAGGATTTGATAATATGGATTTCAAAGTTACTAAAGACACTATTATCGGCGATATTCTTGACGTCGATTTCGACTGCGCACCTTACTTCCTCGAAATGGGCATGCACTGTCTCGGCTGCCCCTCAGCAAGAGGCGAAACCATCGAGCAGGCTTGCGAGGTTCACGGAGTTGACCCTCAGGAGCTTGTGGACAAGCTTAACGACTATTTTAAAAACAAGTAAGCCGCAAGCGGATGAAAAGTTTTTCGTCCGCTTTTTCTCTGCTTTTTCAGTTTGAAAGGACTTTCTGTTATGACTCATACACTCGACAACCGACTTCTCACATGCTCAAAGCTTGTTACAAAAGGCGGCCGTGCCGCGGATATCGGGACCGACCACGCATATCTCCCCTGCCTGCTTGTTGAAAGCGGAATATCTGTCTCAGCGGTTGCAGCCGACATAAACGACGGACCTCTTGAAGCAGCAAGGCTTACCGTAAGCAGAGTCGGACTTTCTGATAAAATATCGGTTGTGAAATCTGACGGGCTTGACAGTATTCCTTATGACGGGATAACTGATGTTATTATCGCCGGTATGGGCGGAGAACTGATTTTTGATATTATCACAAGAAAATCTGCCGATTGGCTCAAAAACGGAATAAACCTTGTGCTTCAGCCAATGTCAAAAGACGTTTGGCTTTACGGCAAGCTTTGCGAGAACGGCTTTGAGGTGCAAAAACAGCTTTTTTGTGAGAAAGGCGGATTTGTTTATACTGTTTTTAAAGTGAAGTTTACCGGAGTTTGCAGTTATCCGTCGGAAGTTGAGAAAATTCTCGGAAAAGCTGATTTGTCAGACGAAACCGCGAAAAAATATATGCTTATTCAGGCAAGCCGCCTGAAACAGGCAGGAGCCGGAATGAAAAACTCTCAATCAAAAAAGGAACAGGGCGAACATCTTATTGAAATCTCAAATAAGGTTAGGAATGCTGTATATGACAACTGTAAATGATATTTATAATGCGATAAATGCGGTCGCGCCTTTTTCCATCGCCGACAGCTTTGACAACAGCGGCATTCTTGTAGGAAGTCCGTCATCACCAGTCTCAAAGGCGCTGCTTGCTCTAGACATCACTCAGGAAGTCATTGACGAAGCTTTGAAAAAGAAAATCGACCTGATTATTACTCATCACCCCGCTATTTTCAATCCTTTAAAAACAATTGCCGAAGGTTCAATAGCTTATCGTCTTGTAAGCTGCGGAATTTCCCATATTGCGGCTCACACAAACCTTGACAAAACTCAGAGCGGTATTGGAATTTCAGAGATCATGGCAAAGCTTCTTGAAATGAAAATTACCGACATCGTTTTTGAAAAAACTGACATTGGCGAGGGCTACGGCAAAATTTGCACTCTCTCCTCCCCTATATCGGCATGCGAGCTTGTAAAAAAGGTTAAAAAAGCTTTTCAAACCGAAGTCGTCAGGTATGTTGACGGGAAAAAACCTATACGCTCGGTTGCGCTTTGCAGCGGTTCGGGAGGCAGCTCTGCAAAGCTTGCCGCTGAAATGGGAATCGACGCTTACATCACCGGCGACGTTAAACACGACCAGTTTATCGACGCTCACAACTGCGGTCTGACTCTTATCGACGGCGGACATTTCTATACTGAGAATATCGTTCTTGACTTTCTGAAGGCACAGCTTGAAAACTCGGTTTCTGACGTTTCGTTTGAAATTGCCGAAAGCAATAAAGATATCGTCAGTTACTTATAAATTCTTTTCGGGGGACTGAATAAATGGCGCTTGACGGAATATTTTTAAACCTTGTAAAATCTGAAATAGAAGAAAAACTCCTCTGTTCAAGGGTGGATAAAATACATCAGCCCTCAAAAGAGGAAATAATAATATCATTTCGCACAAGAGAGGGAATCCAAAAGCTTGTTATTTCAACCTCGGCAAGCAGCGCGAGAGTCGGTTTGACCGAAGCCGAGGTTGAAAATCCTAAGTCTCCGCCGATGTTTTGTATGCTTTTGAGAAAGCATCTCGGCTCAGGAAAGCTTACCGCTGTCAGGCAGGACGGGTTTGAGCGGATTTTATTTTTTGATTTTGATGCGACAAACGAAATGGGCGATTATGTCAGCCTTACTCTTGCTGTTGAAATCATGGGAAGGCGTTCAAATTTGATTCTTATCGGTTCAAACGGAAGAGTCATCGACAGTATTAAACGTGTAAGCGAGGACGTTTCCAGCGTCAGACCGGTACTTCCGGGAATGGTTTACTCTCTGCCGCCTAAAGAAGACAAGCTGCTTATTACAGAGCTTGACAAAAACACTTTTAAGGCTTCTTTGGAGCAAAATTCATCGAAGCTTCTTTCAAAGGCTTTGATGTCATGCCTTGAGGGAATATCACCGGTTTTTGCCAGAGAAGCGTCGTTTTTTAGCCTGAGAAAAACCGATGAAAAGCCTGCGGGAGAACTGACAGAAGATGAATTTTCAAGGCTTTTTTTCTATCTTTCAAAGGCCGCCGATGAGGTTAAAAACAAAAACAACACGTTTACTGTAATCAAAGACCGTGACGGCGCGCTTAAAGACTTTTGCTTTGTTTCAATAAGTCAATACGGAAATTTAATGCTTACAAAGCCTTTTCAAAGCGCTTGTGAACTCCTTGATTACTTTTACAGCGAAAAAGACCTGTCTTCAAGAATAAAACAAAAAGCCGCTGACTTATTTAAACTGCTTTTAAATCTCACCGAGCGTATTTCAAGACGAATTTCAGCTCAAAAGCTTGAGCTTGACGAGTGCTCGAAAAGAGACGAGCTTAAGCTTTGCGGAGACCTCATTATGGCAAATATTTGGCAGCTTGAAAAAGGTCAGACCAAAGCGGTTTTGGACAACTTTTTTGTTGACGGCAATCCTAAAATTGAAGTTTTGCTTGATAAAAGGCTCACACCGTCTCAAAACGCTCAAAAGTACTATTCTGAATACCGCAAGGCTGACACAGCAGAAAAAATGCTTACAGGTCTTATTTCTTCGGGAGAAGAGGAACTGGCTTATATTGACAGCGTTTTTGATGCGCTTACTAGAGCTTCAACCGAAAATGAAATAAACGAGCTTCGTGAGGAGCTGGCTATGCAGGGCTATTTAAAAATGCCGAAACAAAAAGGCTCTAAGCAAAAGCCGCTGCCTCCGCTGAAATTCGTCTCATCAGACGGCTACACTATTCTGGTCGGCAGAAACAACGTGCAAAACGACAAGCTCACTTTAAAGGATGCTGAAAAAACCGATATTTGGCTTCATGTGCACAACATCACCGGCTCACATGTTATCATCTGCGCAAACGGCACTACTCCTCCCGACAAGACTATTGAGGAAGCTTGCGTAATCGCCGCTTTCCACAGCAAGGCGAAAAACTCGGCTCAGGTTCCGGTTGACTATGTTCAGGTAAAGTACGTCAAAAAGCCTTCGGGGGCAAAGCCCGGAAAGGTTATTTTCACTAATAATCAAACCGCTTATGTCACGCCTGATGCGGAACTTGTGAACGCTTTGAAAGAAAAGTGATAGGCTTTGTATCCGGTTACAAGGCATATGAGTTTTTATGATGTCAAATACGGCGTAAACATTCCGGAAAGGAGTAGGTATAAAAATGAGCGCTGTCAAGCTTTCGTCTGATTTCTTTGAACGTGACGCTCTTGAGGTTGCTCCAATGCTTGTGGGAAAAATTCTTGTCAGAAAAAACGGCGATGAAATAATTAAAGTGCGAATAATCGAAACCGAAGCCTACCGCGGAGAGGAAGACAAGGCATGTCATGCCTCTAAGGGCAGGACTCAACGGACAGAGCTTTTATACTCAAAAGGCGGAACAATATATGTGTATCTATGCTACGGTATGCACTGGCTGGCTAATGTCATAACAGGTGACATTGACTGCCCTCAGGGAGTATTGCTCCGCGCGGGTGAGAATTACAGCGGTCCGGCAAAGCTGACAAAACGTCTTTTGATTGACAAAAGCTTTAACGGGCTTGATATTTGTACAAACGGTCTTCTGTGGATTGAAGATGACGGAAGAAAATTTGAAATTTCAACCGCGCCGAGGGTGGGAATAGACTACGCAGGCGACGAGTGGAAGAACAAGCCTTGGAGATTTATTATGGGAAAGGAGATAAAATCGCCGTAGGCTGTTTTCTCCTTATGCTGTCAATAAAATTTAATTTATCTTATTTCAGCTTTTATGAAAAAGTACTTGCTTTTTTTGAGGGGATATGTTATAATGTTTTTCGTTGATTACAAACGGAGAAGTCGCCTAGCCCGGTTTATGGCGCACGACTGGAACTCGTGTAAGTGTTAATAGCACTTCGAGGGTTCGAATCCCTCCTTCTCCGCCAAAAAAAGCTTTTATATTACTTAAAAAGGTAATATAAAAGCTTTTTTATTTATCCATTATCCTTTTCCAAGTATTGCATCCAAGTCCTGTTCGGGAGCGGTTATTGGTTGAAGTCCATAGGTATCGACAAGCACCTTCACTACTGTTTCTGAAAGGAATGCCGGCATCGTCGGTCCAAGATACATATTTTTAACACCCAAAGCTAATAACGTCAAAAGAATACAAACCGCTTTTTGCTCATACCATGACAACACAAGAGTCAATGGTAATTCGTTGACATCACATTCAAATGCATCTGCCAATGCAAGTGCTACTTTTATTGCACTGTAAGCATCATTGCACTGTCCCATATCAAGAATTCTCGGCAATCCGTCTATCTCTCCGAGATCAAGGTCATTAAATCTGTATTTCCCGCAGGCAAGCGTAAGCACAAGAGAATCCATGGGTGTCTGCTTTACAAATTCAGTATAATAGTTTCGTCCCGCATGAGCACCATCACATCCGCCAACCAGAAAAATATGCTTTATTTTTCCGCTTTTAATCAGTTCTATAATTTTGCCGGCGTTTGAAAGGACTGTCTCATGTGCAGAACCGGTTGTCAGCATATGCCCTCCGTTAATTCCGCTCATACTCCTGTCATGCTCATATCTGCCCAATGAGAGTGATTGTTCAATCAAAGGAGTAAAATCTTTTTTTCCGTTTTCATCTTCGTCAATATGGGATAATCCGTCAAAGCCAACTACGGATGTGGTATAAACTCGGTCTGCATAAATTCATTTATTACGAGAGCCATTTTTGATGCTTCAAATTGTAGTATTAGTGAAGGGGAAAAACGGAAAAGAGTTACGATAGCAAGCACAGTCAGCGAGTACCCACTGGCGGATTTTCGGTTTAGGGGGACCCCTGCCCCTAAACACGAAAATTGCTTGCTGGGATAGTCCCAGACCCTTATAAGAAACGGAGGCGAAGCGGAATGGTAAACAGAAAGCGGAACATCCAGATGAAGTTCTGGGTGACGGAGGAGGA
>CALWZA010000034.1 GCA_944385905.1 uncultured Clostridia bacterium
GTGTTGCCGAGATTTAACCCCAGCCCCATTTCATAAACATATTCTCTGGACGACATATCCGTGCGCATTAAGCCGTCATCTGATGAGTTTGGAACGGCAAACACGCTGCTTTGATTGGCTGGCAAGATAACTGCCGCTGCCATCGACAAAGCCAAAAAAGCGGATATTGCTTTTTTGAATAGTTTCATATAATTGAACCTCTTTTCATATAAATGATACATGAATAATTATAACAGCAATCAATATTTTTGTCTGTAGCAATATTAAACAGCACAATTTTATATACAACTCCGAAGAAAACGCCGTTATTTAAAGGATTCGGACATATACTGATAAGAATTAATGCATAAAATGTAATTATAAAGTGTTTTTGCGACGCGTTTTAACGTTTTTGATTGATGCCGGGTATTCTCTTTATTTGGCTTTTTGGTATCGCCGGCGATAAATTTTGTTTTCAGCTTGTTCAAATGTACTCAGAGCGTTTTGCGATAATACCGCAACTATGCTTATGGGTTCTCATTTTTAATACGCAGTGGGTTCATAACAGATTAAAAACAAAGCGCTAATAAATATAATCAAGCAAAAAATTAAATTCATCATTGATTTTCATATGTAATTGTGCTATATTATAAATGTGTGAATAACGCTTTGTTTTTTCATGCGATAAAAAAGTAAAGGAGAATAAGATTCATGAGCGAGTTAAAATTTTATATTTGCAAACACTGTGGAAACATCATTTGCTATGCAGAGAATAAGGGCGTTCCGGTTATGTGCTGCGGCGAAAAAATGCAGGAGATTGTTCCGGGCTCGGTAGACGCCGCCGTTGAAAAGCATGTTCCTGTTGCAAACGTAAAAGGAAATACTGTTGAGGTAACGGTAGGAAGCGTCGCTCATCCGATGACAGAAGAGCACCTTATTCAGTGGATAGCTGTTGAGACAAAGCAGGGAACCCAGATGAAAAAGCTTTCGGCAGACAAAGAGCCTAAGGCTGTTTTCGCTCTTTCCGAGGGTGATGAGCTTGTTTCGGTTTATGCGTACTGCAACCTTCACGGGCTTTGGAAATACTCCGTATAATTTTTGAGGTAAATTCCGAAGGTCGGACTGCTATTTGCAATTATAAAGCGCCTGAAATCCGGGCGCTTTTTAAATATATAGACATATAAGCAAATAAACAAAACGAACGGAGATGTCTGAATGGACAAACATTTTGCGGTGCTTATCGACGCCGACAACGTTTCGGATAAATATATCAAGATTATTTTTGACGAACTCAGCACAGAGGGTGTAGCGACATATAAGAGAATATACGGCAACTGGACGAGCGTCTCGATGTCAAGCTGGAAAGACGTCCTGCTTGAATATTCTATAACACCTATTCAGCAGTATTCGTATACAACCGGAAAAAACGCGACAGATTCGGCGATGATTATAGACGCCATGGATATACTTTACACGGGTCAGGTTGACGGATTTTGCATAGTTTCGAGCGACAGCGACTTTACAAAGCTCGCCTCAAGGCTCAGGGAGTCGGGCAAGACTGTTATCGGAATGGGAGAGACAAAAACTCCACAGCCGTTTATAAAGGCGTGTGAAAAATTCAAATATCTCGATGTCATCGGAGAAAAGGAAAGCTCAAAGAAAAAGATTGAGGATATATCGAAAACGGCAGGTCTTAAAACCTCGGCTGAGGATATTAAAAAAGCGGTCAGCGCGATTATCGACGATATTTCCGATGAGGACGGATGGTGTCCCTTAAGCACTGTCGGCAACATTTTAACAAAGAGATTTCCCGATTTTGACGTCAGAAACTACGGATACAAAAAGCTTACTCCGCTTATTGCCTCCTATAAAAAATTTACTTTGCGCTCCGAGGTCAAAAACGGGGTGCCGCTTATATTCGTAAAAAATTCCGTACAGCAGGCATAAACGGCGCAGAAAGCAAAGGCATATTTTTCAAGGCTTTTTAATCGGAAACAGGTGTTTTTCATAAGCTTATTGAAACAGCAATTTTAAATCAGAAAGGTAAGAGCGGATATGTGCGGATTTTTAAGCGAATTCGGAAAAAAAAGATTGTTTTTTGACGGGGCAATGGGAACCATGCTTCAGCAAAAGGGACTCGCGGGGGGAGAAATCCCTGAGCTTTGGAATATAAGACGCTTTGATGACGTCAAAGATGTTCACTCTCAGTATCTGCTCTCCGGCGCAGATATAATTGAAACCAACACCTTCGGGGCAAATTCAATTAAACTTAAAGACACAGGATTTTCGGTTGACGATATAATATCAGCAGCTGTTTTGTGCGTTAAAAAGGCGTGTGAGGAAACCTCCAGAAAAGCATGGTGCGCCTTGTCTCTCGGCTCGCTCGGAAAGCTTTTGCAGCCGCTCGGCGAGCTTTCGTTCGACGAGGCTTACGATATTTTTAAGGAAGCCGTTATCAGCGGAGAAAAGCACGGGTGCGACCTTATTTTGCTTGAGACAATGACGGATATGCATGAAATCAAAGCTGCTGTTTTGGCGGCAAAGGAAAACACCTCCCTGCCTGTTTTGGTTTCAATGGCGTTTGACACATCGGGAAAGCTGCTTACAGGCGCGGATGTTTTGACCTGTGTGACTATGCTTGAGGGACTCGGAGCTGACGGAATAGGAATTAACTGCACCGCTGGACCCGAGCATCTTTATCCTGTTGCGAAAACCTTGTCGGAGGTTTGTTCGCTGCCGTTTTTCGTAAATCCGAACGCCGATTTGCCTAAAATAGTTGATGGAAAAACCGTATACGAGCTTTCCGCTGAGGAGTTCGGCAAAAGCATGAAAAATATCGCGCTTCTCAAAGCTTCGGCTCTCGGAGGCTGCTGCGGAACCACTCCGAAACACATTTTTGAAACGGTTTCAAACTGCAAGGACATGCCTTTCGTTAAAAATGAGGATAAGGAAATTACCTCTGTCTGCTCGTATAACAGGACAGTAATAATAGGAAAAAAGCCTGTAATTATCGGCGAGAGAATAAACCCGACCGGCAGAAAGGATTTAAGAGCCGCGCTTGTTTCGGGAGACGTGAATTTCGCTGTCGACGAAGCTTTAAAGCAGCAGGACTGCGGAGCCGATATTCTCGATGTAAACGCGGGCTGTGCTGGAATTGACGAGGCAAAAACTCTTTGCTCGCTCGTCAAGTCGATTCAGGAACTATGCCCGCTTCCTCTTCAAATCGATACCACCGATTTTAAAGCGATGGAGAAAGCTCTAAGAGCGTATAACGGAAAGCCGCTCATAAATTCCACAAACGGCAAAAAAGAAATAATGGAAAAAATTTTCCCCCTTGCGAAAAAATACGGCGGAGTTGTAGTCTGCCTGACTCTTGACGAAAGAGGGATACCCGAGACAGCGGAGGAAAGACTTGAAATCGCGAAAAATATAATAAAAACCGCCGAAAGCTACGGCATAAGCAAAAAAGACCTGATTATTGACCCGCTTGCGGCAACTGTGTCAACAGGCAGGGAAAACGCACTGGTTACACTTGAGGCTCTTGAGCTTATAAAATCCGAGCTTCGGGTAAACACGGTTTTGGGAGTATCTAATATAAGCTACGGACTTCCGAACAGAGAAAATCTAAACTCTTCATTTTTGACCCTTGCCCTCAGCAGAGGTCTGAGCGCAGCGATTATAAACCCTGAAAGCAAAGCTATGACTGACGCGTTTTCGGCTTATTGCTGTCTTGGCGGGGTTGAAAACGGATGTGAGGAATACATCAGGACATATTCAAATTCAGGCTCTCAGACTGTATCTGACAGCCAAACTTCTGAGCTTCAGAATGCGGTTATAAAAGGCCTGACCGAAAATGCGGTTTCGGCAATCGAAAAGCTTTTTGAGAAAAAGGAGCCGCTTGACATAATCGACAGCGAGCTTATGCCGGCGCTTGAAAAAGTCGGGGAGAGTTTTGAAAAGGGAAGAACTTTTCTTCCCGAGCTTTTGGCAAGCTCGGATGCGGCAAAGGCGGCTTTTGAAAAGATAAGTGAAAGAATATCAGCGTCGGGAAGCACCGGTCAGAAAAAGGGCAGGGTGATACTTGCCACAGTCAAGGGTGATATTCACGATATAGGCAAAAACATTGTAAAGACCTTGCTTGAGGCTTACGGATTTGACGTTTTGGATTTGGGCAAGGACGTTTCGGGAGAGGAGATAGTTTCGGCGGCTTTAGCCAACGATATTAAGCTTATCGGTCTTTCCGCTCTTATGACTACAACCGCTTTGAATATGGGGGATATTATAAAGCTTATCAGGGAAAAGTGCCCTGAGCGCAGGGTCATGGTCGGCGGAGCAGCTTTAAGTCAGGAATTTGCGGATAAAATCGGAGCTGATTTTTACGGAAAGGACGCAATAGCTTCAGCAAAATACGCGCTCAGCGTTTTCGGCGAACAGCAAAAGCCTTGAGCCTTGGCAAACATACAAAACAAAAAAGCGTACCGAACTTGAAGTCCGGTGCGCTTTTGTTTTGTATCAGATTGTTTAAAGAGCGTATTTGCTTGAGAAAGCGGCAAATTTCCGCTTAAAGTTTTCGTCTCCCATGTTCTTGACGGTGTTAAGATACTCGTGAGTGTCAAAGCTGTTTTGAGCAACTTCTATCATGGCGACAGCGATATTTGAGCAGTGGTCGGAAATCCTTTCGTAATTTGTTAAAATATCCGAAAGCACAAATCCCAGCTCAATTGTACAGTCTCCGCGCTGAAGCCTGTTTATGTGATTGTTTTTAATCTCACTTACAAGCTTGTCTATTACTTGCTCAAGCGGTTCAACGTTCATTGCCTCTTCAATGCTGTCGTTGATAAAAGCGTCAAGAGTTATATGAAGGATTTCGGAAAGCGCGGCGGTAATAACCTTAAGTTCAGCAGTAGCTTCGGCGGAAAAGTTTATTTTTTTGCCATTTTTCTCTCCGGCAGCCTTTAATAGATTAACCGCGTGATCTCCGAGCCTTTCAAAATTGCCGATAGTATGAAGAAGTTTAGAAATCTCACGGCTGTTCGCTTCCGAAGGGTCTTTGCTTGAAAGCCTCACAAGATATGTTCCCAGCTTATCCTCATACATATCAAGGATTTCCTCGTTTTGCAAAACCTTTTCGGAAATCCTGTCGTCATATTTGTCGAACAGACTCAGCGATGCGTAAACATTCTCTACAGCGATCTTTGCCATGTCCTTAGCGAGGTTGCCGCACTCAGAGACAGCGAATCCCGGCGTGTTAAGAAGTCTTTCGTCAAGAAGAGGAACATGAGCCAGAGGAGTATCGTCGGCGCTTTTTATAACCATTTCTGCGATTTTTACGAGCTGCTTTGAAAAAGGTATAAGTATAAGTGTCGTAAACACATTAAAAATACTGTGGCAGGCGGCGATTCCGACAACTCCTATCGGACTTTCCAAGATATCGAGGCCGAAAACCGACTGAGCTATCATAAACAAAGTCAGACAAACAGCGGTTCCTATTACGTTGAAAGATATATGAACAACAGCTACCCGCTTCGCGTTTTTACTGACCCCTATGCTTGAAATAAGAGAAGTAACGCAGGTTCCGATGTTCTGACCCATTATTATAGGTATAGCCATTCCGAAAGTTATACTTCCCGTGAGCGCCAAAGCCTGCAAAATTCCGACAGAAGCCGCAGAGCTTTGGATTATTCCCGTAAACACTGTTCCTACCAAAACTCCGATAATCGGATTTTTAAAAGCAGTCAAAATTGAGGCGAAACTTTCGCTTTCCGCAAGCGGTGAAACCGCCGAGCTCATTGCCTCCATTCCCGACATAAGCACCGCAAACCCGACAAGAATCGCTCCGATATCTTTTTTTCGCATATTTTTGGAAGCCATAATCATTATAATGCCGACAAGCGCGAAAATCGGAGCAAAATTTTTCGGCTTCAGAAGCTGAAGAAGAATAACGTCGCTGTCAATTCCCGAAAGAGACAAGATCCATGCAGTAAGGGTTGTTCCGATATTGGAGCCCATTATCACTCCGACAGTCTGGGAAAGCTGCATAATGCCGGAATTGACAAGACCTACGAGCATTACGGTCATTGCCGATGAAGACTGGATGGCTATGGTAATTCCGGCTCCGAGAGCAAGACTTCTGATTGTGGTTGAAGTCATTACGCGAAGGGTCTTTTCAAGCTTTCCTCCCGCCATTTTTTCAAGTCCGTTTGACATAACGTGCATACCGTACAGAAAAAACGCGAGCCCCCCGAAAAGCTTTACTAAATCAAACAATCCCATAATTTTTCTCCAATCGTTGTTATAAGGAAACTACTTTTTTCGTGCCCGTATCATACATTATCACAAAATATTATAACACACCCATTATTCCAATGCAACTTTAAATTTGACAAAATCATAGATTTTCGGTTTCAATACATTACACGGACAAAATATGCATACAATATATAAAAATCATCCGAAAGGAATGAAACAAATTGAACAAACTTAATTTTAAAAACCTAAAGCCTTATTTAATAGGGCTTGCTTCCGCATACGGCACCGGAGCTCTTTCGGCTTTGGTCACTATGAGCAATATGGACGCTTACGAACAGCTGAAAAAGCCTCCGCTTTCTCCTCCGTCATGGGTTTTCGGAGTAGTATGGTTCATACTCTTTACTCTTATGGGCATATCCGCAGGAAGGGTTATAGACTCGCCGTCTCATCATAAAAAAAGCGCGCTTACGGTATACGCGATTCAGCTTTTCGTAAATTTTCTGTGGACCGTTTTCTTTTTCAGCCTAAGAAGCTATCTGTTCTCATTTATATGGCTTCTTGTGCTTATTCTGTGGATAATCTATATGATTTCGGAGTTCTCAAAAATCGACAAAAAAGCGGCGTGGCTTCAAATTCCGTATCTTTTGTGGTCGCTTTTCGCTGCGTATCTCAATCTTCTGATATTTTTATTAAACAAGTAACATGAACTCATTTATGACATTTTTGAAAGGCTTTGCTGTCGGAGCGGCAATGCTTGTTCCGGGGGCAAGCGGAGGAACAGCCGCAATTATACTGGGAATTTACGACAGGCTTATCGGGGCGGTATCTTCTTTAAGAAAAAACTTTTTTAAAAACGCAGTATTTTTATCGGTTTTTTCTCTCGGCGGGATTTTGGGAATTTTAGCTCTTTCAAAAGCGGTGTTATACCTTTTTGAGTCAAAAGAGCTTGTAATGAGATTCCTTTTTTCCGGCATTATCGCAGGAAGCATACCGGCGCTTTTAAAAAAATCCGGACAAAAAGTTCCCTCAGGAGGATGTGTTTTATCTGCCGCCGTCGGAGCCCTGCTATGCATTGCCCTTTCGCTCATACCCGACGGTGCCTTTTCAAATCAAACAGGATTGCTGTCAGACGCGGTATGCGGAGTTATTGTAGCAGTCGCTTTGGTTTTGCCGGGTATTTCCGCATCTCATATGCTCCTTGTTATGGGCAAGTATGAACAGATTCTTCAAAGTATCGAAAGCTTTGACATACTTTCTCTTGCGCCTTTCGGAATATTTCTGCTCCTTGGCATATTCCTGACCGCTTCTCTCCTTGAAAAGCTGATGAGCAAATACTCGTCCTATACATTTTTCGCCATATCCGGCTTTGTGGTTGCTTCTCTGTCTGAGGTAATTACGATTTTCCCCTCTTCCGTTTCTGAACTTATTTACTGTTTCAGTGCGGCTGCTGCCGGATTTATTGCGGCGTTTGCTTTGGGCAGAAAAGTATAATAAAATTTGAATTGTTTTAAGCGTGAAAATTGCAGTTTACAACTATACTTAAATGTGATAAAATTACAATAACTTTAAACATATAAAACGGCGGTGAGCAAAACTGAAAAAAGTCTATATGCTTTGCGGAAGAGTGTGTGCGGGAAAAACAACCTTTTCAAAACTTCTTCAGAAATCAGAAAACGTTTTGCCGCTGAGCCTTGACAATCTGATTTACACCATGCTCGGTGCTCCTAAAGGTTCCGACTGGGTGAGGGAAAATGAGGC
>CALWZA010000035.1 GCA_944385905.1 uncultured Clostridia bacterium
AGCAGCGGATGCTACCAGCTGAAACGGCAATGACATCAATACCATTGTCGCTGATACCAACAGTGCCATAAACCTTTTGTTTCTTTTTGACATAATTTGCACACTCCTTTGTTTTGTCGTTTATCATATTATACCATGATAAATTCCATTTGTAAACACATTTCATAGAAAATTTTTAATCGTAACCGAATTGTAAGAATTCTGTTGAAATGTTTTTCAAACGGTGTTATAATGAATACAGCGTGAAAGGTGCAAATATTGCATCGCGTTCAAATTTTTCAGAAATTTTTTTGACATCAATATCAAGAAAGGCTGGTAATTTCATGACAACTATAACAAAATCCGATTTCGGAAAGCTTTCCTCGGGCGAAAATGTTTCTCTGTACACATTTAAAAACAGCATCGGAGCCGAGGTTGAAATCATTGACTTCGGCGGAGCTATCCGAGCTGTACGTGTTCCCGACAAAAACGGGGTGATGGAGGACGTTGTTTTAGGCTATGACTCTGTTGACGGTTATGAAAATCAGGGCAAGTATATCGGCGCTCTTATCGGAAGACACGGAAACAGAATTGAAAATTCCGAATTCGAGCTCAACGGCAAAACCTATAAGCTCTTCGCAAACGACGGCAGAAACAATCTCCACGGGGGAAAAATCGGTTTTGACAAAAAGCTCTGGAAAGCTAAAATCAACGGCGAGATTCTCTCCCTTACATATTTCAGCCCCGACGGTGAGGAAGGCTTCCCCGGAAACCTTACGGTAACTGTTGAATACAGCTTTGACGATGACTGCGCTCTGAAAATCGACTACTACGCAGTTTCGGACGCCGACACCGTCTGCAACCTTACAAACCACTGCTATTTCAACCTCGGCGGTCAGGGCTCAGGCTCTATCGTTGATGAAAAGGTCAGAATAAATGCGGCGAAATTTACTGTCGGAAACAACGAGTGTCTGCCCAACGGCGAAATCGCAGAAGTCTGCGGAACCCCGCTTGACTTCACACAATTTCATGTTATCGGAGACAGAATCGGAAGCGACTATGAGCAGATAGTCTTTGCCGGAGGCTATGACCACAACTGGTGTCCCGACGGCGAGGGCTTAAGGGAAGTAGCCGACGTTTGGGATGAAAAAACAGGCAGATATATGCAGGTTTACACCGATCAGCCCGGTCTTCAGTTCTATACCGGAAACTTTCTTAACTCAAAGCCCCCATTCGGAAAGGGCGGAAAGCCGATTGACAAGAGAAACGGACTTTGCCTTGAAGCACAGTTCTATCCGAACAGCTTAAAGCACACTCATTTCCCTTCGCCGATTCTCAGAAAAGGCGAATCCTACCGTCAGACAACAATTTACAAGTTCTCGGTAAAATAACTACAGATTAGTTAAAATAACAGCCCCGGCGCTTTTGCGGAGAAATATTTCCGCATCGGTGCCGGGGTTTTATTTATCTCGCAACGGCGTCAAGACGATTAATTTTAAAGCTGTCGCCCTCAAAGCTTATCCGTGCGTCGTCGCCGCTTAAAATTTCCTTTTTGACAACAGCATCGGCAAGAAGATTTTCGATTTTTTCGGTTATAACCCTGCGCAGCGGTCTTGCTCCGTATTTATCAGAAAATCCGAGCCTTGCGACTTCCTCAGCCACCTCCTGACCGAACGAAACCGAAACTCCCGCTTCCTCCGCTCTTTGTGTCACGTCTCTCAAAAGGCGTGAGGCAATCTCTTTTATATCTTCCATAGAAAGCGGTGTAAATACAATGCTCTCGTCAATTCTGTTTAAAAATTCGGGTGAAAAGTGTTTTCTCAGCTCACCGTTAAGCGCTTTTTTTAGATTTTCGTTTTTCTGTGAATCGTCAAATCCTCCGAATCCCAAGCTTTTTCCTTCCGTCGCCTCTCTGGCTCCGAGATTAGAGGTCATTATTATCACCGTGTTTCGAAACGAGACTTTTCTTCCGCTTGAATCGGTAACATATCCGTCGTCAAGTATCTGCAAAAGCACATTGCATACATCGGGATGAGCTTTTTCAATTTCATCGAGCAGCACGATTGAATAAGGCTTTCTTCTCACTTTTTCCGTAAGCTGTCCTCCCTCATCATACCCTACATACCCCGGAGGCGCTCCGATAAGCTTTGAAGCGCTGTGCTTTTCCATATATTCAGACATATCAACCCTTATCAGCGCGCTTTCATCTCCGAAAAGACACTGCGCAAGGCTTTTTGCAAGCTCGGTTTTCCCGACACCTGTCGGACCGAGAAACATAAACGAGCCGATAGGACGATTCGGAGCCTTAAGTCCCGCTCTGCTTCTCCTTATAGCGGCCGCAAGAGCCAAAACCGCCTCATGCTGTCCCACAACCTTTTTTTCAAGCTCTGTCTCAAGCCTCATAAGCCGCCTGCTTTCATCCTCGCCGAGAGCACTGACCGCAATCCCCGTTGCCGCCGATACGGCTTTTGCGACATCCTCGGCAGTGCAAACAAGCTCCTTTTCGGCTCTTCTTGAGGCGTATCCGGTCAGCTCGTCAAGATATTCGTTCTTGCCTATTTTTCCGCATACATAGTCGTTAAAAACGTCGGCAAGCATTTTTGACCGCCGCTTTTTATCTCGTTTTTTTTCCGCCTCAAGCTGTCTTACGTTCGCACAAGACTCATCGATAATGTCAATGGCTTTATCCGGGAAATGTCTGTCGGGTATATACCTTGCAGAGAGCCTCACTGCCGCCTCAACCGCCTCGTCGGTTATTTTGACCTTGTGAAAGTCCTCGTACTTTTTTCTCAGCCCTTTTATTATGCTGACTGTCGTCTGCTCCGAGGGCTCTGAAACCTCGACAAGCTGAAAACGTCTTTCCAAAGCCGCGTCTTTTTCAATATGCCTGTGATACTCATCGTAAGTTGTTGCTCCGATAACCTGAAGCTCGCCTCTCGCGAGCTGGGGCTTAATGATGTTAGCCGCATCAATAGCGCCCTCAGCGGCTCCCGCGCCGACAATGGAATGTATCTCATCTATAAAAAGTATGACATTTCCCGCCGCGGCGGCTTCGTCAACGCAGGACTTAAGACGCTCCTCAAAATCTCCCCTGTATTTGGCTCCCGCCAAAAGCGACGTAAGGTCAAGAGAAAAAATTCTTTTCTCGGCAATTTCATCGGGAACCTCCCTGTCGGTTATCCTTTTGGCAAGGCCCTCAACTACCGCGGTTTTTCCTACTCCAGCCTCGCCCACAAGGCAAGGATTGTTTTTCGTCCTTCTGGAAAGAATTCCTATAACCCTTTCGATTTCCCTGTCCCTTTCCAAAACGGGGTCAAAACTTTGAGCAGTGTCCGGCTTTGTCAGTTCCCTTGCGTATTTTTCAAGCCGCTGAAGTCTTACCGGCTTTGTCTCTCCGCCAGCTGTTTCCAAAGCCTCGGCACAGGAGCCGTAAAGCTTCGTCAGGCTGCATCCAAGGTCGGTCAGTATGCTTCTCGCACATGAATTCTGCTGCCTTAAAATAAGCAGAAGAATATGCTCTGTTCCGGCTTTTTCAACCCCGGAATCCTTTGCGAGCTTAACCGCCCCGGCTGCTATCCTTTTAGCAGCCGGAGTGAACATATCGCTTGTCATTCGGCACGGCGTTCCCTTTCCGACAATCGAAACTATCCTTTCAGCCGCGTCAGAGTATGTTATGCCGTATCTTGTGAGCAACAGTCCCGCCGTCGAACCTGTGTCAGCCAAAATTCCCAGCAGTATGTGTTCGCTTCCGACATAGGTATGCCCAAGGTCGCCTGCGGCTTTAACCGCGTGTGAGAAAACGTCAAGCGCCTTATCGGTATAATTTTCTTCCCCGTAGTTTATGATGAATCTGTCCATAATTCTCCATCCTTTCCGATTGCAGCAATTATCATATATATTCTTGCCGGCGTAAGGAAAATTAATCATCATTATGTTATCAGCATATATCAATACCTTATTTTTATAATATGCCCGCCTGCATGGACACTTTACATTTCTTTTTGCTGTAACACTTTTTCACGTATGTCATAAACTATACTATAAAACCCGCAGAGACAATGCGAGTTTTAAATAATACATCATTAAGGAGTGCTGTTATGAATTGTGGTAACGGTTTCGGAGGATACTGCTGGATCATCATTCTTCTTGTTATTCTCTTTGCTTGCGGAGGCTGTGGAGCCAACGCATTTAACAACGGCGGCTGCGGATGCAACAACAACTGTGGATGCTGATTGTCTGAAAGCAACAACCGGAGACGGCAGTTTTGCCGTCTCCGGTGTTTTTTATTTCTGTTGTTTTTATTCCCTGTCAGCATAGTTTACAAAGCTGATATTCATGTCAACTCCTCCCTCTATGCCCGAAACCTTTCCCTCATATGTATACTGCCACATTGTATAATTGTAGTAATAGCTCGGCTTGTCGCTGTATTCGGCAAGCCAGAAGTCATAATCCTGAAGCCTAGAAAGGTCATATTTCCAAACCGCTGTTTTTTTGTTTGAGTATACCATCGGAATATAACCTGCTTCTTTTATCCTTTCGCAGAAAACTATAGCGCAGTCTGTCAAAGTCTGAGGGCTTGTTTCGTTGGTTCTCGCGGTTTCCTCTCCGACAACCTCCCAGTCAAAAACAACTGGATAGGTTATATTCATTCCGCTTAAGTTGTCTATTACAAACTCAGCCTCTTCAAGCGCCTCGTCAACAGTCAGAGCCTGTGAATAAAAGTAAACTCCGACATCTATCCCGGCGTTCAGCGCACCCTTGACGTTCTGCTCAAATTTAGCGTCAAGCACGATTTTTCCCGTCTCATATCCGCGGTAGCCAAGGCGTATCATCGCAAAATCAACCCCGTCAAGCTTAACCCTTGTCCAGTCGATGTCGCCCTGATATATTGAAACGTCTATTCCCTTCCATGACTTTATTTCGGGACTGTTGTATGTAATTACTCCGCTCTCGTCTTTTACGTAAAGCTCGGGGTCATACTCCGAAGCGGGCACGCTTGCGAGAACCGGCACCCATATGTCTCCGTAGGTGTGGTCATACATCAGAAACGTGTCCTGCTGGGTTTCCGCAAGGTCGTGAAACGCTTCCGATTCGGAAGGGTCAATCACTTTATAGCTCACGACCTCCTTTTCAACTTCAACATACTCGATTTTCGGCGTGTTTACGGCCTTCTGCCAAGCCGCAAACAAAAGCACCACGGTGATGAGCATACAACCCCCCGCTATGGAAAATGCGGTCAGCAGAGTTTTATTTTTTTTCTGAGCCATTAATATTCTGTCTAATCCAAGCTGAATTCGCGCGTAAGCTTCTTCATAATCGTGCATAATATTACAATCCTTTCATTTGTTCAGCGGCTTTCGACAGCCTAAGTATATATTATCATAAACTCATTGTTTTGTAAAATAAAAAATTTTCATTTAGGCTATTGCAAATTTTAAACTTGTGTGTTATAATGCTTGATATTCGGGGTATTAGCGCAGTTGGTAGCGTACCACACTGGCAGTGTGGGGGTCAGGGGTTCGAATCCCCTATGCTCCACCATAAGAGGGCACTAAAAAAGATGCCCAAGCGAAAAGCCTTGATAAATCAAGGCTTTTCGGCATTTTCAGGGCAAGTTTTTCAGCATAGATGCTATAGATGCCAAACGGCAAAAATCCTATACTGACAGGACTTGAACCCACAAATAGCAGAAATCACACCGAAAGGCGTATGGAAAGTTAAAATCCATACGCCTTTTTCTTTTGCCCAAAATCCCTATTCTCCTCTCTGTTTTCATACGGTAATTAAATATTAACACATCATTTAGAGCCTTCGGTTTTTGATTATCACAACAAAAACCGAAGGCTTTTTTTATTGAAAGGAAAAAGTCATGTATTTTACGGAGACACCTTCCCTACGGGAAATTGAAAAGGCTATGAAAATGATTCCGAATTTTACTCCAAGAGGACCTGGCGTAGTAATTCTCTGCAAACATGAATTTGCCGAAAAGAATTGCATCGGTACTCCTCAAAAAGAAATACTTGCAAGAACTGTGTCGCGGATAAATAATCCGCTGTTTCAAAAACGGTTCCAAAAATATATAAACGAAAGTGAGACGATCCCTGTGAATTTCAGAAATTCAAAACACAGCATCAGCTTTAAAGACACAATCAGAAAAAAGAACAAAAAGGATTATGCCCTCATGTCCGCCCTTTATCTTTTAACAGCAGAGTTTGCATTATGGCAGACCGTCAAACGACATATTACAAACAATACAATTGATTTCAAAAATCTGCATCCTGTCGGAATCAGTGAAAACGGATACACCTTGTTCTGCGCCGCCAAAGATTTATACCTTGGCACTGAGTATCTCACAATCAGCGATCTTGCTGATCCTGAGCTGATACCACCGAGAATGTTTGCCCTTATTTGTAATGCTATGGCAATCAGAAGATTCGGACTTGGTGAAATCAACTTTAAGAATAGGAGTGATAAAGAATGATTACTGCAACGGTGAAATACAAC
>CALWZA010000036.1 GCA_944385905.1 uncultured Clostridia bacterium
GCTTGCTGGACATCGGAAAAACGCAGAGACGAGCTTTGGGATAAACCTTTTGGAATTTGGCAGTACGGGCTTGACCCTAAATTCAAAATCGACGGCGATTACGCCTATAAAGACTACGCAGGGATTATAAGAAGAAACAATCTCAACAACCTGTAAAAAAACTCCCCCGCCTGGCGGACAGCCGCCGGTCGGGGGATAATTATATTTACATCACATTGTTTTTACGGATTTAAAGGCTTACAGAATCAATCGCCGTAATCAAAATCGAAATCCAAAACTGTGCCCGTCGACGCATCGATTTCACACTCATACTCAGTTCTTCCGCTGTAAAACTCCATTTCATATACCATGCGTCCGTCATCATGATCCATTTTCGCTTTCTTAAATGTCACGTTTGATATTGATACTCCCGCTTTATTAACAGCAATAGTCTTTGCCTCGTCCAAACTGATGTACGCGCTTAAATCACCGTTTATTGTTCCCTGAGATGTGCCATTATTAAATGATTCGAAGCTTTTGCTTCTAACGGCTCCGGTATCCCTGTTAATCTCGTAACCATATTCCCTGTCGGAAGTGTAAAACTCAATGTCGTATACATAGACTCCGTCGTCAATGTCAAGCTTGCTCTTTGTAAATGTCGCCGCTGACGAGCTTACTCCCGCGTCGGCAAGCGCGATATTCTTCGCCTCGTCTTCACTGATTTGAGATGATTGAAAATCGTTTGAGTTGATTTGACCGGAAGCGTTTCTAAACGGCTCTGAGCTTTTGCTTCTTACAGCTCCGGTATCCCTTGTTATCTCATACTCGTATTCAGTATCATCTGTATAAAACTCAATGTCATATACATAGACCCCGTCGTCAATGTCAAGCTTGCTCTTTGTAAATGTCGCCGCTGATGAGCTGACTCCCGCGTCGGCAAGCGCGATATTCTTTGCCTCTTCTATGCTGATTTGTGAGGATGCTGCTGATGTCGTGCTTTCAGTCTGTGGCGGATTTGGCTCTGCCGTAGCAGGCAGGCTTGTTACAACATTGCCGGTTGCAGGCAAAGCTTCCTTGCTCTTACTGAAAATATCACCGGTTTTTGCGTTAATCTCATATTCATATTTTGTGTCGGAAGTGTAAAAATCAATTTCGTACATCATTCTGCCGTCATCACGGTCAAGCTTTTGGTCAGTAAAAGTAACTGCGGCTTCCGAAAGCCCGGCGTCTGTCAAAGCGGTTTGCTTCGCTGTATCCAGAGAAACGATTGTTTCGCTGTCAGTAGGGATCTGTATTGTATTAGCCGGAATCTTTACTTCTACATCCTTTTTCACTACCAAGCCGTTTGAAGCTTTAATCAAGTATTCGTACTCGGTTCCGTCAGCGTAAAAATCTACTTCGTATACAAACTGTCCGTTCTCAAGCTCAAACTTTGTTCGTACCGCCTGCGCTGATACAGGATCAATGCCCGCATCAGCAAAAGCGAATTTTTTTGCGTTATCCGCTCCTATTGCGAAGCTTTCCGCTATTGCTCCTGCAGCATATACCGAACCGGCGCCTGCCGCCACAATTACTGCCGCTATACACAGCGAGCTGATTACCGCTTTCTTTGGTGTTTCAAAAAATCTTTTTATATTCATATTATCCACTGCCTTTCTTTATTTGTCTTTAGTATATCGTGCCAACATTAAAACTTCATTAGAGTTTTATTTTTTATTTTTTGTTTTTCACTTCCTTTCTTTATCTGTCTTTATTATATCGTGTCAACATTAAAACTTCATTAGAAAAATTAAATTTTCTTAAAACTGCACACAAACGTACTTCCGACGCCGAGTTCGCTCTCAACTTCTATCTCTCCGCCGTGGAATTTAACTATCTCTGCAACCATTGACAAACCGAGACCTGTGCCTTCACCTGTCCGTGAGTTGTCAGACTGATAAAATCTTCTGAATATTTTTTCCTGTTCATCTTTGTCAATACCTATTCCGTCATCCTTAACCGACAGACTGATTTTTTCTTCGTCCGCTCTTAACTCAACATATATAAGGCCGTTGTCTTTTCCGTATCTGTAGGCATTGCTTATAAGATTTGTCAGCATTCTTGTCAGCAGTCCGCGGTTTCCCCTTATCATCACGCCTTTATCTTCTCTGTGTTCAAGGGTTATGCCTTTTTCCCTTATCAGAGCGGTATCGGTGCAAACTGAATCAACAAGTTCGGAAAAATTAATATTCTCAACGGAATATCTGTCGGATTTTAATTCGAGCCTTGTGAAATCGAGCATATCATTTATGAGCTTAGACATCTTTCTTCCCTGACGCTGTATTACCTCAAGCGCTTCTTCATATTCCTCTTTGCTTTGTTCTTTTTCTAAAGTAAGCTCACACTGCGCCATTATTACGCTCATCGGTGTGCGAAGCTCATGAGAAGCGTCTGATGTAAACTGGCGCTCTGTTTGAAAT
Organism: uncultured Clostridia bacterium; assembly: GCA_944385905.1. Classification (GTDB taxonomy): domain Bacteria; phylum Bacillota; class Clostridia; order Oscillospirales; family Ruminococcaceae; genus CALWZA01. The sequence continues at coordinate 2,439 of CALWZA010000036.1, forward strand.
GAGCTGTTTAAACGTTCGAACATTCCGTTAAAATTATCCGCCAGCTTATGAAGCTCATCACTTCCGCTGCCAATCTCAATTCGTTTGTTTAAATCCGTTCCCTGTCTTATCTCTGACGCACATTCGGATATATCCTGTATAGGCTTTAGCATTCTTCGCGCAATAAGATATCCGCCAATGATAGCTAAAACCGCTATCATTGGCATCAGTATAAGCGAAGTCCGCACAATACCGGTCATTTGCACCGCTCCCTGCGCTTCGGATACTATTCCGCGCAGCCAAAGTCCATCAAGTCCGTCTTGAATTAAGCGCTTGTCAAAAATATAATACAGTGTCCCGTCTATGCGCTTTCTTTGCACCTCTGTGTCAGCAAAAGCAGTTTCTTCCGTATACCTGGCAATCGGGTTTTCACCGTATACCAGAGTTCCGTCCGACATACAAAGAGAAGTATAAACATCATTTACCTCATCTAAGAAATCGTCGTCGATTTCAAGATACCCGTCTCCCCATTGTTCAAAATGGTCGGCTCCGCTTATCTGCTTTATCTCCTCAAGACTTCTGTAATACTCTACCTCATCTACATTATGCTCCACAGCTTCTATTAAATTATCCCTGATAGTTTTTTGAATAATTTGATTTCCGATAAACAAAACAACAAAAAAGGTTAATCCCATTATTATGATTAACGCGGCTGAAAACCAAAGAGTTATCTTTGCCCTTATTGAAAGTCTTTTCATATCAGTTACTGTTCCCTCACTGAATATCCGTGACCTCTTACGGTATGAATCAGCTTTTTCTCATGTCCCTCGTCGATTTTGCGGCGCAGATAGCTTATATATACATCCACTACATTGGTTCCGCCCTCGTAGTCAAAGTTCCAAATGTGGTCTTCAATCCTTTCCCTTGAAAGTACTTTACCCTTATTATGCATAAGATACTCGAGCAAGGCAAACTCCTTTGCGGATAGTACAATGTCCTTATCTCCTCTTCTTACGGTCTTTTTTGAGCAGTCCATCACCAAATCGCCTACAGTAAGAATATTTTCGCTCTCTCCGAATGACGCCCTTGTCATTGCACGAAGCCTTGCTGTAAGCTCTTCAAAAGAAAAAGGCTTAACCAAATAGTCGTTTGCTCCGCTGTCAAGCCCCTTTACCTTATCCCTAAGCGAGTCACGGGCCGTTAAAAACAGTACGGGAGTTTTTTTGCCTGAGTCCCGCAAGGCTTTCAACACCTCAAAGCCGTCGGCTTTAGGCATCATAACGTCAAGAATAACAGCGTCATAATCGGTATAGGACAGAATATTTATCGCCTCTTTGCCGTCATAAGCGCTGTCCACACTATACCCGTCCGAGGTTAGCTTCTGCGTTATTATTCTGTTTAAGTCCCGTTCGTCTTCCGCTATTAAAATTCTCATTTGACTTTACCTCCAGCTGATTTTATTTTCCTTTCAATCATATTATACTATTATTAAAAAATCATTAGTAAGTTTATTTGTCAAAGCTGTAACGCGAATCATTTTCAGCACCTTTGCTAATCTCAGTATAATTATATTTTATAAGCGCCTAAAATTCAAGCTCTTTAAAGACTTTTTCGGCGCGCACTTATTATATAAAAAATGCCGGGAAAGAAATACATTCTCTCACGGCATATAATATATATTTATTTTTTATCTTTATTAAAAAGGTACTGTTTTTAATTTTTAATATCGGCTCATAAAATTCATCTTTCGTGCTATAAATTGATTTCAGCACTCAGGCATTTCTTTCCGGTAAGAATCTCGCTCAGCTTATCGGGCTGTGATGTTCCTGCGTAAACGGTAAACCTTTTTCCAGAAACCTTTCTTTCTCCGTTTAAATCAACTGTCTCAAACGCAGAATGCGGTATGGGGAGGGTTAGATTTATGCTTTCGCCGCTTTTTAAATATACACGTTTAAAGCCGCACAAAGCCCAGTTTGGAACATCATCGGGCTGATAGCCTTTGATATAAATCTGAACAACGTCCTCGCCGTCAAACTTTGATGTGTTTTTTACCGTCAGAGACACGTTTTCAGATGTGCAGACAATATCCCTGCACTCAAAATCCACATAGCTTAGGCCGTATCCGAACGGATAAAGTATGTTGTTGTCCAAGCAGTATCTGTATGTTCTGCCTTTCATTGAATAGTCGGTCATATCAGGCAAAAGCTCCGCGCTCTTATAAAATGTAACGGGAAGCTTTCCCGACGGTGAAACCTCTCCAAACAGCAGTGACGCCAGCGCTTTTCCGCCGTACTGTCCCGGATACCACGTGTTTATAAGCGCGTCGCAGTCAGTCTCGATATTGACCGAGCTTCCAGTCGCAAGGACAACAATAAGCGGCTTTCCTGTAGACTTTAGCTTGTCAAGAAGTATGCGCTGACTCTCGGGAAGTCTCAGGTCTTTTTTATCTCCCGATGAAAACTCATTCGATGTATCTCCCTCTTCTCCTTCAAGCGTAGCGTCCAATCCGACGCACGCAATTACAATATCCGAGCTTTCGGCAGCGGCAAGTGCCTCGGAATAAAGGTTTCCCGCCTGCGCAAGCCCCTGCGTTCTGTCTCTGTAAAGGTGACAGCCCTCGGAATAAATCACTCTTCCGTCAAAAAAATCCTGTAAGCCCTCAAGAAACGTAATATATCTGTCGGCAGTTCCCTCATAATTTCCCCTAAGCGCCGCTCTGCTGTCAGCGTTTGGACCTATTACCGCTATTGTTTTGGTCTTATCGTTTTCAAGCGGAAGAATACCGTTGTTTTTTAAAAGCACCGCTGACTTTTCAGCGCACTCAAGCGATACCGCCTTATGCTCGTCGCAGGCGACAACGCTGTAAGGTATTTCATCATACTCGGTTTTATCAAGCTGTCCGAGACGAATCCTTGTTCTCAAAACATGAGCACACGCCTTGCGTATATCTTCGGGGGTGACAAGCCCCTCGCTCAGCGCAACGAGCATCTGCTGATATGTACAGCCGCAGTTTAGGTCGCATCCTGCTTTTAAAGCCATTGCCGCCGACTCAGGAGCTGTTTTTGTAACATGGTGAGAGGTATGGAAATCTTTTATTGCCCAGCAGTCGGATACAAAATAGCCGTCAAAACCCCAGCTTTTAAGTTTGTCCATCAAAAACTCGCTGGCGCAGGCAGGGCTTCCGTTTACTCTGTTATACGCTCCCATTACGCCTTCGACATGAGCGTTCTCAACAAGCGCCTTAAATGCGGGAAGATATGTTTCCTCCATATCTTTCGGAGTTGCCTTTGCGTCAAAGCTGTGACGAAGCCCCTCAGGTCCGCTGTGTACTGCAAAGTGCTTTGCGCAGGCGGCAGCTCTGAGATATTTTCCGCTTCCCTGAAGTCCTTTTACATATTCTATTCCGAGCTGTGAAGTCAAATACGGGTCTTCTCCGTATGTTTCATGGCCTCTGCCCCATCGGGGATCCCTGAATATGTTAATATTCGGAGCCCATAAAGTAAGACCTTTGTATATATCATAATCTCCGTGAGCTGCTGAAGCGTTATATTTCGCTCTCGCTTCCACTGAGGTTACCTCTCCTGCACGATTCATCAATTCTCTGTCAAACATTGCCGCAAGACCTATCGCCTGAGGAAACATTGTTGCGGTTCCCGCTCTGGCGACACCGTGAAGAGCCTCGTTCCACCAGTTATAGGGCGGAAGTCCGGCCGAAGCGATTTCAGGAGCATCGAATTTAAGCTGTGCGGCCTGCTCATCAACCGAAAGAGTGTCAGCCAGCGCCTCGGCTCTTTCCTGAGCAGAAAGCCCGGTATCCATATACTTTTCCATATAATCATCCTCCTTATGTCCGCAAGTCTTTTATATTTTATTTTAATCTATCATACCTGTTTGCCGATGTCAACTGTTATTAACCGTACTCATTTTCATTTAGTAATCTTAACAGCCGAATGCGGCCCAGAAAAGCTCTGAGCCGCACAAGTTGTTTATAAAAAATTATTTTTTATTTTGCTCTTATTTTATAGCCTCACGAATAACTGTCCGGTATTTCCTGCATAGCCTGCATTTCCTGGTCGATTACATCGGCATACGCCGCCCGTGTCTGAGCCCATGTGTAAATTGTTCCGTCAACTTCAGTTCCGGTTTTATTGTAGGCAAAGTTTATATCCTCTTCAGCAAGCGTAGATATTCCGTTGCCTATATCAAACGCTATGCTAAGACCGTCAAGCCCTGCCTCTGTAATCTCAAACATTTGATCAGACCAGTTAGGATTATTGACTCTGTTTTTTGCCCGTGCGGTTTCCAAATACTCAGGCTGGGTATATTCCATACGAGTACATGTAAACCATGCCTTCATAGGTTCTATGTTTGACGAGCCCTCAGCCCACATATACGCTGTAGCTGAGCCTCCCACATAATACTCATCGGTATCCGGGCACTTAGGTATATAGACCATTCCGTATTCTTCTGTCTCGTCCGGGCCGGCTGTTCCAGACATTGCCCATGTTCCCATTACATAAAACAGCACTTTGTTGTCTGTCAGAGCGTTGTGAGCGTCCCCTGCTACATATGACACATAGTACTCATTTTTATAATAGTCATACATTAAACGCTTTTTTAATTGCCTTCAAGTAACTATGTTGCTGAATACTTATCGTTTTTTGCTGCATTTATATCTTTTATTTAAATATTATTAGAAAATATATACATTATTTTTATATCGCCTTCCTGCATTTCAGCCCAAATACTTGACTTATTTTGCACGCTATTATAAAATATCTTCAGAAAGGAGTATTGCACATGATTTTTCAAAACTATTTTCAGGCCGCTGAACCCCCTTCAAAATCTTTAGTCAGCTGCTATAAATATTCCACTGACGAAAATGATTTCTATCCTCTGCACTGCCACTCCTATTATGAGATATCATATATTTTTAACGGCGAACGGTACGAATGGTATAATGGAAAAAAGTATAAAGTATCAGACAACTCTCTGTTTTTTGTTCCTCCTCTCGCCATTCACGGAAACGATAACATTACGCGGGTTAACGACGCCGTTATTCAGTTCTCCACCTCATTTCTGTGTGTATTGTCAAGCCTCATTAAGCCAGACATGAAGCTTTCTTTAAACTCTGACAAGCCGTTTATTGTTTTACAGGAAAATTCTCCTGCGTACAACGCTATGAAAAAGCTCGGTGAAAACTCTGACGATTTTAATGCTATGTACGCCGAAACCGGATTTGATGACTTCAGACGCAGCGCAGTTATTGAATACCGCAGAAACAGCCTTGTCCTAGAGCTTATCGCCGCTCTGCTTGAAAGCGGTTGCGCATCAATAGGAAGCGGAGGCTGTAATTTTTCTAAAATAATAGCTCTCGACCGAGTTATTAACTGCATTTTAGACCAACCTGACAATGTCCCGGATATGAATACAGCCGCAAGAATTTCGGGAATGAGCTACTATAACTTCAGCCGGCTATTTAAAGACGCGACAGGTATGAACTATTCCGAATGCTGCAATCTTGTACGAATTCGCCACGCCGAGGAACTTTTACTTAAAACAGACAAATCCATCTCAGAAATATCTCTTAAAATAGGTATTGACACACCAAGCTATTTCACAAGACTGTTTCATCAGATTAACGGCTTTTCACCCGCTGAATACAGAAAGCTTTTTAAAGATAAATAGTTTTCTGATTAAACTAAAACCGCATTTTTATTTGCTTTTTAGCTTGAAATTATTGACAAGTATTATTGTACATGCTATTATAATATAAAATTCTATATGGAGGAATGAATATGCGAAGCAAGACTTTATCGAAATTTTTGAATTTTTCTCTATCTGTTTTGCTCATAATCGGACTGGCTCCTGCAGCTGCGTTTGCAGTGCCTGCACAGCCTGACGGCAACTGGATAGACTTTGCTGCTGACAGCTTTGCGGGAGGCTCAGGAGCAAAAGACGACCCTTATCAAATCGCGACCGAAGAACAGTTCGCAAAATTAGCAAAGGATGTCGCCTCAGGAGAAAAGTATTCCGGAAAGTATTTTCGATTAGAAGATAACATGGATCTGTCAGATCATGTATGGACTCCTATCGGAATTTATATTTGGCTGGAAAGCGGATCTTCTACTTCATATCCATTCTACGGATATTTTGACGGCAACAACAAATCCATAACCGGACTATATGTGGACGAACGTGAAAGTTTGCGAAATGCCGGACTTTTCGGTAAAATATGCATGACAAATGCTGATACAGAAGTTGGAATAAAAGATTTGAACATTGTTGATGCTCAGATCTACTCATCCGAAGAAGGTCTTATGGAAAACTGCGCCGGAATTTTGGCCGGTAATGTGATGGCAAATCCGGGTATGGCGATTACAGTTTCCAATGTCACGGTTTCCGGTAAAGTAACTGTAGAGTCAACCTACGGAGCGAATAAAATCGGAGGAATAGCTGGTTCTGCCACCCGTTCCTCTTTTACAGACTGTCACGTCGAAAGAGTTGATATCTCGTACGCGAGTAATTCGGGCGGCTTCGCAGGAATGGCATGTGATAGTGATTTCACAAACTGTACCGCCTCAGGAACAATAGAAGGATTATGGGCTTTAGGCGGTTTTGTAGGTTATTCCACAGATCCCTCCGGCAACCCTTCTTCCATAGAGGACGGTTCATCTTTTACAAAGTGCAGCGCTGATGTAACTATTACAGGTGATGACTGGAGACTTGGCGGTTTCGTTGGATTTTTGGAGTGCGGACAGATCTCAGGCTGTGTGGCAACAGGAAATGTCACCAGCAACTTAAGTGGTGAATGGTCACCAAAAGTCGGCGGCTTTGTAGGTGAGATATCCAACGAGCAAAATCAGCGATATGATGAATTTACTCGAATCAGCAATTCACATTGCTCCGGAGCCGTTGTATCAAATTCTCCGAGTGAAGCTGCCGGCGGATTTGTTGGGGCACTTAGCGGCGGCGATATCAGCGGCTGTTCCTATGATATTGAAAAGAACTCCGGCCTTAAAGGTTCAGGAGGCGAAACCCCGGAAGATTCAAACGGAATTGCAGGCGTTAACAGTTTAGCAGTAAGCGTCAATATTTGCGAGGACTATTACGGCGGACACGACTACAGCCTAAATTGGACTGTTGATATACCGCAGACTTGCACAGAGCCGGGAAGCCAATCCCGTCATTGTACCCGCTGCGACACAAAAACAGATATTACTGAAATTCCCGCTGCGGGTCACGGAGCAACAGTCATCAAAAACAAGAGACCTCCTATGTGCACACTTGAAGGCTATACAGGCGACACAGTATGCTCAATATGCGGTCAGATCATTTCGAGAGGACACCTCATTCCTATGTCTGAGCATTCTTTTGTAGACGGCGTGTGCGTTTACTGCGGACTTGCCGAGAGCGTTGACGCTCCCGAAGAGCCTGACGGCGGAGAGGAAATCGAGATTGAAGAGCCGGTTGAAGCCGTTTTTGATTTTGAAACAATCATTTTTGTAAAATAAACTATATAATTAAAAAAGCCATCAGGATGTGCTTTCCTGATGGCTTTTTTTCTTTTCAATTAATAAGTTTTATGCTATAATCACTGTGTCACATTAAGATAAAAGTAAGAAACATATTAATCGAAAAGTTTGAAATGTCTTTTATAATAATAATTGCGGAAAGCGCCGCGAAAGGAAGGACTAACCATGGACAAGCCTGTGATACTGATAGTTGACGATGACAGAGAAATAGTCGGAGCAATTGCTCAGCTTCTGATTAAAGAGGACTATGAATGCGAAAAAGCATACGACGGACTGTCTGCGGTCGAAAAGCTCGGAGAAAGAGAGATTCATCTAATAATTTTAGACATAATGATGCCGAGGCTTGACGGACTGTCAGCCATGATGAAAATTCGTCAGCAAAAAAATATCCCGATAATTTTATTGTCGGCAAAGACCGAAGACAGCGATAAAATACTCGGCTTGTCCATGGGAGCGGATGATTATGTCACAAAGCCGTTTTCACCTCCGGAGCTTGTGGCGAGAGTAAAATCACAGCTCAGACGGTATATGCGTCTCGGAGATTATCAGGCGAGAAACAACAGCGACACGATAACAATAGGCGGATTGCAGCTTGACCGTGCCGCGAAGCAGCTTTATGTTGACGGCGAGCCTGTTAAACTGACGTATACCGAGCTGAAAATAGTAGAGCTTTTGATGACAAACGCGGGAAACGTATTTTCCGCTGAAGAAATATATGAAAGGGTGTGGAACGAGGAAGCGTATTCGGTTGAAAACACAGTGATGGTTCATATAAGACGTATACGGGAAAAAATCGAAATCAACCCGAAAGAGCCGAAATATTTAAAGGTGGTGTGGGGAATTGGCTATAAAATCGAAAAAATCAAATGAAAGATTCGCTTTAAAGCTGACGCTGTTTTTAGTTTTTGTACTCAGCGTCGGCATTGCGGCATCAGCGGTATTCAACGCTCTTTCAAGGATGTCAAATCTGGACTTTGACATGTATGATGTGCTGAGCGCAGAGCGATACGTCGAGACAAACGCACATATGTATGAAGTTCAAAACGCTGTATCAAATTTGACATACGATGTTTATCAGCTTCTTTTGCAAAACGGCATTGACATGCAAAACAATATGTACAATGATGAGTATGACATCTTTACAGAAGAGCAGCAAGCGGTATTATACGAACTGTCGGAATTTGAAGACCTGCCGAAAATGATTGAAAAAGGATTATACGGCAGATATGATTTTTTGTATTCGATAAATATTGACGGTATAACAATCACCAATTCTGAAAATATTGAAAGCAACAAAGTGTTTTACTGCTTTTTTGAAAACGGAATGAGATACGGCGTTGATTCAGATGAATATATCGGGAATTACTATTATATTTCTTATTTAAATCTTGATAACAACGGTTCAATAACAATAGCATATGACGACTCCTATATTACAGCTAAACAGACCGAGTGGGAGTCTTTGAGAGCAAACTTTATATACTGCGTGGTAATAGCAGGCGCAATGGCTGTAACGGCTTTGATATCCTTGATATGGTATTTGTGCGTTGTCGGCAAGTGCTCAAACGGAGAGCTTATCAAGCCTAAAGGCGTTATGGCGGTTCCTTTGGGGATTCAGCTTATTATATTAGCTGTAGTATTTACGGGATTACTGATTTTTATAGCTTTCCTTTTCGATATTCAATGGTATTTATCAAGAAGAGCTGAAAAGCTGATAATAGATTTAGATATTCTGTCTATGGGTGCGGCGGCGGTTTCGGGAGGTACAGCGGCTGCTGTACTGCTATGGATTTTAGGCTCATGGGTGTCAAGGCTCAGATGCAAAAAGTTTTGGCGCTGTACTTTGATATATATGCTTTTTGCAAAGCTCAGGAATATTTCTGTAAGCGTTCTTTCATCAAAAGGATTTGCGGAAAAAGCCTTAAAGAAGTATTTTATTGCTTCAAGGACAGCGATTTTTACCGCCGCGATAATTTCAGTCATGATAATGGCAGGCGGAATCAGAAGCTATAATCACCCTACGGCATTTTTGGGATTTATATTATTGGTTCTGACTTCTGCCGCATATATTTGTATGTCAGTATACGAAGCGAAAGGATTCGGAGAAATCGACAGGGCTATAGATGACGTCTATAACGGCAGACAGCCGATGTTTGGGGAGAATATGTTTAAGCCTCCGTTTTCATATCTAAGCAGAAAGCTCGGCTCAATAAGCAGCGGATATATGAAAAGCGTTGAGGAGCGTGTAAAATCGGAGAGAATGAAGATTGAGCTTGTCACTAACGTTTCCCATGACCTTAAAACACCGCTTACATCAATAATCAGCTACGTAGACCTGCTTGGCAAGGTTGAGGATCTTCCTCCTGAGGCAAAGGATTATGTTGCTATACTGGCTAAAAAATCCGACAGACTTAAAAATATTGTCACCGATGTTTTTGAGCTTGCGAAAACCACAAGCGGAGAGATACAGGTTGAGCATGAAAAAATCGAGCTTAATAAGCTTATAATTCAAACGGTGGCGGATATGGGCGACAGCATTGAAAAATCAGGGCTGACAGTAAAAACGTCTGTTTTGGATGAACCAGTATGTATAATAAGCGACGGCAAAAAGCTTTATAGGGTTATTCAAAACCTGATTGACAACGCTTTGAAATACTCGCTTAAAGGCACAAGGATTTTCATTTCTCTGACAACCGATGATTATTACGCTGTAATCAGAGTTATAAATACGGCCGGATATGAAATGCAGTTTACAAAAGAGGAGATTCTCGAACGGTTTGCGAGAGGAGACAAGGCGAGAACGACGGAGGGAAGCGGACTCGGACTTTCAATCGCTCAGGGTATGACTTCGGCGTGCGGAGGAATTTTCGATATTGAAATCGACGGAGATCAGTTTAAAGCTGTGATGAAATTTCCTAAAATGAAATAAATCTAAAATCTGAAGCGGTTTCGCTAACAGCGGTACCGCTTTTGATTTTTAGGTCAAATCTCCATTTTTCTCTCCCGATTCTGCTAATTGACATTCTGTTTTCTTTATATTATGAGCAAAGGTTCCGTACCTTTGGTAATTGATCCACGATGGCGTAGGGACTTCTGCTTCTTCAAGCAAACGGCGGATTTTTGCGCCGCCGTTACCGTGGGCGGCAAGGTCGAAGATCTTTTCCACGATCCACATATAATCGGTGTCGGGTATCAAGTGTCCCTTTTGGTCGGGGTCTTTGATATATCCGATGGGCGGATATGCACCGTAATGCGCACCGTTCACGAATTTGGTGTGCAGTGCCGCTTTGACTTTCTTCGAGGTCTGTCTTGCGTGCATCTCGTTTAGGATGTTGAGGAACGGGGCAATTTCGCTTTCGCCCTTGTTACTGTCAACACCGTCTGCAATGGCGATAAACCGAACATTGTGAGATGGGAAGTAGATGTCGGTGTACTGTCCCGTCATAACATAGTTTCTGCCAAGACGGGAAAGGTCTTCTTGTGTCAAGTAGGAACTAAAAAAATTTTGAGATTTTACAAGCCGTTCATAGGTGGAAGACCACCCGTGAACGGCTTGTAACATTCAGCCTATTAGATTTCTGCTTTCTCAAAGATGTCATTGAACTTCCAGACGATTTCGATGTTGTCTTGCCCGTGAACATAGATAGCGTCGATCAACGCATGGGCAAGCTCGTAGGTAAGCCCCTCGTTCTTCTGGTACTCGCCGAGCACCGCGTCAAGCCTCTCATCAGAGCAAGGATGCTCAGAATCAAGCTCCT
>CALWZA010000037.1 GCA_944385905.1 uncultured Clostridia bacterium
CAAAACTTCCTTACATAATGACAAGTCAAGCTCCCTAATAAGTGCGATATGACTTTTTATCCCATTAATCAAGCCTTTCTGTTTTGTCAATGTATATTTCATTGTCAGCATTAACAATATAGAGGCTGTATCAAAAAGTTTTTTGCTTTGATTTATCAGGCTTTCAGAAAAATCTTTGCATATCACATTTCTGTCAGCAAGATACTTGACTCTCTGCATCATTATCCTCTTGTGTTCAGCTAAGAAATATACTATTCTTAAGTCCCTCAAAAAGCGGTTGAAATTGCTCTCGTTTTTTAAAATACAATCATACACCGATAAACCAAAACAGCAGTCCTTTCTCTTTTGGCATATTCCGGGATATCTCCATGAGCTGTCTTTGCTCTCTATGTAATCTTCAAGATGATTCCTAATAAGCTTAATATTTAACTCTTCATGAAAACAACTCATCTCATGCCGTCGAATAATTATGTCGCTTTTGTTTGACCGCGAAAACGCTTTCAAAAAATCATCATACTTGACGACAGACGCGCTTGCTTTTGATTGACTGTCGTATCCGAATATCTGTACGGTATTATTACTGTCGTCATAGCCAAATATCATGTTAAAATGATAATAATCGTACCTGCCGTACGCAAATCGGTTTTCAATATATTTTTCGTTAAGACATACGTCAACACACATATTGTTATCTATACAGCAGTGCACTAATTGGACTATGTCAATGCCTAGCAAGTCAACTAAGCAGCAAGGAATGCTGTTTTCTGTTACAAAAGGGCTGATTCTGGTCGATCCGGTTGCATCGACAGGAAAAAAATAATCAATAGGAACACAATTATCGCTGAGCTTTTCACAGCAATATATTTGCAAATGATTTGAATACAGCCAGTTATAGTACGAATATTCTTTCGTATCAATGCATATTCCTATACAACAATCTTCAGCTATATCGGTGGTGTCACATCCATATTCGATCCAATCTTCTCCGTTTACCGAAATATACGAATATATATTTTGATGACATTTTTTAATTCTAAGCCAATATGAACCATTACTTTCTGTCGTTATGTTCATATGATCAAATTCTATACCGATATTTTTATTAAAACCTGTCTTTTTAAAATATCCTAATAAATAAGGAGATTGTGTTGTACGAATATACTCTTCTTCAAGTTCATCCAAGGAATTTGCGGCAAAAGCAGCTATATATGACCATGGCATAGTATACAGATGATGCATTACACAAAATGACAAATCAATATTTCCAGATACATTCATGTATAAAATGCCAAAAGTCTTTAATGCAGGACTAACTGACTTAAATTCATATACTCCATTATTATTTGAAAAAGTTAGGCTGTCACTTTGAAATGCAAAGGGATTTTCAGCACTGCTTTTCCCGTTAATACACATGTTATCTATTAATGCTACGCAGTCACTGACATACAAATCGCTTGACGCGATCGCGTCGTTGTATGATTCATAGCCATAACACGCAAGTATTGGTTTAGTGTTAATAGGAAGTTGTTTTTTCATTACATCCTCTTTTCATTTGACATTAACCGGCTGCTTAAGTATTTGTAAATACTAAAAATATAATATATTTAAAACGGCTTATATAAAAATAATTGTTTTATTTATCCCCAATAAGTTACATTCTATATATTAAAACAATTTTCTGCATGTTTTGACTTCAATTTTTGGTTAATTTCTTTATTTTTGTACATGTGAATAAATTTGCTCACACTTATTTGGTTAAAAATACTATAATAACATATATTTTATATTGCCCTTAATGTTTCGATGTGCGTTTCATAAAGCACGCTTTATATACTGATCAGCAAAGTGCATACTTACTATATATCAATAACAAAGCCCGCTGCCGATATTCGGCAGCGGGCAAAATTATTCCTATTTATCTCCACCAATTTTAAAATATACAAACGGCAGTATCGTTAACAGGGTACTCGAACAGTAAACCGCTCAGCGCTTTATGTCATATCGTTCAGTATCCTTAGAATAGTGAGAAACAAACTTAAGGTTTGCGTTTGTTCCTTACAAGGTTCAAACATGCTCGTCATCATCTTATTTATATTAGAGCGGTAATCTTCATAATCAGGGAGCAAATCAAAATTCACCCATTAATATTGGTAAGGAATAGGACGAAAATTAGCAAATTTAAAAAATATAGTTTATATGTATTCGATGATTACTCTGTAAAAAACGTCCAGGATTTAAGCATAATGTCTTTGTCTGAAAATAAAAGGTAAATATCGTGTTTTCCATTTTCTATTTTTGCAAATGCCGCAGAACGGATATTTGTATATTCCTCACAATCAAATTTAACAGCTGCAACAGCCTCGGAATTTACATCGTCCAAACGAGCCTCAATTGTTCCCCTGCCCTTAACCTTTGCAACAAACTCGGAAGCTCCCTTGCTAAAGTCTGCTCCCTTAATGTAAATCCACGCGCCCTTTGCCAAGCTTTTTGAAGCCGGATTGAAATCTCCTTCAAAGCCGATATCTGCTGATGTGAAGATTACAGATCCTATGCTGTCGGAGTATGGATCGTAAGATTCTATTTGAGCAACGCCCTCATTTGTAGCCGGAATAAGCTGAATTTCCCCTGTTTTTGTGTCTATCGGAAGTTTATCAACCATTATGCTGCGGAAGCCGCCCTCTTTTTTCTGAAGCTCTTCCAAAATCATTGTGTGATGTATTACATAGTACGTTCCCTTATAATCCAAGAAGTGAGTGTGGTTATTACACCAACGCATTCCTGAGTCACCTGCATTATAAAGATAAGCGCCTCTATATTTCCAGCTGTCAGCATCCAAAGGTGTTTTAGTCGTGAAGTATGCCATACTGCATGTCGGAGGAGCGGGAATATCGTCTCTATCCCAGTTTGAACGGTCTTGCCAATCATTGCAGAATGTATAGTAATATGTACCGTCAACAAAGTTAAGCTCACTTGCTTCAAAGAAATACGGAGCGTCTATTGATACAAATTCACTGTCAAGAGAAACCATATCCTTACCGAGTCTAACAATCTTAGGAACATGGGAATGAATTTCTTCGCCGTGTGAAGGAACTCCTCCTCCGAATGACAGCCAGCCGACACCGTCACCATCAATACAAGCACCCGGATCAAATGGCGCAGGACAGTTTTTAAGTCCCGGCATATTCTGATAGATGAGCGGCTTACCCAAGGGGTCATTCCACGGTCCTAACGGATCGGTTGAGGTGATAACTCCAACTCCCGCACCGCTGTTTGAAAAGTATAGATAGAAGTGAGTTAATCCATCCTCCTCGACTCTTGAAACAATAGACGGAGCCCATGAGTTAATTATCCAAGGTGCAATCTCTCCGACATTTATAGTTCCGTGATATACCCAGTTTGCCATATCTTCGGTCGAAAAAACAACAAATGATTTAATGAATTCATAGCTGTTATGATCTGAATTATCATACTGTTCGTGATCATTAGTTCCGTAAACATAAAGTCTTCCGTTATATTCTACTGCAGTAGGATCCGCGCAGTACACAATAGGCGAAATCGGATTTGCGTTCATTTCTGTCTTAAACACATTCCCGCTTATGCTGTCAATAATTTTTCCGTTGTTTAAACTCAACTATATTTCCTCCTTTAATATTGTCTTATCAGGTAATTAAAAACCATTTTGTTTTGAGCGGCCGGACACAAGTATAACACAATACTCCAAACTGCAAATCCTAAAAATCCTTACTGCCATATAACTGACTCCTTCTTGTTGACAAAGATTTACGATGATTTCCTATTTGATTGCTATTTGGAAGAAGTGTAAAGCATACTAATGACTGTATAGCTGTTATAGTAATCCAAAACCTTAACATTCAAGCAGCTGTTAAAATTGAAAATACGATAAGATAACTAAGCAGTCATAATATGTCCTATTTAATCACTATGGATGTTTTTACATTTCGGAGCTCAGGTAACACGTCCTCATCCTCAGTCATAGACAGATAAGGCTGCCCGTCAAAACCGAAGTGCACCCGTCTTATACCGACTGTTCTCGGCGCGTAATTCTCGTGCCATCTTGCATGGTAAACTAAGAGTACGTCTCCGTTTTCAAGCGTCAGAAAAGAGCTATGCCCTGTGCCGTATTCACCGGGGACAGAGAATGAGTTAAGAATAGGATAATTGAGCTTCTGCCAGCTTGACGGATCCAAAAGATCGTCCCCTTCACGGGCAAACATGAGTCCCACCGCGTATGTATTGTCCGTTGCCGCTCCTGAATATGTCAAGTAAATCATGCCGTCGTGTATTACAGTAAACGGACCTTCAGCAACAACGGTGTGTGCCTGCTCCCAGCTGTATTCTGCTCCGTTTATTTTGACTGCTTTGCTTGTAAGCACCCAAGGCTGCTCAGGATCACAAGTAGCAATATAGAGAAATGCGCCCTTGCCCCAGCCGTTTACTTCTTCTCTTCCCGACCAAATAACATATGATTTACCGCCGGCTCGGAGATATGTCATATCAATTGCCATAGATCGGTTTTCAAAGTATTTTCCAACACCTTCGTCTTTCTGCACTTGCTGGGAGTATACGACCTCGTGGGCGTCACTCCAGCAATCACGCTTTTTCGGGTCGTCTCCCTCTAAAACAACTACATGGGAATACAATCCGAGAGCAACGAATATACAAAGCTTTCCTTCAACATTGTGCAGCTCAGGAGCCCAGAAAAGAGTTGTATGATTCTTTTCATCATCATAGCTTATTATCTCATAAGCCTTAACGCCGTCTGCAAACAAGCCCTCGACAGTATCCGACTCACGGAGAAAAACTCCTATTTGTCCGTTTGCATCGTTTGTCGAGATGAAATAATACTTGCCGTTCCAGAAAAATATTTCGGGGTCAGCCCAATGCTCAACAGCATCGAAAACGCCATCGACTTTTTTCTTGTCGGAATTTAGGATTTTGTTATTTCCCTCTGCATCATACGCATAACAAGTTGCGCCCTTACCTAATGCTTTTGCAAAACCGTAGCTATTTCCCGATAAAACTTTGCCGTTAATAGTATATGTTTCTCCAATTTTACTAAAATCAACTGTTGAGCAATCCCAAATAACAGATTTTATAGCTTTTGAACCGTCAGAATAAACTGCCTCGGCAGTGACTTTTTTGACATCCTCAACAGAGCTTACGGCAGTTCTTTCAGGAACATTTATTTCGGTATTTACAATCCTTCCAAGCTTTCGGACAATATAGTCAAAATTGTTTTTTGAAACTACAATTGAATTTCTGATAATTGCATCCTCCGAGCCTACCGCCGCTTTCTCAAAAAAGAGCATATTAGATTCTTCTGTTTTGATTATCGTGGATTCGTCGCAGATATCAGTAATTTCGGTACGATAACTATGACCGTCAGTGTCCTCCCAATGAATTACATATACATTGAGTGAGCTGTCGTATTCGCAAATTGCATCCTTGACGAACGCTTTCTCACTCAGCTTTATGAACTTCTCTCTTTTAAAATGCACTAAATCGTCGCTTAGATAAATTGAAATCTGCCCCTTGTGGTCGTTATCATAATTTATAACAGGCTGATTAGGCGTTGTTCCTGCATCCAAATATTGAGCAATTACTGCGTATGATCCTTCTTTTGTATAAAAAATATATGGCTTATCCAAAAGTTTTGTCGCCATATTTTCATCGCCTGTACAATACCCTGCTGCGAACAGAACACCGGTATTGTTGTTCAGAGGCGAATAAGTCAATCCATCAGTGCTTGCCGCCAAATGCATACTGTATGATAATGCTTCGGGATAAAGCTGAAAATCGCCTGTTTTACGGGTATAGCAACTTATATATCCGGCATCAGAGGGCAGCACAGTCACTTCAAAGGTTTTTTCCGCTGTCATATCATCAATCTTGAAAGCTGCCGTGATTGAAGTGTCAATCGGCTTTTCACCTTTATACATAATCTTACCAGCCGATGAGACAAAACTGCATCCGCTATATGAAACACTTCCTCTGCCATAGGAAATCGGAAGAACCTCATTTCCTCCTAACCTGCATCTAATGACAAAGTTATCGGCAAAATCTTTAAGCTGTTCTGATTTAGAGACGTCTGAAAATCCGGATAAATTATTTTCGTTAACATTATTTTTTTCTGTTTCACTCATATGGTTAGCCTCGCTTCTTAATAATTTATTTTATAATCTTCTACAATCTTTATAAAGAATGGACTTTCACAGACAATAATTCATTTGTGCTTTTTCAATTATGCTCTCTTCTTATAAAAGAAGACGACAATTGCTGTGACAAAAGCTATAATTATAACTGCGCTGATAACAATGACTAAAACAGTATTAGTACCGCTTATCTTGTCGGAAGATTCAGATTCAGACATTATCGTATCGGAAAAATCATCGGCACTTGCATCCGTGTCGGAAAAATCATCGGTACTTGCCTCCGTCTCGGGAAAATCATCGGGACTTACGTCTCCCTCAAACTGCCACCAATTCATGTTAACGGATTCTTCGACAGACTCATCACATTTGAAAACCATATAAAGGTCGTGGACACCGTTTGCGCCGTTTATATCACAGGAGATTTCTTTCCACTCATCACCTGTTGCCGGAACATCTATTTTACCGATTAAACTGCCGTCAACAGAATCAATGTGCAGTTCAACAGTGCCCTCATTCACCGGAGCAGAAACAGATGCAGTAAATTTATTAGCGCCCGTTGAGAACTGAACTCCAGAAACCTTAAGATAATCCCCATTGGAAGTCTTGGTAAGGTAAACGCCAACATTTTCGTTTTGTTCAACTTTCAAGCCCTCAGACCATGACATCGTTGCAGCAGGTATTTTATTATAAGGATTGAAATTTCGGATTTGCTCCGGACCTTCACTTGTCGGTGCAATAAACGGAATAGTACCGTCATCATTAAATGTAAACTCTTCGATCGCTGCCGAGCGGGTGAATCCGCCTCCGCCTATTGGGAGATAGCCTGTATGATATACAAAATATGCCCTGTCTTCATACTCGATTATAGACGGATGAATTGTGAAGCTCGTCGGGCTTATGTCCATAATTCTGCCCTGATATTTCCACGGACCTGTAGGAGAATCGGAGGTGGAATAATCAATTGTCTCGGGAACTCCGGATGCGGCATAAACCATATAATAGACGCCGTTTCTCTTATATATCCACGGTCCTTCCTCATAGAGAGTATTTCTCTGGGGATTGGTGGATCCCTCTCTTGTGCCGAACGCCTCTGTTGTCATATCTGTGATATGAACGCTGTCGTCGGTATGAATCATATCTTCATTCAGCTTACTGTAATAAAGTCTCGGGTTTCCCCAATAGCAATAAGCCTGTCCGTCATCATCAATGAGAATAGTCGGGTCGATATAATCCCAGTGAGGTCCGAACAAGGGCTCGCCCAAAGCATCCTTGAAAGGTCCCGTCGGACTGTCGGAAACAGCTACACCTATTCCTCTTCCGCTGTTATCCTTAAGCTGAAGTGTGACAAACATATAAAATTTACCGTCACGCTCTACGCACTGAGACGCCCAGCATGAATTTTCAGCAGCCCATGAGAAATCTTCCCATGACAAAACCGCACCGTGGTCAGTATAGTTTTTCATGTCTGTTGTCGAATAGCAGCGGTATTCCGGAATATTAAACTCAGTTGCATTGTCCGCATCGCGGCCTGCATACAAATAAAAAACGCCATCGTAGACCAATGGTGCAGGATCGCAGGTAAACGAAGTCTGAACCGTAGGGTTTTCAGCAGATGCCGGAATGACAAAAAGAGTTACGGTCATCAGCAGGCATAAAAACATCATCAATAATTTTTTCATGGTAGTTCTCCTCTCACAGGAAGTTTAATATATCACAATTTAATATATTATTGTGGATATGTCAATATATTTTTGTGCATATAAACAGTTCATTTTGTGCTAGCCACATTATGAAAGCTTATATTTTGAACACAATTTGCACAAAACAACAGAAATCTAAATCTTTATAAACCAAGCTGTTTTTACTTTGAAATTTATCACCGATAGCTGTAAAATCCGGAGTGTTTTCATTTGTGATTTCTATTTTTGAAAGTGACAGTTTAAAATCCTCTTTTCTGAAAAATTTGTATATAATAAAAAATTAAAACTAAAATCAAAAAAATTTAATTGCCTTAACTCCTTAATATGCATTATACATCATAATTACGATGATTTCCAGTTTTAAAAGTGAACATAGTGAATATTAAGTACACAAAATGAACGAGTAAATATATAAAAATATACTTACTCGCAGAAATTAAATGGTAATCTAATAAATATTAAATATTTATATATTTTTTTGATATTTCGCTATTATTTACTTTTATTTTCTATTACATAAAGCAGTTTAAACAATAGATTTTTAATGGGCTTTTGCTACAAATATCAGCTCTGTTTATTTTTATAAAAAAGGTCGGCAGGCTTTTTCGCACCAAGCTAATATCTAATCACTTTTAATTTCAAAAAATCATTAATAAGATGTAGCGCACATGCGGTATAGCAACGGTTCTTCGCTGTTTTTCAGAAATCCGGTCCGTGCCCTAAGTATGTATCTCTAATAAGAATTTCGATAAATATTATAGCAATACGCTGATTTTCGCCGCCTGATAGTTCAAAGCCCTCATGGTATATCTACTGCTTGCCGACAATAGTCCGCTCAGGTTTTACACTACACTGAATTAAAAATCAAGAGGTTGCAGTGCGCGCCGGTATTTTTACTGGATTTCAGGGCTTTCAATAGATTCATAATCCATTAGTATTGTGTGGTCATAAAAATTCTTTATGATATTGGTGTGCAGATATATCCGCATTAATTATAAAGAAGCTTACGTCAATATCATAAAAAAAGACAGAGCTGCCTTTCTTGCATCTCTGTCCGCATAAATCGCTAAAAAATAAAATCAACTGACTATTTACAATCCTCAAATAGTTTATAAATTGTTTAATTAATATATTTCAGCCAAATTCGCCAGCTATGAACATGGATAAAAAAGATTTAATGTAATGTTGATTTGGTTTTAAACAACAAAGAGTTTAAAATGAACTTTATAAATAAATATAAAATTCCGGCTTCTCTTATAACTTTTAAAGTAAGGATTTCGCAAAAAAATTTAGATATAAATAACGAACGGCGCAAACTTATCATTGAGCAAATTATTTAATTTTATTTCATTCGCAAAGTAATTAGGTGTAAGCATCGTTGCTGAAAGAATTGAAGTACAGCAAGATAAAAATCTAATGACCAATTTGGCTTTTGATTACGGTCAGGGGTATTTTTACGACAAGACAATAAACACTATTGAGTAAAAGCTGAACATATGAAAGCCGTTTTATAATAATTATTCACTACAATACGGTTCCGCTCTGCTCAACTTTTCTGATTTTCAATTAAGTTTTTAATGCCTTCTTGACATGTAAAAAATTTCGAGTATACTTTATTAAGAACTGATTTTGTCGCATTATCTGACGCTACTGCTAAGGCTTGCGAGGATTCTCTCGCAAATTCTTATACCGGTGAGGCAACGCTTGCTCTTGCCATAAATTCAGCTGTTGATTCAAGCTCTAAGAGCTCAATGGACGGTGAAGACGGTTCGGCTAATATGTATTCTACATATGCAGCGGTTGCTGTCGGCGCTGACGGAAAGGTTTTGGCTGCAGTTTACGATGAAGTTCAGCCTGAAATTTCTTTTGACGCGCTTGGAGAAATCACTCTTGCTGATGATTATTCCGTACTTACAAAGAGAGAGCTTCGTGAGGATTACAACCTTAAAGGTGCTTCTCCTATCGGTAAAGAATGGTATGAGCAGGCAGGCGCTTTCGAAGATTTCGTAGTAGGAAAAACCGCTGATGAAATTTCTTCTATCGACCCCGCTGACGCTGATCTCCTTGCAGGCTGCACTATTGATATTTCAGGTATGACAGCAAGTACCGCAAAGGCCGCAGGAATGGTCAAGTAAATAATTGACAACTTAAGGATGAGGGGTTTTCCCTCATCCTTTTTTATTACTTTTTTGGGGAGTGTTAAATGAAACTTAATTATTTGTATAATAAGCTTTTGATTCTGCCTTGTATTTTTGCTGTTCTTATCAGTTCAGCCGGATGTTCATATTCTAAAAGCAATAAAGAGGAAATTCAAAGAAGAACAGCTTCTTATCTTGAGTTTTTTGACACAGTCTCCCAAATAATCGGATATGAAAATGATGAGACTGTATTTAATGATGTTTGCAGCCAAGTCTATAGCATTCTCGAAGAATATCACCGCCTGACTGATATCTATCACAGCTACTCAGGCATCAACAATCTTTATACTGTCAATAAGAATGCCGGCGTTCAGCCTGTCAAAGTTGACAGAAAGCTGATTGACATGCTGCTTTTCGCAGAAGATATGAGTGAGCTTACAAATGGCATGTTTGATATTACAATCGGCAGCATATTATCTATCTGGCATGAGCATCGTGAAGACGCCGACTATGATCCGGCAAGCGCCTCTCTTCCGTCTTATGAGGAGCTTTCTCAGGCAAAGCTTCATTCAGGTGCCGACAAGCTTATCATAGATGCGGACGCGTCTACAGTTTATCTTACTGACCCTCTTGCCTCTCTGGATGTAGGCGGTATTGCAAAAGGATACACAACAGAAATAATCGCTAAGTATCTCCAAAGCCAGGGCATAACAGGCTATGCGCTTAATATCGGCGGGAACATAAGACTTATAGGCAAACGCGGAGACGGTAACGGATGGACAGCAGGTATTCAAAATCCTGATTTGGATCCTGATAAGCCCTATCTTTTCAAGATTGAGATTTCTGACACTTCCCTTGTCACCAGCGGAGACTATCAGCGATATTATTATGTTGACGGTGTGAAATATCACCACATCATTCACCCTGAAACTCTTATGCCGGTAAACAACTTCCGTGCAGTTTCTATTTTATGCAATGACAGCGGTGTTGCCGACTGCCTCTCTACTGCCCTGTTTAACATGTCACTCGACGACGGCAAGGCTTTAGTGGAAAGCCTCGACAGCGTTGACGCTCTTTGGATTCTGCCTGACGGGACAGTAGAAATGACTGATAACTTCAAAGACAAGGTTGTTGGTGAATGATTTAAACAATAAAAATTAAGCTCTCTGCCGAATTTGCGGCAAAGAGCTTTTTTATATTCTTATATAACGCTTTTAGGTATTTTTTTTACTGTTAAAGCAGCAACGACACCGATTATCACTCCCGTAGCCAGACCCGAAACTATCAGAACAGGCATATAATAGACAATCTGAGCGGTTCCCATTAAAACAGCGGCAGCAATTATCTGCCCGGCATTATGAAGGATTCCACCCGCGACGCTGACGCCTACTGTGGAAAACTTATTTGTGAGTTTTAAAATTCCCATTCCTGCAAGGCTAAGCACCGCTCCGGACGCACTATACACAAAAGTTGCAAAGCTTCCGAAAATTATCGCTGCCCATATAAGCCTTATAAACGACACAGCTATAGCCTGCTTTATTCCCAAACGGTACATGACAAATACTATAACTATATTTGCAAGACCGATTTTTATACCTGGAACCGCAAACGACAACGGCACCATGCTTTCGAGATAAGACAATATCATCGCCAAAGTTGACGAAATAGCTATCATTGTTATACTTCTCGCTTTAATTTTCAACCTGCTTCCCCCGTTATGATATGATGTCAACATCAGGATCAGTACCAGATACAATCTTTATCACGAGCTTATTGGGAAGGCATACAATTGTCTCGCCGTTAAACTTAACTTTTCCCTGACTTATACAAAGTCCGTCAGGACAGCTCGCCGAAACAATTTCCGCACAACCGTCTTTAATAATCAACCTATTGTAGCCGCCATTATCACTCGGAATGTCAATCTCAGCTTCCTTATCAAGCGGATACACATCGGTTTCAACACCGTTTTGAATAATCTGTGCGTATCCTCCTTCTGTCCTATTCAAATATATTGCAAAAAAGCTGATTAACGCCAACAAAATAACTGCTGAAATTAAGACAATATCATTTCTTGCTTTTTTGTTATTGATTATCATTCAAACCTTTAGCCTCTCAGTTTGCTTGATTATGAAATCCCAGAAGACTTGCAGCTTTAATCGCTCCTGTCGGGCAAACCTGAGCACAGGTTCCGCATCCGCTGCATTTTGAATAATCAATATGAGACAAATTATCTCTGACCTCAATCGCACCTTCAGGGCAGCTCTTCTCACACTTCTTACAGCCTATACACGCATTTGTACATTTCTTTCTCGCGACGGCGCCGGGATCTTCATTGCTGCAAGTAACAACAACCTCAACTGTGTCCGGTGTCATGTGAATTACGTGGTTAGGACAAGTTTTCGCACAAAGTCCGCATCCGATACATTTTTCAAAGTTTACTCTGGCAATACCGTCTTTCAAACAAATCGCATTATTCGGACACACCCTTGCACAGTCGCCGTATCCTAAACATCCATATGTGCACAAGCCGTCGCCGCCGTAAAACAACTTGACAGCAGTACAGGTTTGAATTCCGACATAATCATGCTTTTTCCGGGTGTTTCTGCAGTCGCCGTTACAGTGAACCACAGCTACCTGCTCAGCCACATCCTCAAACTGTACGCCGAGCAGCCCGGATATCTTTTTAGACACAGTGTCAGAGCCGGGTATACAAAGATTAGTTTTAGTTCCTGGAATGTTTACAAGCGCGTCGGCATATCCGTCGCAGCCCGTAAAACCGCATGCGCCGCAATTAGCTCCGGGAAGACACTCTCTGATCTTCGTGACTCTTTCATCAGTTTTCACTGACATGAATTTCGCCGCAATTACCAAAAGCAATGCACATATTAATCCGACCGCCCCCACAAACAAAACGGCAGGCAAAACCGATGAGATAAAATCATTCATTTGTGTTTACCTCCTTAGGCGAAAAGGTTATCTATAACGCCGCTGAATCCGAAAAACGCCATTGACACAATAGACGCCGCCAAAAGCGTTGACGGTATTCCCTTGAATGATTCCGGAATTGATGCGCTGTTGTCAACACGGGAACGTACTCCTGAAAACAAAACCATCGCCAGCAAAAAGCCAAGTCCGCATCCGAGTGAGCTAGCCATTGACTGTGCAAATCCGTACTCATCCTTAACATTATTAATAGTTACTCCCAAAACTGCGCAGTTTGTTGTTATAAGCGGAAGGTATACTCCCAATGCCTTATGAAGTGATGGCATATATTTTTTCAAAACTATCTCAACAAACTGAACAAGCGCCGCGATAACCAATATGAAGACAATTGTTTGCATGTACTCAATCTCAAGACTTTCAAGCACATATGTCTGAATAGGCCATGTGACAGCAGTGGCTACTAACATTACGAATGTTACGGCTATTCCCATTCCTGTAGCCTGGTCTAATTTCTTTGAAACCCCCAGGAAAGGACAAATTCCGAGAAACTTTTGCAAAACATAGTTGTTGACAAATACGCTCGCTAATATAATTACCAAAAGCTCTTTCATTATCTGTCAGCCTCCTTTTCAGTTTCAGTTTTTTTCCCGCATACAGCATATGAAGGACATCCGGCGCATCCGAACTCTTTTTTCTTTAGCGCCTTACCTTTTGTAATCTTATTTACAACAGCTATCAGGATTCCGAAAACCATAAATCCTCCGGGCGCCTGTGTCAATATTGATACAGTGTAATGAGACAGACCGGGTATTTCATATCCGAAAAAGCTTCCGGCTCCGAACACCTCTCTGACTGTTCCCATCATAAACAATGCAAGAGTAAATCCGAGTCCCATTCCGAGACCGTCAAGAGCCGAGTCAACAACATTGTGTTTGCTTGCAAACATTTCAGCTCTTCCGAGAATAATACAGTTTACTACTATCAAAGCGAGATAAGTTCCGAGAGCTTCATACAGCGACGGAAGATAGGCATGTAAAAGCATTTGAATAACCGTGACAAAACCCGCTATTACTACGATGTATGACGGTATTCTTACCTTGTCCGGAATTATATTTCTGAGCGCTGAAATAACGATATTTGAACATATAAGTACGGCTGCGGCGGAAAGTCCCATTCCTAAGGCTCTCGAAACCGAGTCTGTGACCGCAAGAGTCGGACATGTTCCCAAGACAAGAACAAACACCGGGTTCTCTTTTATAAGTCCCTTAAGCATTATTGAAAGTTTATTCATTGGTTCCGCCTCCTTTATTCAAACAAATTATACGCCTCAAGGGCTTCGGCAGCATCGGCATAAGCCGCTTTTACGGCGTTTGTTGTAAACGTACAGCCGGCAATCGTAACTGCTTCCTCATCAGCGGCATTTACGCTTGTTCCCTCCTGCTTGCTTGCATATCCCGACTCTGCAACTGCCTCTCCGAAATATTCTGTCTCTTTTTGAGATACGACTTTGAATCTAACAATATCTCCCTGCTCTGTCAATACAAATAGAATCTCAACAGGTCCGCCGTATCCATAAGGAGCGGCGGTTACGGCAACATAATTTCCATCGGGCGTTATTACAGTATGCGCTGAACTTACAGACGACTGTACATTCAGAGTTATCGGTGTGATTTCAGCGCCTTCGAACATTTTTTCAAGTCTTGTGACTGTCTTATCGTTCTTTTCGCTTACTAACGCCGCAACTTCCGCTGAAGCCTTTTCAATCTCCGCACTGTATGAAGAAGCGTCTGCCTCTTCCTCTTCTGAATTATAGGTCGAGATAACAGTTCCGAATGCGTCAAAGGCTATATATATCGTCTCCTCACCGAACTCAGCAGCGGCGATATATCCGGTTTTATTTTCAGCGGCATAGAGATTTTTGATATCCGAATAAGTTTCTCCCGTCGCCGAGATCTGACATACACCGGCATTATTGCAGGCATACGGGAACAGCTTTGTTCCAATTTCAGAAACTATCTGGTCTTCTGTTTTTTCTCCGGCCGCTATATCCGCAACAGACATAAGTGCAGTGAAGCCATCGGCCACAGCATTCTTAAAAGCTGCTGACGAATAGGTTACTCCTGCTACTGTGTCGATTCCAGAAAGCGCAGAATCAGCACCAATATAGGTTTGAGGATAAGTTTCTGTTCCAAAATCCTTGCTCTCCGCATAGTTGGTAAGAGCAATATTGACAATTTTTCCGTCAGCTCCGACTCCCATAGTTATGAGCATATTGCTTGAGCTGTACTGAGAAGAGGTCTCAAGGGTTATCGCATAGCCCGAACCCGCTGTGTCCCTGTAAACTCCGGTGACCGTTTCAGGAGAACCTTCGGGAAGAGCCAGCTCTTCAAAATTTTCAGCGTCAGGCAAAACAGCATAAAGTGATTCGTTTGCCTTTGACGACTGATTTTCCGCAATAATAGGCGCGGTTACCTGATTTATACCGGCAAGAACCGCTGAAACTACCAAACAAATTACCGTCAATACAACTATGCTTTTTAATGAGTCTTTCATGCTCTGACACCTCCGAACGGCTTTGTTCTCGTCCATTTTTGAATATACGGGGTGAGAATATTCATAAGAAGTATTGAGAACGATACGCCCTCAGGATAGCTTCCGAACAGTCTTATCAAAACAGTTATGAGGCCGCATCCGATTCCGAATACAACCTTACCCCATTTTGTGTTTGGGGTCGTTGCATAATCTGTCGCCATGAAAAACGCTCCGATGAAAAGCCCTCCAGAAAGAATTTGAGCAAGCGCAAAATTAATATCGAAATCAACGATAAAAGTTAAAACAAATACAGTCAGAATATATGTAATCGGGGTTTGCCATTTAATTACCCCTCTTGCCAACAGGTATATTCCCCCTACAAGCAGAGCACAGGCCGATACCTCTCCGAGCGCTCCTCCGCAGTTACCGATAAACAAATCGACCAGGCTCGGAAGTTCTCCCTCCTGTCCGCCGAGCACTGCCAAAGGAGTCGCTGTCGAAACAACATCCGCTTTAGGGAATACGCTTGCGGTCATAGTTGAGCTGAATGCTATCAGCATAAAAATTCTTCCTGTTATAGCTGGATTTGCGAAGTTTTGACCTATTCCACCGAACAGACATTTTACTACCACAATTGAAAACACCGCACCTACGGCTGTCTGCCACAGCGGAATGTTTGCCGGAAGATTTAGCGCAAGAAGCAGTCCTGTTACAACAGCAGACAAATCCTTTACCGTCTGTTTTTTCCCGCAGCACAAATTAAAAATATATTCAGCCAGCACAGCGGATACAACACTCGTAGCTATGACAGCCAGGCTTTTAACCCCGAAAATAATCGCGGACGCCACTATTGCGGGTATGAGCGCAACAATAACGTCTGCCATTATTGATGTTGTCGTTTTCGCAGTTGCAATATGCGGTGATGGAGATACTGTCAGTTTAGCCATTATTTTTCCCCTCTTTCTTATGATGCTCCCTAACAAGTTCTTTTGCCAGCCTGTTTCTCTGAACAAGAGGCTGTCCCGTTGGACATATATACGCACAGCATCCGCATTCCATACAAAGATTTACTTTTAAAACCGACAGTTCGTCAGCATCTTTTCTCGCAAATGCCTTTGAGATTGCTACAGGATTAAGTCTCAGAGGACAATGATCTACGCATTTTCCGCAGTTTATGCAGGCTGTATTTTCCTTGGGCTCTGCGTCTTTTGAATCAAACGCTATCAAGGCGTTATTATTTTTCAGCAAAGGCGCGTCAAGATCCGAAACGGCAATTCCCATCATAGGTCCTCCGTAAAGCACTTTTGCCGGCTCACTCTTAAACCCTCCGCAGAAATCAAAAATATCCGACAGCTTTGTTCCGATTGGAGCTATAACATTCTTAGGTTCATTGACCGCGCTTCCGTCAACAGTAATACATTTTTCAACAAGCGGCATACCGGTTTCAATATACTTCGCTATTACCAAAAGAGTAGTACAGTTTATTACTATTGCGCCGACATCTATCGGAAGCTTTCCTTCGGGCACAATCTCACCGATAGTATTGTATATCAATACTTTCTCGCCTCCCTGAGGATAAACAGACGGCAATTCCTTAACAGTTACGGCTTTATCGTTGGCAAAAACCTCACGCATCTTTTTTATGCACTCAGGCTTGTTTTTCTCAATTCCGATTATTATATTTTTAACTCTCAGATGTTTTTCAAGAAGTTCCGCTCCCTTCCTGATCCAATCAGCATCATCGAGCATTGTCCTTGTATCGCTTGTAATGTAAGGCTCACACTCAGCGCCGTTAATAATAACTGCTTTTATTCGTGACGTATCCTTGACATCAAGCTTGACCGCAGTCGGGAAACCTGCTCCGCCCAAGCCGACCGCTCCGCTGTCGCGCACTGCGGCTATAAAATCCTCATAGCCGGCAACACTGTGCGGCTTTACTGAATCGGAAACGGTCATCAGTCCGTCAGATTCAATAATGACTGCATCAACAGTGTTTCCCGAGGCTAAAACCACTTTATCTATTTTTTTTACTGTTCCGGACACACTCGCGTGAACGGGCGCGCTTATATTTCCTTCAGCTTGTCCGATTAAGTCCCCTACCCGAACAGTATCTCCTGCTTTAACGACAGCCTGTGCCGGTGTTCCGATATGCATCGACAGCGGAATTATTACCGTTTGCGGTGCAGGAATTCTTACCGCTTTCATTGCCGCCGTTTTTTTCAGATGAGGTACATGTACACCGTTTAGCTTAAATATGTGCATATTTGCTGACCTCTCATTCTTTAAAAATTGTAGCCGTTCAATTAGTAAATTAACTTCAACCGCATACATATTATTTATAGTACAACACTCGAAATTTGTCAATCATAATGCTTGAAAATACATATAAGAAACAAGGTTTGGCCAAAGCATATACCGAAATGTAAAGCGGAATTTTCAACCTTTACTTGCTATTGCAATGCTAAGATTTTTATTGTATAATATATTTGTATTTGCTCAAATCAAACGAAAGGCACAGATGATTTATAATGCAGAAAATGCTCGGATATATGAGAAAGGCTGTTGAGGATTTTGATTTGATTCATGACGGCGACAAGATTGCGGTCGGAGTTTCAGGCGGAAAGGACAGCCTTGTACTTCTTTACGGCTTGGTTTTGCTGAAGAGATTTATCGGCATTGACTACTCAGTAACCGCAATAACGCTTGACCCGTGCTTTAACGGCGTTTGCACCGACTATTCGGAAATATCTGAATTTTGCGAAAAGCTCGGAATAGAATATATTATAAAACGGACGCAGATCGGCGAAATCGTGTTTGACGTTCGAAAAGAGGAACATCCATGTTCGCTTTGCGCCAGAATGAGAAGAGGCGCTTTGCATGACGCCGCTAAGGATGCGGGCTGCAATGTTGTCGCTCTCGGTCATCACAACGACGACGCAGTTGAAACATTTTTGATGAACCTTTACATTGAGGGCAGAATCGGTTGCTTTTCGCCGAAATCATATCTCTCACGAAAAGAGCTTTATCTCATTCGTCCGATGGTTCTGGCTCCCGAAAGCGAAATAAGAAAGGCGGCAAACAAAAATTCGCTTCCCGTCGTCAAATCAAAGTGCCCTGCCGACGGTAAGACAAAGCGTGAGGAAATGAAGGAATATATTTTGAAAATGAACCGTGAATCAAGAGGCTTTTCTGAAAGAATTTTCGGCGCTCTGCGCAGAAGCGGTATAGACGGCTGGGGATTCCCCGGTCAGCAGCCCAAGCCGGGAACTTTTTCATCGGAAGATAAAATTTAAGGATGGCTTGATATGAGATTACTGTTTATCGGAGACGTTGTAGGAAAAGAAGGGTGCGAATTTCTCGCTTCTAAATTAAGCCGGATCAAATCGGATTACAATATTGATTTTACTGTTATAAACGGTGAAAACTCAGCGTCTGGAAACGGAATTACGAAATTTTCCGCGAACTTTCTGACCAATATCGGCGCTGACGTCATCACCACTGGAAATCACGCATTCAAGCGCCGTGAATCGCTTGACATTTTTGATGAATATGAACATATAATTCGTCCGTTAAACTATCCTGAAGGCGTTATCGGCAAAGGTATTTGCTTTGTTGACACGGGAAATATAAAAATAGCTGTTGTGAACCTGATGGGCGTTGTATACATGGAGCCTCTCGAAAATCCTTTTTTTGCGATTGACAAAGCTCTTTCCGAAATTGATACGTCAAACATTTTTGTAGACTTTCACGCTGAGGCAACCGCTGAGAAAAAAGCTATGGGTCATTACCTGACAGGCCGCGTAACGGGGCTGTTCGGCACACACACTCACGTTCAAACATCTGATGAAATCATTCTTGGAGGTCACACCGCTTACATCACAGACGCCGGCATGACAGGCGCCGAGCTGTCCGTTCTCGGCGTTCGCTCAGACCTTGCGATTGAAAAACAAAAATACCACTTCCCCGTCAGATTTGCCGAAAGCGGCGAACCTTGCTTTATAAACGGAGTAGTGGTAGAATTTAACGAAAAGAACGGAAAAGCTCTGAACATAGAGCGCATTATAATAAGATAAAAAATCACATTCAGCTGCCACATTTTTTGCGGCAGCTTTAATTTTTGTCGCAGTACTCGCAGGCTGCAACCGCTGCGACAGATCCGTCAGCGGCGGCGGTCGTAAGCTGGCGAAGTGACTTTGTGCGGCAGTCGCCTGCGCAGAATACTCCCTCGGCGGATGTCTTGCAATCCTCTGAAGCGACTATAAATCCTTTTTCATCAAGCTTTACAAGGTCGGCAAACTGCGAATTTCTCGGCTCAAAACCGACAGCTATAAAAAGTCCGTCCGTTTTAATTTCACTCGGTTCGCCGGTAAGCTTGTTCTTTACAATTACCGCGGTCAGCTTGTCCTTGCCTATTATTTCAGATATCTCGGAATCCAATACAAAGCTTATATTCTCAATTTCCGAAGCTCTCTTCGCAAGCATATCCTCGCCGCGGAATTTGTCTCGCCGATGAATGATATAAACATTAGAACAAAACTGAGATAGATATATTGCTTCGGACAGGGCAGCGCTTCCACCTCCAACAACCGCAGCTGTTTTGTTTTTATAAAAGACTCCGTCGCATACGGCGCAATAGGATACCCCGCATCCGGTCAGCCTGTCCTCACCCGGCACATTGAGCTTTTTATGCTTGGCTCCGGTTGCGATTATTACAGCTTTGCAGGTATACTTTCCTTCATCTGTAACGACTGTTTTAAATTCTCCCGAATTCTCAATTGACATTACTCTTTCAAATCGGTTTTCAACTCCGAATTTCTCGGTCTGCTCATAGAGGTTGTTTGCAAGCTCTGCTCCGGAAATATCACTGTACGCAGGGTAATTTTCAACTTTCGGAGAATACGCAATCTGCCCGCCGAAGCCCTCGCATTCAATCAAAAGAGACTTTTTGCCTGCTCTGGCGCAGTATACAGCCGCCGTCATTCCGGCAAATCCGGCTCCGACAATTATTACATCATAATCTGTTTTCATATGATTACTCCTTTAATTCTTCTTTGCTTTTTGAGGTATCAATTCTTCCATATGCTTTCACAAACTGCCTTGGCGAGCATTCATAGTATTTTTTGAAATTATGATAAAAATGGCTTAAATTATTAAATCCGCTTAAAAAGCACACGTCAATAATTTCCCGCTCACCGCTCAAAAGCACTTTGGCAGCATAATTTACTCTCTTCATGTTTATAAATTCAGTGGGAGTAAGGTCAAGATGTCTGCGAAACTCTCTGGTTATATGCTCCTGAGACGAATTCGACAGAGAAATAAGGCGGTCTAATCCCTCAACAAAATTGTCTTTCCTGCTCATCTTCTCTATAATCTCTGCCATTGACGGCGGAAGCTCATCAGTTTTTTTGTGACTAGCTTCCGATTCAAAAATAATATATAAGAAATAAGGCAGTAATGACATAATGTATTTATTAAGACCAACTTCACTCAAAAGCTGTTCTGAATAAACCATCTTCGCCATAATATCATCAAAATAGCTTTCCTTTAAGTCTACACTTGCTGTCATATCGGCAATATTGTCAAATATATTCAATCCAATTATCTTGCATGAGTTTTCCACGTCTTTTTCTGAAATTTCCCACCAAATCGACTCACAGTTAAACGAATTAAAGAACTCAAATTTATGATCGTCTTTTGGGCTCAGCAAACAAAATGTTCCCCTTGACACTATTTGTATTCTGCCGTTAAATTTATGAAAGGCTTTACCGCTGCAAATTAAAATCAAAACATATTTTCCGTTAAGACAAAGCTGACTCATCTCTTCTTCAGAAAACGAGTGTCTGCAAGCATTGTAATCTGTACTTTCATTTCCCATAAATATTTGGCTAAAGCTCATCTCACTTTTCCTCTCATAAATTATATACTTAAGTATTTGATGTCTATACAATAATCAATATAGCACAATACAGAAAAAGCGCAACGGCTGCCATACATTTTCACAATGTCTGGCAGCCAAAACTTTTGTTCTGCTCTTATCTAAATAATATTTTCTCCGCTTCCTTAAGATAATCTCCCTCAAACAACTCTATGCATCCGTTGTCGCAAAGCTTTGAAAGCTGTGGGTCAACAGGTATTTTACCGATAACTTTTATGTTATTGCGTTTTGCCACTTCCTCGGTTTTGCCCTCGCCGTATATATAAATTTTCTCATCGCAATGCGGACATTTTACATAGCTCATGTTTTCGACAACACCGAGTATCGGAATATTCATCATTTCCGCCATTTTTACAGCCTTTTCGACTATCATTGATACTAATTCCTGCGGAGATGTTACAATTATTATTCCGTCAAGCGGAATTGACTGAAATACCGTCAGCGGAACATCGCCGGTTCCCGGAGGCATATCGACAAACATATAGTCAACGTCGTTCCAAATGACTTCCTGCCAAAATTGCTTTACAACGCCGGCAAGTATCGGACCTCTCCATATGACAGGCTGAGCGTCGTTTTCAAGGAGCAGATTGACAGACATTATTTCTGTTCCCATTTTTGATTTGACAGGTAAAAGTGAGTCACCCGCAGCCTGGGCTTTTTCCTTAATTCCAAAGGCTTTTGGGATTGACGGGCCGGTTATGTCCGCATCCAAAACAGCGGTTTTATATCCTAGTCTGTTGGCTGACACGGCAAGCATAGAAGTTACGAGTGATTTTCCGACTCCGCCTTTTCCGCTGACTACTCCGATTACTTTTTTTATGTTTGAAAGCTCGTGGGGCTTTTCGACAAAACTCTTTTTTTCGTCTCGCTCCGAACAGTTCTGACTGCATGAAGAGCAGTCATGAGTACATTCGCTCATAATTAATCTCCTTAAAACTATATATTAATTCATTGTGACTGTAACAATAAATCCGTCAACATTATTGCCGGAATACGTATATTCATACGGCTGTCCGTTTTCCTTAAGCGGAATAGGTATATTGGTTGATTCATCTCCTCCGGCAACATAATATATACGGTATTCTGTACCGCTGTCATCCGATACTTCAAAAAAGCCCGTGTCGACGGTATAATTTTTCAAAAGATCGACATACTCCTCAAGGCACAGACCGTTTTTCTTCATTGCCGTTGCGTGCGGAATGCCAACATATCTGAAATGCCACGGTTCGTTGTCTATCATAGTGATTGCTGTTTTGTCCGCCGGATATCGGTTTATAAATCCGTACTTATAGCTGTTGTCGCTAAACCAGACGTAATCACCCGTGCCGTCGAAATCCTGATACGTGCCGTCGGTATTATATACCTTAAAATCTATTGCCAATCCGGTATGATGTTCACTGTATCCGGGCTTTGCTACTAATGTTGACGAATCCTGACCTGTTGATTCAAGCTCATCGTTATAAAGCTCCTGCTGCTTTTCATATGTTCTGTATCCGCTTAATATCATTACCGTATTTAAATTTGTGGCTTCAAGAAAGCCTTTCATCATCTCGTCAAGCGGAGCAATTATGCTGTTATCCAGCAATACCGTATAGTCTTTTACCGGATATCTGCCTGTCTTTGCCTGTCCGACTATTGACAGGCTATCCTCATCTACCTGAGTATTGTAAACGGTATTGTTGTTTACAAGCACCAGATATCCTTTTCCGATTTCTTCGGATGAAACTGTTATCATATCATACTTTTCAAAAACTACAGGTTCGGGAACTTCCGGCTCTGTATTATCAACGCTTGTCTGCGGCAAATTATCGTTAGAATCATCAGGAACATCTTCGTTTTTTGAGCACGAATTCACAATGAGAATTATTAAAATCAATAGAATTGCAAGCGCGATTGCTATATTTTTATATTTCAGTCTCTGCCAAATTGTTCTTTTAGCCATATTTTACCGTCCCTTCAAGCTGATATTTAACAAAGGTTAATGCCGTTATAATTAAAACGAAAGCACAATGTTTTGAAATAATTATAACACATTTCGCCAGATTATAAAAGAGATAAGCATGATTTAACAAAAAGTTCACAAATATGATTGATTTAAATGAACAAAAAATAAAGCGTGAGACAGTTTCACGCTTAAAAAACATTTAACTTTCAAATTTGATTTTTATGCCGCTTGCGTGTTTTTTGCCTGCTTCGGCTTTCTGCGGCGTATAGTTCGTCGGATTATCAATATAATATCTTTGCGCATCGATTAAAAATTCTCCCGACCGAATTTCGGGTTTGACATATTCACCGTCTGGCATGAGCTTTCTCGATTTGACATTATCAGATAACAGCCTGCTCACATAATCGGCAATAAAATTTTTAATATCGCTGTCATAAACAGGACATGCGATTTCCACCCTGCGCATCTGATTTCTTGTCATTATATTCGCAGAAGATGTATATACCATTTAATTATCACCGTCACCGAAGATATATATATGTATATACGTGAACGCTCAAGAAAACTTCCTACAATGCTCGTTATGTATTATAAATCATTACAAATAAAAAGCATACCGTGCCAAAAGTCACGGTATGTTTACTTAATGAATTGTATTTTCACTGCTTATCGTTCTTATAATCAGCCTGAATCATATGTTTTTTCATTGCCTCAAACAGCTCATCGCTTATAACATGCTCGATTTTACAGGCATTCTCCGAAGCAATTTTCTCATCGACTCCCAAAGCGGTAAAAAGCTTTGTAAGTATGACGTGGCGCTCGAATATTTTTTCCGCCGTTTCCTTTCCGAGAGCTGTCAGTGTTATCGCTCCGTCTTCATCAACCGCTATGTACCCGTTGCTTTTCAATATTCCGACCGCTCTGCTCACGCTAGGCTTTGAATAGCCCATATACTCACAGATATCTATTGAGCGGACAATTCCTTTTTTCTTATTAAGCACATAAATAGTTTCCAGATACATCTCTCCGGATTCCTGAAGATTCATCGGCAAGCCCTCCCGCATACTAATTGTATAAACAGCATAACACAACAGCCCGCATTTTTCAAGCTTATGTAACTGAACATATTATTATACATGAAGAATTATTTATGGCTATTTGATGTATTAATCTTTTTTGTTGACAAATCAGTTTAAAAGTGATATCTTATGTCTGGCGCACAGCTTTTATGTGCGCGAGACAATTGAATAAAAAACCAACGGATTCAGGTGCCCGGCGTTTTGGGTCGGGATAATAGGGAACGAAGTGAAAAGCTTCGGCGAACCTGTCGCCGTAAAAGCCTTAGGCTGTGCGTTTTGGATTTTATCCGGTCACTGTTTTTAAAACGGGAAGGCTTGCGCTCAGCGGCTTGAGCCGGAAGACCTGCCTGAATTTCACAGCTTCGGTTGTGTGGCGTTCGGCTCTCAGGTTAAAAGAGGATGAACACCGGCGGATGTCAGACTGCACAAATTTATGCGGTCAGCTTTGCTGTGCCGAAATACGTGCCGCTGCTTCATTGAACCGTTGCCTGAGCGACGGCTTTTTTATTTAAACAGAAAGGATGTATCATCAATGAAAAAACTATTGTCACTTACCTGCGCGTTTCTGCTCGCCTTGTCTTTGGCTGCTTGCTCAGGCTCCGACGACGAAACAACACAAAACTCATCCCAGACCACCACGGTTTCTGAGCTTCCTGTTTCCGCAGTCACAACAGTTACAGGCGACCAAGTTATCACTAACCGTTTAGGCAAGGAATATGCTGTTCCCGAATCGGTCGACTCAATCATCTCAACATCAGCTTCATCAACCGAAATTATCTGCGGACTCGGTCTCGGAGACAA
This sequence comes from uncultured Clostridia bacterium, assembly GCA_944385905.1. Lineage (GTDB taxonomy): Bacteria > Bacillota > Clostridia > Oscillospirales > Ruminococcaceae > CALWZA01. The sequence continues at coordinate 25,247 of CALWZA010000037.1, forward strand.
AATCATCGCAGCAGATATCTACTCTGCTGACGTTGAGGGAATTGACCCTGCGGTTTGCACTCTTGATATGCAGAACCCTGACGTTGAATTCATGGCTTCCCTTTCACCTGACGTGATTTTCATAAACGGAATCAATACCGACGGTCAGAACGACCCATATGCCGCCCTTGAAGAGCTTGGCACCAACGTTGTTTATATTCCCTCGGCCGCTTCCATAACCGACATCATCAACGATATATTCTTTATTTCCACATTCACAGGAAAAACGTCAGAAGGCGCAGCTATGGTTGCTGAAATTGACGAGGTTGTTAATGATGTAAAGACAGCTGCTGAGTCAATGTCTGAAAAGCCGATGGTTTATTTTGAGCTTATGCAGGGCTATTCACTAGGAACAGGTACATTTATTGACGAGATAATCACTCTTGCAGGCGGAATAAATGTTTTTTACAACGAAGAAGGCTGGATAACCGTAACAGACGAGGCTGTTGTCGCCGCAAACCCTGACATAATCATCACAAATCAGAACTGGGACGGCTATGATTATACGGAAATTCTTTCAAGAGACGGCTGGGACGCTATCGACGCTGTTAAAAACAACGCTGTTTATCAGGTTGACGCTAACGCTACAAGCAGAGCTTCCCAGAATGTTGTTGAGGGAATCAAGGAAATAGCTCAGATTATCAACCCTGAGTACTCTGCCGATTAATATGTCAAGGCACAGCAGAAGCTTGTTCGCGGTCATCGCTCTCATAGTACTCTCCATACTTACTGTTGCTGTCGGAGTCGCTGTGGGAAGCACCGGAATCAGCCTTTCGGAAGTATTCGCAGTTGTTTTTAACAAGCTTATAGGTTCAGACGCCATAAACAATATTGATGACCCTACTGTCGCTATTGTATGGAATCTTCGTCTGCCGAGGGCTTTGCTTGCCTTTTTTACGGGCTGTGCTTTATCGGCAAGCGGAGCTGTTGTGCAGTCGGTGCTTAAAAACCCTCTCGCTTCCCCATACACTCTCGGAGTTTCTTCGGGAGCTTCTCTCGGAGCGGGACTGGTTATCGCTTTCGGAATTACGGCTTTCGGAGGACTTACCCTTGCCGTATTCGGCACATTTTTCGCCATTATAACCGTTATTGCGGCGATAGCTCTCGCGACAAGAGTTGACAGAAGCCTCGAAAGCACCACTATTGTTCTTTGTGGCATGGTTTTATCGCTTTTTATCAACGCTCTGTTCACTATTCTCTCAGGACTGTCGGGAGACAAAATGACTCAGATCCTCCGCTGGCAAATGGGCTCGTTTTCGGGGAAAGGCTGGGACAGCATTAAGGTTTTGATACCTATTACCGTTTTAGGCGTTTTAGTGCTTATGATGTTTTCAAAAGAGCTTGACGTGCTTTCTTTCGGGGACGAAACCGCGGCGTCTGTCGGCGTTGAAACCCGCAGAGTCAAGTGGATTTTGCTTGTTATCTCTTCAATTCTTACGGGAACTGCCGTTTCATTCGCAGGCGCGATAGGATTTATCGACCTTGTCGCTCCGCATATCGTTAGAAGGCTTGTTTCCTCAAAGCACTGTCTTGTTGTTCCCCTTTCGGCTCTCGTCGGAGGAGTATTCATGGTAATCGCAGATATTGTTTCAAGAATCGCGGTTATTCCGAAAGAGCTTCCGGTCAGTGCGGTCACGGCTCTTATCGGCGCTCCGTTTTTCGTTTACGTCTTTTTCAAAAGGGTCAAAAGGAGGTCTGCGTAATGAGCGGATTTACCGCAATGTCGGTCAAAAATCTCTCCTGCGGCTATGACGGAACGGATATTATAAAGGACATAAGCTTTGAAGTAAAAATCGGAGAGAGGCTGTGTATTATCGGTCCGAACGGAAGCGGCAAAACTACTCTTCTTCGTGCCCTTGCGGGACTTTTGCCTTACAGCGGAAGTATTGCTCTCGGCGGAAGTGAGCTGAAAACCCTGTCAAGACGTCAGATATCGTCAAAGGTCGCTCTGTTTTCACAGCTCGGCACAGTATATTTTCCATATACCGTTTTTGAGACCGTTGCACTGGGAAGATACCTTGCTTCAAAAAAATCCATAATACCGTCCAGACAGTCAAGGCTTGAAGAAAACGAAGCTGTTGAAAAACAGCTCCGCTCGCTCGGAATTTGGGATATCAGAGACAAAACCGTCACGGAACTTTCGGGCGGTCAGCTTCAGCGCACACTTCTTGCCCGCACATTTGTTCAAAACCCTGAAATTATTCTCCTTGACGAACCCACCAATCACCTAGATTTAAAATTTAACCTTGAGCTTGTCGAAAAGATTAAGGAATGGACATCAAATGAAAACAAAACAGCGATAGGGGTTATCCATGATTTGACTCTCGCCTCAAGGCTCGCCGATACGATACTTCTTATCGGTGACGGCAAAACTCAAAAGCTCTCCGACGCTTCGGATGTTTTGAACTCTCAGGAAATCAATCAAACCTACGGTATTGACATTGCCGACGCAATGAGAAAATCTCTGGCATTTTGGAACAACTGATATAAATTAAGTAAGGCGGTGCTTATCAGGCATTGCCTTAATATTTTGTTTACAATTTATCGCTATAAAATGGTTTCATTTTTTCTTCTTTTATGATAAACTATTAATAATAATATTAAATTTAGCTTATGGATGAGAAAGGATGATTTTAGTGGCTGAAATCAGACCATACAAAATTTTTACCGACGTCACCTGTGACTTGCCTGACGATGTAATAAAGGAACTTGATATTTCTTTGCTTTATCTTTCATATGAGGTTGACGGAGTGGAATATCTAGGTGACGGACTTTCACCAAAGGAATTTTACGCTAAAATGCGAAGCGGCTCCTCAACAAAGACCGCTCAGGTAACTCCAGACGCTGCTGAAAAAGTTTTTGAGGAAGCGGTGAGTGAGGGCTATGATATTTTGCACATTGCTTTCTCGTCAGGTCTCAGCGGAAGCTATAACTCAGCAAGAATAGCCGCACAAAATGTCATGGAAAAGCACCCCGATGCAAGAGTTGAGGTTGTTGACAGCCTTTGCGCTTCACTCGGAGAGGGTCTGCTGGTATACAAAGCGGCTATGAAGAAAAAAGAAGGCTTTTCTCTTGACGAGCTTAAAAAATGGGTAGAGGACAACCGCCTGCATCTTGTTCATATGTTTACGGTCGGCGATTTGAAATATCTCTATCGCGGCGGAAGAGTAACAAAAACCGCCGCTATCGCCGGAACTATTCTCGGCATTAAGCCGGTTTTGCATGTTGATAACGACGGAAGACTGATTCCTCTCGCCAAGGTTAAAGGCAGAAAAACTTCTCTTAACGCCCTTGTTGACGCTATGGCTGAAAAGAACATTCAAAACTACGACAACAAAACAATTGCTATCTGCCACGGAGACTGCATTGAAGACGCCGAATATGTTGCATCTCTTGTTAAAGAAAAATACGGTTATGAAAACTGTATTATCGGATATACCGGCATGGTCATCGGATCCCATTCCGGTCCCGGAACTCTTGCTTTGTTTTTTATGGGCGATAAAAGATAAAAGATAATTTATAAAAAATCTCCGCAAAGCAGTCCTTTTGGTCTGCCTGCGGATTTTTTGTTGAAGTTTTAATATTGACTTTTTTTAAATTGAGTGCTATTATATTATTGTGTTAGTTTATGCTAACTTCCTGATTTTCACAAACCAGAAGGAAGGTCTTTACAGAAAAATGAAGCAGTATAAAGTCGGAGGAATGAGCTGTGCCGCCTGCAGCGCGCACGTTGAAAAGGCGGTTTCAAAAGTCGAAGGCGTAACCTCATGCTCCGTCAGTCTTTTAACTAATTCAATGAACGTTGAAGGCAATGTTCCGCCTGATAAAATCATAGCTGCCGTTGAAAGTGCCGGATATTCTGCCGAACTAAAGGGCGCAGACGCCTCCGCTAAGGTTCCGGAAGATTCATTAGCTGACAAAACTACGGTTAATCTTAAACACAGATTGATATCTTCAATTGTATTTTTAATTGTACTTATGTATTTTTCGATGGGCCACTCAATGCTCGGTCTGCCTGTTCCGCAGCTGTTTGAGGACAACTTTTTTGCGATAGGTTTGGTTCAGCTTCTACTTACGGTGATCATAATGGTCATCAACCAGAATTTCTTTATAAACGGCTATAAGAGCCTGTTTAAGCGTGCTCCGAACATGGACACTCTTGTTGCTTTAGGTGCGTCTGCAGCATTTGTTTACAGCACGGCGGTGCTTTTTGTCGCGTCCGCTGAAGCTGCTGTATCGAGCATTCAGTCGGTTCAGCACTATATCCACGAGCTGTATTTTGAATCCGCAGCGATGATTCTGACACTGATCACCCTAGGCAAGCTTCTCGAATCAATTTCAAAAGGTAAAACCACCGACGCTTTAAAAAGTCTTATGAACCTCGCACCGGCAAGCGCAACAGTTATTGTCAACGGATCTGAAACAAACGTGCCCATTGAGCAGGTCAAAATCGGCGACATTTTTGTTGTAAGACCCGGCGAAAGCATTCCTGTTGACGGAGTTGTAGTTGATGGAAACAGCGCTGTAAACGAGTCGGCTCTGACAGGTGAAAGCATACCTGTTGATAAAAATGCCGGGGACAGCGTTTCTGCCGCAACTCTTAACCAGTCGGGATTTCTGAGATGCAGGGCTACAAGAGTAGGGCAAGACACCACGCTTTCTCAGATAATCAAGCTTGTAAGCGACTCAGCTGCGTCGAAAGCGCCTATCGCAAAAGCTGCGGACAAGGTTTCGGGAATTTTTGTACCTACGGTAATCGTTATCGCTATAATCACTATCGTATGCTGGCTTTTAGCAGGGCGTGATGTAGGCTTCGCGCTCGCAAGAGGAATTTCAGTGCTTGTCATAAGCTGCCCATGCGCGCTCGGGCTCGCGACGCCCGTTGCGGTTATGGTGGGAAACGGGGTCGGCGCTAAAAGCGGAATTCTCTTTAAAACAGCGGAATCCCTTGAAAATGCGGGCAAAATTAAAATTGCGGCGCTTGACAAGACAGGCACTATTACCACCGGCGTCCCTGCCGTAACTGACATATTGCCTTTTGGCGGCATTTCTTCGAACGAGTTTTTGAATCTTGCATATTCACTTGAACTTAAAAGCGAGCATCCTCTTGCAAAGGCAGTTTTAAACGAAGCCGAAAAGCTCGGTTTATCAGCTGAACCGACAACCGATTTTAAGGCTTTCCCGGGAAATGGCCTTAAAGCGACATTAAACGGTTCTGAGATTTGCGGCGGAAATTATGCTTTTATAAGTGAACTTTGTACCATTCCCGAAAGCGCTCAGACGCAGGCAAATGAACTTGCAAACAGCGGCAAAACTCCGCTGTTCTTTTCAAAAGGAAGCAAATTCTGCGGTATCATTGCAGTTGCTGACGGCGTTAAACCTGACAGCATACAGGCAATTTCAGAGCTTAAAGATTTGGGAGTTCGTGTCGTCATGCTTACCGGCGACAACGAACGCACAGCAAAAGCTATCGGCGCTCAGGTCGGAGCAGACCAGGTTATTGCAGGACTTCTTCCTCAGGAAAAGGAAAAAGCAGTTGCCGGGCTTAAAAATCAGGGCATGACAGCAATGGTCGGCGACGGAATAAACGACTCCCCTGCCCTTACATCAGCCGATGTCGGTATCGCAATCGGCGCAGGCGCTGACGTAGCCGTTGACGCTGCAGACGTAGTCCTGATGAAGAGTTCGCTTGCAGATGTCAGCAAGGCTGTAAAACTCAGCCGGGCTACACTCAGGATCATTCACGAAAATCTTTTCTGGGCATTTATCTACAATACAATCGGAATTCCGCTTGCGGCAGGTATATTTATACCGATTTTCGGATTGGAACTTAATCCAATGTTTGGGGCCGCCGCCATGAGCCTTTCAAGCTTCTGCGTTGTTACAAACGCTCTCAGACTCAACTTTATCGATGTCTTTAACAAGAAATATCACAAAAAATCAAAAATATCTGAAATTTCAAATCAGGAGGTTATTACTATGAAAAAAACAATCAAAATTCAGGGAATGATGTGCGGTCACTGCGAAATGCATGTTAAAAAGGCTCTTGAGGCACTTGACGGAGTTACTGAAGCGACAGCAAGCTTTAAAGACGGTGAAGCAGTCGTATCACTTGAAAAGCCTGTCTCAGACGACGCTTTAAAAAATGCGGTTGAGGGACAGGGATACACGGTTATTGAGATAAAATAACCAAGAGTAAGAACATAATAAAAATGAGCAGGACTTAAAAATCCTGCTCATTTTTAATATTTTACCCCAGATGCATTTTCTTATTTTCCTGATTTTACAGCCTCTTCAACCGCAACGGCGCACGCAACTGTAGCTCCGACCATCGGGTTATTTCCCATACCGATAAGTCCCATCATCTCAACGTGAGCCGGTACTGATGAAGAACCGGCGAACTGAGCGTCTCCGTGCATTCTTCCCATAGAGTCTGTGAGACCGTATGAAGCAGGACCTGCAGCAACGTTATCCGGATGAAGTGTTCTTCCTGTTCCTCCGCCTGAAGCGACAGAAAAATACTTTCTGCCGTTTTCGATCGCCCATTTCTTATATGTTCCCGCAACGAGGTGCTGGAATCTTGTCGGGTTTGTCGAGTTTCCTGTTATTGAGACATCAACCTTTTCATGCTTCATGATAGCAACTCCTTCAAGAACATCATTTGCGCCATAGCAACGTACCTTTGCCTTATCTCCGTTTGAATAAGCGGTCTCATTAACTATATTGAGAGTTCCTGTCTTAAAATCATAATCGGTCTGAACATATGTAAAGCCGTTGATTCTTGAAATAATCATAGCAGCGTCTTTTCCTAGACCGTTGAGTATAACTCTAAGAGGCTTTTTACGTGCCTTGTTAGCTGTCTTCGCAATACCGATTGCGCCTTCCGCAGCGGCAAACGACTCATGTCCCGCAAGGAAACAGAAACAGTCGGTTTCTTCACTGAGAAGCATAGCTCCGAGGTTTCCGTGGCCGAGACCAACGTTTCTCTGCTCTGCAACAGAGCCGGGGATGCAGAAAGCCTGAAGTCCGATACCGATTGCTGCGGCAGCGTCAGAAGCCTTTGCAATGCCCTTCTTGAGAGCGATTGCTGTTCCGAGGGTATATGCCCAAACAGCATTTTCAAATGCGATCGGCTGAACGCCCTTAACGATTGCATCAACGTCGATGCCCTTTGATTTACAATAATCGGCAGCTTCATCGAGTGTCTTAAAGCCGTATTCAGCAAGGCAAGCCTCGATTTTAGGCATTCTTCTTTCCTGTCCTTCAAATGTAGCCATTATCAATACCTACCTTTCTTATTCTTCTCTCGGGTCAATGTACTTTACAGCGCCGTCTTCCTTTGAGAAGCGGCCGTATGTACCGATGTTTGCCTTATAAGCTTCGTCGGGTGATACGCCGTGACGGATTGCCTCAAGCATTTTTCCGAGTCTTACAAACTGATATCCGCAAGCCTGATCGTCCTTATCAAGAGCAACCTTGAGAATATAGCCTTCAGCCATTTCAAGATAACGAACGCCCTTCTTGCCGGTTGAGAAAATTGTTCCGACCTGTGAACGAAGTCCCTTGCCTAGGTCCTCAAGACCGGCTCCGATAGGAAGTCCGTCCTCTGAGAAAGCTGTCTGTGTTCTTCCGTAAACTATCTGCAAGAAAAGCTCTCTCATAGCTACGTTGATAGCATCGCAGACAAGGTCGGTGTTAAGAGCCTCAAGGATTGTCTTTCCGGGAAGGATTTCGCCTGCCATTGCAGCCGAGTGAGTCATACCGGAGCATCCGAGAGTTTCAACAAGCGCTTCTTCGATAATTCCGTTCTTTACGTTAAGGGTAAGCTTGCAGCAGCCCTGCTGAGGAGCGCACCAGCCGATACCGTGTGTAAGGCCTGAAATATCTTTGACATCATAAGCCTTTACCCACTTTCCTTCCTCAGGTATCGGAGCCGGTCCGTGATGCGGACCCTTGGCAACAGTGCACATTCTCTCTACTTCATGAGAATAATTCATCTGTAAATTCTCCCTTCGATGATAATTAATTTTGTAGTATTACATACAAAAGTATTATACAACATATTTCTATCTTTAGCAAGTTATTTTTTTGACAAAGTTATCAGTCACGGGTTATTATTTTTGTAAAGATTCTCTTTTTTCAGATCAGTTAAAATGTTTTAAAACCTCTTGACATTATTGCGTAGATATGATATGATTTCTGATATTGGAGGCATAGCTCAGCCGGTCAGAGTACTTGCTTGACATGCAAGGGGTCACTGGTTCGATCCCAGTTGTCTCCACCACTGTATTTCCCCGCAAACGCTGTATTTTCGGCGTTTACGGGGTTTTTTATTTTTACTTGGGGATACTTTTTTCGTAAATAATTTATAACATCTTTATATACAGCAGAAGGGCAGGAGTGAAGTTCTCTCCTGCCCGCAAACATTATAAAATCAAATTATTCAAATTTTAAGAACAGACTCAATATTCTCTTTACACAGGCTTCAAGGTCTGCACGCTTTAAATTGCCGTCAGCAAGCGCTTGTTTAAGCTCATTTGGATAACCGAACGGCATTTTAACATCGTTTCCGGCTTTGACTTCATTGACCGGATTATTTTTTATTCCCCAGTCTGTGGTTACCATTCCTCCGAAACTCCATTCGTCACGTAGTATACCTGTCAAAAGATCATACGACTCGCTGGTGTGCGTTCCGTTAAGAAGATTATATGAGCTCATTATCGTCCACGGATCAGCTTCTTTTACGCATATTTCGAATCCCTTTAAATATATCTCCCTCAAAGCCCGCTCTGAAACTATTGAGTCGCAGTTGAATCTATCAGTCTCTTTTGAGTTTGCGGCAAAATGCTTTGCGGAAACTGCTATCTTTTCAGACTGTATGCCACGGATTTCTGCAGCTGCCATTTTTCCGGACAGCAACGGGTCTTCAGAAAAATACTCGAAATTTCTTCCGCACAACGGGCTCCTGTGTATATTAAGCGCCGGTGTAAGCCACACACCTATATTGTTTTCTTTTACCTCCTTTGCGCCTGCTTTGCCTACTCTGTAAATCAAGTCCTCGTTAAACGAACAAGCAAGCAGTGTGGCGCACGGCCAAGTTGTTGTAGGTATTTCACGGTCAGGTCTTATTCTAAGTCCGGCAGGACCGTCGGCAGTCGGTACAGAAGGAACCGAAAGCCGCTTGTTTTTTCCGAAGCATGAAGTATCTGCAACGCCTGTATTTTCGCTTCCGCCCACCATTTCGCAGAGCTCGTCATCTGTCATCTGAGCTATAAAATCGTCCAATGAAATTTCTTCGCCGACTTTTTCAAATGACACAACTTTTTCAGGAGCTTTACCGCCAAGAGAGCTGTTCTCACCGTAATACACACTCTTTTCACCCATGGAAAGCTCTTCAAAAGTACCATCTGACAACATTCTCTTATCAAGCTCGAAAGGCACGCATCTGCTTGTCAGCTGCTCGGTGATAATGTCACTCTCAGCAGTATATACATAATCAGCTTTTTTTAAGTTTCGGACAGAATTGCCGACATAAATATGATAGTCGCCCTTTTCCAGAACATATGCTGACTTTTGAATCTTCCCGAGATCATCATAACTTGCCATACTTTTAACTTCAAAGCTCAGCGCAACAGTTTCTTCCTCTCCGGGAGCCAAAAGCTTAGTCTTTCGGAAAGCAGCAAGCTGCAGCGCAGGTTTTCCGAGTTTTCCCTGAGGTGCGTCATAATACACCTGTATTACTTCTTTGCCCGAATAACTGCCTGTATTTTTGACTGTGAGTGCGACAATTATCTTTCCGTTTGATTCATGAGCAAAAATGTTTTCAAAAGAAAATGTTGTATATGATAAACCATAGCCGAAAGGATATCTTACTTTTTTATCGGCGCCGGGGATTGTCTCAAAATATCTGTAGCCGACATAAATATCCTCGTGGAATTTAAGCTTATAATACTCATGTGTAAAATCGTCGTTTGAGGGATAAAACACATGTGATTTAGCGAACGTATCCGCAAGTTTTCCGGACGGCGTCACATCTCCACACAAAATATCAGCGATTGCCGCTCCGCCTGCCATTCCAGGCTGCCAAGCAACTAAAACAGCGGACACATTTTTGTTGTCTGCAAAATTCTCCATATCAATAACGCCGCATATATTCAATATAATTACCGTCTTTTTAAAAACCTTGCTTACATCGGAAATCAGTTTTTCCTCTGCGTCAGTCAGGTAGTAATCGCCCTTAACCGGAAACCGATCTACGCCCTCGCTGGAAAACCTGCCAAGCGTTATTATCGCAGTATCTGCAAATTCCGATGCCTCTGCCGCCATTTCGCTCACATCTGGCTCGGGAATTGTAGTATTGAGATACAGCCACTGTGATTTCTCCTCTCTCTCGACAGAGCATGGCATTGACCATATTTCCTTTCCATGCTTGCCAAAAAGGTTCTCGCTCTGAATTCTACACCTTTCACTTGCGACATAATCTCTATAGAAATCGCTTGTCTTCTGATAAATAACCACCTTGCCCTGTGCTTGCTTCTCACAAAATCCGTCATACACATTCTGAGTTCCGATACTGTAGCACTCTCCGCTTCCTCCGCCTGAAAACAAAAAGTCAAAAGTTGATTTGCCAAACAGCGCTATTTTCTCACCATTTTTCAAAGGCAGAGTGCTGTTATCATTTTTTAGCAAAACCATCCCTTCGGATGCCGCCTCTCGCGAAAGCATTACGTGACCGTGCGAACCTGTAATTTTTCTTCCGTCGTCGCCTATAGGAATACATGGCTGAAATTTAAATCTTGTATACTTTCCCATAAAATCTCTCCTCTCAAACTGCATAAATTATTATTAAACAAATATAAACGCCAAAGCATATATCCAGTATACAAGCTTTCATAAATATTTGCAAGTATAAAAAGCATCGCATTGCCAAAAAGCAGAAATGAGGTCTGCTAATGTCACACCAGATTCTCGCAAACAAAAAACGCACAGAAACATAGCGGGGTCTTGACATACATATGAGGATAAAAGCGAAGAAAAAAGAAAGAACCGGAAGAGAGTTCTTCCGGTTCATTAAATGGCTCCCCCTGTTGGACTTGAACCAACGACCCTGCGGTTAACAGCCGCATGCTCTACCGACTGAGCTAAGGAGGAATATGATTAAAGAGAGCAAAAGCTCTCTTTAATGTATTTTGTGTCGGCG
>CALWZA010000038.1 GCA_944385905.1 uncultured Clostridia bacterium
CTTCGGTTGAAAAGTTTACCATCGCGCTTTCGTATGCCGTGTTCTTCTAAATAGCGCATTACATCACCAAGCGAGGTCTGCGGTTCGGCATAAAGAGAAAATATCAGTCTGACGATTTCAGCCTCAGACTCAATCGGTTCATACATCTTGGTACGTATTCCGTCAATCAGTGTATCTTTAAGTCCAAAACCAAAAGGAACACGCCCTCCCATGTAAAAGCCTCGTTTGCTGCGGGATGAATAGGCATCAACAACACGCTGCTGTATGGTTTCACGCTCAAGCTGTGCGAAGATCATGACAATCATCAGCATGGCTTTACCGATCGGCGTTCCGGTATCGAACTTTTCCATCGTACTGACAAAATCAACATTGTGTTTTTTAAACACGTCAATGACATTTGCAAAGTCAAGTACCGAACGGCTGATACGGTCTAACCGATAGACGATAACGCGGCGGATGATACCAGCTTCGATATCGCGCATAAGTTCCTGAAATGCTGGACGATCAATATTTTTGCCACTATAACCCTTGTCCGTATATACCTTTAATTCCTGTCCTATCACTTCCTTTTTACAAAACTCGGCTTGACTTTCAACGGATATGCTGTCTATCCTATCAACCGATTGTCTCGTATAAATAGCGTCATAAAGACTCACCTTGACTCCCTTCTTCGCAAAAAGAAGAAACGGAGCTGCTAACACCTTAATTATAAGGGCACGGCTCCGTTTTTTCAAGCTTTACTCGACACATATTTACAGAAAATTTCATAAAGCTGCTGTTCGATCACTTTCTTTACAGCAATTTTTTGATCTTCACGAAAACTCGGTGTCATGTTAACAACGGAGATAATCTGACCACGTATGCGCTTTTCGTGGGCTTCTGTTATATATGTAGTCATAGGTGCCCACCACCTTCTTTTTGCGATAATCAACCAAAAATACCAATGTACTTTTCATATTTGTTCTTCACTTCCTAAAATATGTTGCTTCACTTGTCCGTTATGCCTATGTCAGAGGCTGTTTTCATTTATGAGATAGGCTTGAAACAAAGTCCCGTCATGGAGCAGGAACCGTCCTGCCATATCTTTTGCAATCTGCTCAGCTGCGGCAGTGCTGTCAAGGATAATTTGCGACAGTACGTTATCCGCCCGTCCGCATATCCGACAGTCGATATTGTTTCGGATCTGCCCCGATAAAATATTAGCATCCGGTCTTTGAGTGGCTAAAATCAAGTGGGTTCCAAATGCTCGTCCCTGTCTTGCAATCACAGACAGCCTGCTTTCAATTAGGCTGACCTTATCTTTCTGTTCCTTGCTTAAGCCAGTTTTGTCCAGTACCTCCGCCACCTCGTCACAGGCGAAAATCTGCCGCGGCAACTGCGCTCCGGTACGCTTGTTGTATTCGTCTAAATTGGGACAGCCCTGCTCCCGAAACAATACCTTTCGCCGTTCCAGTTCTTCCACAAGCTCTGTCAATAATTCAATCAGCCTATCCTCGTCAAAGCAGATTCGACACTTTTCATGCCAAACCAGAGGGAAATCTACACCGCCCTTGAAATCCGCGATTGCAACAACGGCTCCTTTCCTAATTGCTTGCATCAGCAGGGTTTTCAGCAGTACAGTCTTTCCGCTTCCAGTAGAACCACCCAGCAGGATATGCGGAATCTTTGCCAAATCAACTGTCACAATTCCCAGCAGACTCCTGCCAAGAACAAGCGTAGAACTGTCTTTGATCAGATAGCTGTCCCGCCACTCATTTTTGTCTGACAAACCGCTTGAAGCCGGTACCGTATAAAGCCGGATAGTTCGCTTGTCTTTTCCTTCCCGAATTTTCACGATATGGACATTCAGAACCGCTTCAATCCGCTGTTGCTTGTCTTCCCATTCTTTCGGCGGAATACCAACGCTGTCAAACTCCAGCACTGTTGCTTCCGACTGTTTCTTATCCTTGTATTTGGCAACCAGCTCAGGCGTTTCTCCGGCGCTGTTTGTCAAACCAATTCTGCGGAAATTATAGGTAACAGATTTACATCCGCAAGGTGTGCCAAACAGAATTATTATGAAAAGTTCTCCGCTGATTAGAGCAACCGGAAAAATCAGTTTAGAGAGAGTAATAAAAGCCGGTGACACCATCTGCATTTGATCTAAACGGAAACGATCTTTATTAAAAATCCATATCAGCAGGACAATGATACCAAATACAAGCAGTGTCAAGCGTTTTAGTTTGCTGTTTTTCAAGCTCATACAACCATTTTTGAACCGTAGCCACAGATATCTTTTTTGTGCTTGTTTATAAAGATGTTCTTTTTCTTCGTTTTTCACAAGCGCACTCCTTACTTGAAAAAGATTTCTTCCACCGTACCGTCCGGCATATAAGCAAATATATGATGGATCCGCCGGATAAAGGCATTCCATGTTTCCGGTCGGTGATGACGCACCTCAGTATACTGCTCGTTTAACGGTAAATTAGAGGTAATATACACCTTGGTATAACAAGCAGTTCGGTCACTGTACCGCGCGGGCAGAAACAGCGGATAAATATCAAGATAGTTGAGCATCGCTTCTATGGGGATCTGCGAATGAAACTCTTCAAATACCAACACATCCTGACCATGGTAACTGTCAAACCGGACGCCGTTTCTGCCGTTATAATCAGTAATGCGGCAAATTTCTGACGCCGGGTGTTTTTTGTAAATACTGCTGGTCTTTCCTGTTCCCGACGCACCGAACAAATAAGTTACGGTAATGTCACGGTTCTGTGTACGGTACTGCTCGGCAAGATAAGCCTCACGCAAAATATCGATATCCCTGGATTTAAACGCAAAGGATGGCGAATCATCAATGATTTCGGTGGTCGTCAAGCCGTCCTTTACATTCTGTAGCAGACGGAACATCTTCGGGTCTTTTTCCTCTTCCTCACTCGGAATCATTCCAAACTCATAAAAACTGCCTTCAACTGCCGTTTCCGCTTTCTCGCTGTCTGTCCATTTGCCCTCCTTGCGGATATAATCCCGATTATCCTTTACACTTCCGAACGCTTTTTCAATATGTGCGGTTGGAAACCGATTTTTGATCGTAGAAAAGCGAATGGGGGAATGGGAATACAGGAAGATATGGGTATGGAAAGTACCGGTTGTGGCGATTTCATCTGCCAGACAGAAATAATCAGGACAAAACAGGCTTAAAAGCGAGATCATACCGCTGTGGTCAAGCCCGCAGTCCTGCGGATTATTGATTGTCAGCATCCATTTTCGTGCTTGTGGATTTGCAGACATAGATATCAAACCTCCTTTCAAACAATTGCTACTGCTACCCATGCTTCCATAAGGGTAATACTTGCCCTTATGGAAGGGCGGCGCTGCGCTGCCGCCGGGGAGTATTTTTCTTAAGGAAAAATTCTTTATCCCCGACTGCATCTATTGCAGCGCCGCCGGCACATTATGACTTCTTTACCAATGAAACACCGGTTGCTTTCGCGCTGATCTGCGTTTTGCCCTGACTCTCATACGCAAACACTTCCAGACCGCTGAACTCCACCTCCGCAAAGCCTTCGGGCTTTTCCATCAGCTGTCTGCCCTCGATTTTTACCCCGATTTTCTCCAGACCATGTTCCGGCAAAGCCACGATATACCGATAGCCGGTAACGGTATCTAAACGACGTCCATCTTTGTACTCATAGGCGGGTGTGATATCCACCAACAGCTTCTTTGCTCCCAGTGAGGCAGGATCGATTTTCAGATCTCGGATATTTAACATGTGATCATACTCCTTTAATTTAGTTTCGGTCTGCGGTGCGCACCTTTAACCTGTCTTTATTGTAACAAATAAAAAAGCGTAGACTGCTTCCCCGGCGAAACATGAAAAATACCGCCCTGCAAACTGCAAGGCGGCACACTTTATTCTTCGGTCTGACTTCCAAGCAAAGGCAAGCCCTGTTCATCAAGGAGCGCGTTTGCCTGAAAAATATCCATTCTTTTTTCAATGATTTCATTCCAGTAGGGAAAATACGGAAACGCCAGATCAAACATTTCCGCAGTTTGCGTGTGATTTAATCCAAAGGCCACGCATATGCTCATCACAACGCGGTCTGTCGGCTGGTAGCTGCTGCCTTTATCGTTGCTGTTGCGGCATATACGGCTTACGGTTGTTCTCGTCAGCTGACTTTTTCTGATGAGGTCAGCCTGTGTCATTCTTTTTGTTTTCAGATACCGGTTGACGGCATCCGAAAAGGTTATAACTTTATTATCATTTTTTCGGCAAGGCGTATTTGCCAATCAAACAGCCTCACACTATTGCTATCTGCTTGTTCTGTGTACGGAGGCGGTGGAGCACGCAGGGGCTGCAAGAACGCTATGGACAGATGAAACAAAAGGATATCCCATAGCACCACCTCCTTTCATCGAGGGCGAAACAGGTTTTATATTTGCTTTCCGCCTCCGACACAAAACAGCAGTATTTTTTCTTCCTAAAAGAAAAAGAGTACGGCAAAAGCTGTACTCTTTGGATTATGCGTATAAAACGCTGTATTATCATTAATTTCATGGTGCAAAGGGCATAATTTCCCCTTACCCCAGATCATCGCACACATTTTGCGGTAAAAACCGCCGCTTCTTCCATGTTGCATAACAACCAATTTATGCCTTTCGGCGTCATTCTTTTGGCTCCCGCAGGAGTTTGGATTTTCGTTCTTAACGAATGCAGAAACAAAACCTACCCTTTCGGGTTAACATACAAACATAACTCTCCACATAAACAGAGTGTGCCCAATATTGCAAAGCAACCAAAGCAGGCAAAAATCAATCTCGTAACTCTGTAATGATAGTAACTGCTATTCATTTCAACAAATAAAACAGAGATGCTATTTTTAGTATAAGCGAAATCCACCCTTTTGTCAAGATGTATTGATAAAACAATCCTGTCAGTATCATTTTTACAACCACGATATGGAGAGATGTTCATTTTCTCTTTCATAAAGCAATGGGATTTTCAGGCTAAAAAATGGCAATGTCTTAATGAAATTACACTACTCTCAAACCACTTTCAGATATTGCCGCTGTAACCGATAGTTTTACTACCTTATGAAATTACACTACTCTCAAACGCCGCCAAAGTTAAACTCCTCACCATCCCAGGTTTTACTACCTTATGAAATTACACTACTCTCAAACTCGAACATATGGAAGACGAGCTCGAGGGAGGTTTTACTACCTTATGAAATTACACTACTCTCAAACTGAGAGTATTTGTTGGAAATGTTCACGTCGTTTTACTACCTTATGAAATTACACTACTCTCAAACATTAACGAGCCGAAAATAACGGAAAAGGTTAGTTTTACTACCTTATGAAATTACACTACTCTCAAACTCGGTTATTGAAAACTCGGCTAACGGCTTTAGTTTTACTACCTTATGAAATTACACTACTCTCAAACAAGCTGTCTGCATTGATTTTTCGTGGCAATTGTTTTACTACCTTATGAAATTACACTACTCTCAAACTGACTGTTGTAACGAATTGTCAGTATCCGTGTTTTACTACCTTATGAAATTACACTACTCTCAAACGAAAACCTAAACCGTATTTTAAAGCTGGTTGTTTTACTACCTTATGAAATTACACTACTCTCAAACCAGTTGTTCAATTAACGGCTCGCATTCGCCGTTTTACTACCTTATGAAATTACACTACTCTCAAACAGGAAAGGATTTTGACTATGCACGAATTTCTAGTTTTACTACCTTATGAAATTACACTACTCTCAAACTGGGGGGTTAAAATGACAATAATCAAAAAATGTTTTACTACCTTATGAAATTACACTACTCTCAAACCTCAAATCTCAAATAAACTGTGCCACTACCTTGCACAGGGTATTTTCATAAGGTGCATTTTTATCTTTTATTTTATCATTTCGCACAGATCGTTGTCAATGATAATTTTTATTTCATATTCATCTACAAAATCCGGCACAAAACTTTCTATATCGATAAGATGGATATTTTCAACAACAAGTGTCTGATAAAGGAAAGAAAGTTCCTCATTTGTAAGCAACAAATGCAGATTTTGAGTCACAAAGCATTCTATTCCAAGATAATCTCTCATCAGCTTGAAATACCGCAGCAGCTGTTCGATTTCGTTGTCATTGTCAATGCGAGGAACAAATCCAAAAAGTTTGATCAAGCGTGCAGTTTCAACATCAGGGTTGCAGGTAAAATCAAAATTTGTTTCCTCGCACAACTTTTCAGAAAAGGCGCTTAAAAGGGCTTTTAGCTCACTGGTTTCCGTAAAATATCTGGTGTTCGCTATTGACTCAAGCATTTGGTTTAACTTTGTAATAAGCGTTTTGTCAGCAAAGTCACATATCAGAATATTAGTGACACATTTAATTTTTTTAGCGTATTCCAGTGGTTCATAGTCCTTTGAAAACACGAACAATCCTTCGGAATTTTCATTTGCCAAATTAAGAATCGTTTTTCGGTACAATTGTTTGTTTTCAATTACCAATAAAAGAATTTTACCGTTTATTTTTATAGGTTCTGAAAAATATTCAAAAAACACTCTCATAATATGATCAGCCTCTCATCACTGTTTATGATATCACTGCTGAATTCGCCTGATACAAGTTCTATTTTCTGGAATTGTTTTTCAGTGACAGTCAAAATTTGAACAAGCCCTGCCGGAGGTTTGTTCTTCTTTACACTGTCTATCATAGCCGAAACCGTTGTTTGATTTAATGCAAGCTTTACATAGACGGACTGTTGCAGCATCAAAAAACCGTTTTTGATAAGGAATTTTCTGAATACGGTATAATCATGTCTGTTTTTCGCAGTATCCGTGGGTAAATCAAAAAATACAATTACACGCATAAATCTGTAACTCATTTCCTCGCAAACCTTATCAGCGCCGTATCATCCTCTTCCAGCGCATGAAAAATACTTTTAGAATAAATTTTGATTGTGTTCAGGAGCGTATTTTTCTGCTCATCTATGATAAATTCTTCACTTAATAATTTTAGAAGCTCAATTTTTTCAGACTTTTCAAACTGCCTTGGCTCCATCAGCCGGACTTTTAAATCAACAAATGGTCTGAACGGCTCCATAAGGTCGCAGCTTAAATTAAACTGATTAAACATATTATCATGGAATAATCCAAGCTGCGTCAGATATCCGCTGCATACAATTTCACGGTTAAAAGCAGACAAAATCAAACTATAGCCGTAATTGAGCGCCGTATTGACCGGACAGTCCATACTTCTGGAAAATGATTTACCAAATAAGGCATTAAAATATACTTTGGCAGCATGCCCTTCACGATTGGTGCTGTCATTGAATTCAAGCTCGTCAATATAACGGCGCA
Organism: uncultured Clostridia bacterium; assembly: GCA_944385905.1. Taxonomy (GTDB): domain Bacteria; phylum Bacillota; class Clostridia; order Oscillospirales; family Ruminococcaceae; genus CALWZA01. The sequence continues at coordinate 7,357 of CALWZA010000038.1, forward strand.
GCAATTTCGATTGTTCTAACTTAAAATATTCAAGAACCAAGGCCTGATTTCTGATTTTTTCGGCAATGATTTCCGTCCAGATACGCTGCTTGGAAAATTGGCTCCATTCTGTTTGCCTTTTAATTTTCAGACTGCAGTCGTGGCTGCCGTAATACGGAACAAGTTCTGAACATGGGTCATGTTTCGAGTCGCAAAAAATGACCTTTACCTTTTTATCCATCAATTCACTGAGTAAAGCGGTCGTGACAGAAGTTGCCGTATTTTCAATGATTAAAACAGAAATTTCACTGATATGTATTTTTACGGTATCCTCTACATCCCGGACAACAAGATAGCCCAGGCTGTAATCAAGCTTTGACCGTTTGGATACCAAGACTGTACGCCAGCTCACTGCCGCAGTCTCCTCTCTTAAATTAAATCTATTTCAGACTCATACAATCCGGTGACCGACTGATTAATCAGCTTTACAGATTTTATGTTTCTTATTTGTGAGATATTATTGGTAAATACAATACGGGAATTTTTTTCGCCGATAAGCGACAAATCACCTACTGTGGCATTTGCGTGAAGGTCCTTAATGATTTCGTTTATTACGACACACTGCTGCTCGGCTGACAGCAAGATAAACGTATCGCGCTTATTTGTAAGCTTTGCGGCAAGCCCGGAGAACACCACCCTGAAAACAGTAGTTGTGAGCTTCTGTAAAAGCAGATCGTATAATTCCAAGTTCTTTTCCTTTGTGATCCCACTCAAAACACTTATTTCGGAGGTTCTGCTGTCCACAAATTTTGCAACTTCTTTTATATACTTTTCTGCGTTGTAACCAAGTACAAGTTGAACACCTGATTTATAGACTAACTGATTTCCCGTTTTCCCGCTTAGGGTAGCCCTGAATCCGTCAAATGACAAGCAGACCCCATACTTTATTTTCGGAATAATTACGCGCGGCTGTGAAAGACCGACGTATTCCGACAGATACTTTTCCGGGTTCTCCTCGTACCCCTTTGCAGTATATAAATCTATAGGGACTAACGCCTTTATCGTCTTACCTTTTTTGGCAACATATTCAACATATGCAAAATAAGTCGATGAAGGCTTAGCGTAACCACCGTACTTCTGAACATCACTACGGGGTGAATTCTGTTTCAAGGACACCTGTCCGACACCCTTTTTCAGCGGGAGTTGGTCAAACAAACCACCCTTTTTCTCAAACGAATATCTGGTACAGAGTATATTGTTTTTGCTCATCATGCGTTTTACAATACCGATCGATTGATCGTTATCACTTACCCAGGCATTATTTACATTAAAATCAAACATATGGTTTAGGCTGTATTTCTTTGTCTGAATCCCCTTGATAAAGTTTGCTTTATTGTGTGTGCATCTTTCATTGTAAACATTGCCCACAACGATGTTGAGATACGCGTCTTTTGCGTGATGAAGATCGTTTACCTCCCTGCATTTGAGCATATCATACGTCTGCCTGAACTCTGATACAAGTGCTGCCTTTACATAGACGATTTCGGTATCGGGATACATCCGTGAAAGGATTGCTCCCACGGCCTTGGTTGATTGACGGGTTTCAACGATCTGACGCTGGATGAAATCGGCAAGCTCGCTGTCCGAAAGAGGGTAATTTCTCATTAATCGCTCAAACTTCTTTTGGCTGATTAAGTTCTTATCAAGAAGGAATTTCCAATGCGGGTACATACTCTTTCTCACGTCTTCAGAAAGAGGGTAGTTATTGTCTTTTGCCTCATTGACCTCCTTTTTAACAAGCACACGGTTGTCGAGACTGTCATCCTTTATCTTTGAACGTGGAAATATATGATCGATATCATAAATATTTCTGTTGTAGATGTTTTCAAGCAAAATTGGTTCGCCTGTATACATACATTTTCCGAACTGCGTGTAGTAAAGATATAACGCGTCACGCTTGAACTCGGCTTCATTGGTATTTTCAAGCTGTTTAAACAACTCCTCGGAATCTTTTTTACATGCTTTATACAATTCCACCAGTCGGTTCTTCCGTGAAACGGTACGTTTCTTTTCTTCGGGACCTCTTGCCATTTCTATAAAGATTTTGTCAGGGGTTTTGCCATTTTGCGTTTTAACAATTTCTTTTGTGATTTTAAGAGCCTGATAAACAGGGCGCTTTACCTTTGGCGAAACATAAAGGTCTTCCACAACTTCACGCATGGATTTCTCCCCGTCCGACGTCAAGGCGTTTTGCAACTCTTCCGCAAAAGTGTATTCAGAACCGAGCAAAGTCATCAGATTATCATTGGTATTCCAAAGGGCGTTTATAATATTGGCCATTTCACCTGTTCTTTTATTCGTGCCGTTAACTTCTGTGAGAAATTCTTTTGAAAAAGCACCCCAGCCACTGTATTTCAGCTTACTGATTTTATTGATTTCATCCACGGTAAGTTTATCGCTAAAATACCGAGTTAATCTCTTACGAAGCAATTGCCTTTCATCACCGAAAATCGTAGAAGATAAAATGATGTACTCTTTGTCTTCCTCAGACAACCGGTAGTCCCGTAGTTCGATACAGGGTTTGAGTGTAGACTTGAAATCACCATCAATTCCGGTTATTACAAAATCCCGATAACCTTTTGCGGTCAAGAAATTTGACAGCATTTTATTGGTGACTTTTTTGTGTTTGAGGAACAACTCGTTATAAATTTCCTGTTTTAATCCAACTGAGATTTTTTCACCGTTTACACGAAGATTATTAATCTCGTTAAGCACCATGTATCTGCTGTACAGCAAAGAATTTTTGGGGATCACGTCTTTCGCGGGCAGATAGGTGCATTTACTCGTTAAATTGGCTATAAAATTTTCCGATGATTTATCTGTATCCACGACATCATTAAAATTCCACGGATATATTTTGGCGTCTGTCCGTGAAAGCCACGCTCTTTTACTGTGAAGATTCAACGGACCTACATAGTAAGGAATGCGGTAATCAAAAACAGAAATAATTTTATCAGATACAGAAAGACCGTTTTCGTCCTCATGATTCAGAAAGTCTAAATACTTTTTCGCATTATCAAGAATTGCAACCAACTCAACGCGGTGAAGTTGCATCGGAATCACGCCGTTATCCTTGGAAATCTGTTTCGGCATAAAAGTGCCGTTTTCAATTTTATTGAATAGTTCGGCGTAATCGTCATTTTTGTAATCTTTCAGCGTCTTTTTTAAATAATCACAAAAATCAGCCTGATTGCATTTATGCTTTAAAACGCCTGTCCCGCCTTTTGATTTAATACATCCCGAATAAGCAACATAGTTATTGAGGTTTCCTTTACTGATTCTGAATACCTCACTGTATTTTTCCGGACAGTTCGTTTTTACAAAGGTCTTAAGTTCTCTTAAATCGAATTTATGTGTTTCGTAAGTATTCACTTTGGCACAAGAAATATATTTTTCCCCGCCTTTTAAAATATTAGCCAAAACAGACCAGTCATATACTGCTTTAAGCTTTTCAAGAAGTTCAAATCTTTCCCCAAGCAGATTCTGATAATCGACCTCTTTGTCATCAAAATTACCATCAAACGAAAAGGTTGTGATTTCCGCCTCTTTGAGCATATCATCGTCGAATACATCACAGAACTTTACCGTCGCACCGGAAAGAGACTTTAAAATTGCCGCTTTTTGACTGTCGCTTTTGGCAACCCGACATAAAGCACAGATTTTTTCCGCTTTCTTTGTTTTACTGAATTCCCTGTTCTTTAATGTAGTTTCAAGTAATTGAATATCTTCATATTCAATTATAATATTATAATTATCTTTGAGATACATACACAAATTGTCAAATACATTCGAAAACGATTGAATATCGTCAACTGTTAAAGAATCAAACAGAAAATGACCCCTGTGCTTTATGATATGGTGAAGTGCTATATATACCAGCCGTACGTCGTGACAGGATGGGTTTTCTATTAATTCTTTCCTAAGATGATAAATTGTAGGATACTCTTTATGATAATCCACATCTGTATAATCAGAATCGTTAAAAACACAACCCGGAGCACTTTCGCTTTTATCCTCCAAGTAAAGATTGCTGTCTCTCAGACGCCTAAAAAAAGCAATATCCTTTTTGGAGATTTCCTCGTTAAACAGCATTTCAAGATAATCTATTCTTTCTTTTGTTCTTTGAATTCTCCGCCTTTGTGCTCTGAATCCACGGCGCTCTGCGGCGGTGTTGCTTTCATCAAGCAGCCTGATGCCCCACATAGCGTTACCCTTACACCTTTTTACTTGATACTCGCCATCAGTCACTGCCCAGCCCACAGAATCTGACCCAATATCAAGACCAATATAGTAACTCATCATTTACCTCCCCAATACTTGACAAATAAATTTTTAAGGATTATAATATAACTAATCTCAAAGTTTGCTACCTTATGAGATTACACTACGAGTTCAAATAAAAATTAATTCAACCCGGTTGCTCTGCAACTACACAGTGTGTGTAATGAAAAGACTTGTTAAAGCAAGTCTTTTTTTGTAATGTTTTTTGTGAATTTGACCATTTTTTTATCACATTAAATCTATTTTTATATTATAACACCAAAATAATAAATTTTCAATATTAATTATACTTGTTATTTATGAAATGTTGTAAGTTTGTCAATGATGTGAACCGATGTAAAAAGCAAGAAGCAAAGAAGAAGATTTCTAATTAAAGGGCTCTATAGTAAGAAATATTAAAAATTAAGCAACATACTGACTTCGTTTTTTTAAGCGGAGTCAGTTTCGTATACAACAAGAAGAGACCTCTCTTGCCCGTGACAAAAGAGGTCTCTTTTGACTTGTACTATCTACTTAGATACCAAACGGCTTATTCCATACATCTTTTGACCCACTTGTCCCATCTTGGATCCGCCTTGATTTCCTGCTCAACTTGACTGTAATCTGGATTCACCCACATGGGCCAATCATGCGGCAGACCTTCTGCTATCCGTTGGGATTCACCGGAGGTGCACTTTACAAACCTTATAAATTGTAGAGTATCCAACCATTGATTGAATATTGCCAATCTAATTTTTACAGAATGCCATTATATATAATGCACGCATACCTATCTCTGTTTGATTTTGTCAGCAGCTCC
>CALWZA010000039.1 GCA_944385905.1 uncultured Clostridia bacterium
GAGCCTAACTCAATTGAAAGGTCAATAGGCAAGGCTGTCAGGGTTATTGATAAACGAAAAGTGATTGACAAGTAAAAAGGAGGTTTTTGTATGGCGGTTAATCAGTTGTCTGTTTTTATCGAAAACAGAACGGGAAAGCTTGTTGAATGCACAGAGGTTCTCGCTCAGCAGAAAATTGATATCAGGGCGATGTCAATCGCTGACACTCAGGATTTCGGCATTCTCAGGCTTATTGTAAACGACTCGGAATCAGCGGAAAAGGCTCTTCGCGAAAAGGGATTTATCGTTGCTCAAAATCAGGTTGTATGCGTCGCAATTGAAGACACACCCGGAAGTCTGAGCAAGGTTGTAAGGCTTCTTTCCGACAACGGCATAAACATTGAGTATATGTATGCCTTTTTGACTGTTACAAAACAGTACGCCTATGTTGTTCTCAGAGTACTGGACAACGACAAAACTACCGCTCTTTTAAACAGCAACGGTGTTAAGACTATTTCAACCCAAGACGTTGAAAAGCTGTAACACATATTTTTAAAATTTAAACAAACGGCTCGGAGAATAATCTCCGAGCCGTTTGTTATTTTATTTATAGATTACAAATTGAACTTACGCCCTAGCCAGCAGGAATATAAGCATAAGAATTATTCCGAACCCGCAAGCTACGAGTCCATAGGACAAGCTTGATGACAATATCATATTTTCTTTAGACATGCTCTTTCGCCACTGACTGAACTTGCTGTGCTTTTTCGGCGATGACAGAGGCAGACTCTTCAGTGCCGACATACGGACAAGCGCCGAAACTGTATCTACAAGGCTGTTTGCGAGATTTAAAGCCATGCCGATTATTCCTACGATAATGTTGATAAGCGGCCGGTACAGCATGGTATCAAGGTCAAAGCACTTTGATGTGTAGTCAACATACTCCGTTCCTCTCGAAGAGGTTTTCATAAGTATTTTCCTTACAGCAAACATATACGCAAGCGCTCCTATTACAAGGCTTATAAGGGCTCCCCTGAGATTTTCAAACGAAAAACAGTCAACGGTAACATTTTCCGCATAGGCGCTGAAAAAGCCCTGCATACGGTCTGCTATGCCGTCTGCGAAAAAGTTCGGGAAAATGCCGAGAGCAAACAAAACCGCCGACGAAATTCCGATTGCGAACTTAGACAGCTTATTAAGCGAAACAGGTTTAACACCCTCACCGTTTTCAATAAAAAGACATACAAACAGCTTGGTCATATAAGCAAAGGTCAGCCCTCCTGAGATTATAAACAGCCATTCGGCGGCTTTTATCGCAAGCGACGGGTTCATCGCATAGTATTCAACAATACTCTCATGTATAAGAGTTTTGCTCAGATAGCCGCTGAAAAACGGCACTCCGCTTATGCTCAAACCGCCAATGAGAAAGCAAATCATCAAAAGCGGATTCTTTTTTCCGGCGCCTCGTATATCATTAAGATTGAGTTTATGCAGATTCATAAAGACAACGCCGGCAATCATAAACAGCACAAGCTTTATAAGCGAATGATTGACCATGTGAAGAGAAACGCCTCTTGCCGCAAGAGTGTTATCTGCGTCCAAAAGAGCAGTCATTGCTATTCCGACTGTTATAAAGCCTATTTGAGACATAGACGAGCATGCAAGGGTTCTCTTGAGGTCAACGGAAATAAGCGCTAGCAAAGCTCCGAGAACCATTGTTATTACGCCGAGAGTGAGAATAACATAACCCCATTTTTTATCTCCGACAAAAATCTGAGCCGTAAGCACAGCCGTTCCGAATACTCCCGCCTTGGTCAGGATTCCGGACAGCAGTGCGCTTGCCGGCGCCGGAGCCACAGGATGGGCTTTCGGAAGCCATATATGAAGCGGATATACACCTGCTTTAGCGAAAAATCCGACGGCTGTGAGTATTCCAGAAACAAGAAGCGATGCCTTTGAGCCGCCGTATGACGCCGCCGCGGAAGAAAGCTCTGCGATTTTCAATGTGCCGAGCTGAGTATAAAGCAAAAACAGCCCGAGGAGGGATACCATTCCGCCGATTACCGAAACAGCAAGGTATGTGTCTCCTGCGTTCAGCGCTTCATTGCTCTCTTCCTGAACAACCCAGACATATGAGGTGAAGGAAAGAAGCTCAAGGAAAATAAGAGCGGTAAACAGATCTGACGACAGGAAAAGTCCGGCAGTGGCGCTCAATGTGAACAGATTAAACATGAAATATCTGTTTAAATTGTGATGCCCGTCAAAATACTCATTTGAGAACAGTCCTGTCATTGCCCACATAAACGCCGCAATAAGAACATATATTGCTCTGAAGCCATCCGCTTCAAATCCTACTCCCATTGAGCAGATTTTAGGCAGGAAAACCTCTGCTTTGCCGTTTGACAGAACATCAATTAGCAAAACCACAGACAGCGCAAGCTCCGCAAACAACGTAAAATTATATATCAGCTTTCGTAAAGCCACGCTTCTTTGCCCTATTATATAGCACGTCAAAGCTAAAACCGCCGGCAGTATAATTAATAACGCAAGAATCATTTTGCTTATTCCTTTCCTAAAATTATCTGTCAGAACAACCCGCCGGCGATTCTTTCAAAGACCATGACAAAAGGTCCTGAAAACACTCCGCACAGAATGCTTCCGGCAGCAAAAACCGCTATCGGGAATGTCATGCTGAATTTCGGGTCGCAATACTTTGCTCCATCGTCAGGCTGAGGAGATACAAAATATGCTCTGATTACTATTGTAATAATATAAATAGCCGTCAGAAAAGCTGAAATTAAAATTGCTCCGAACCCGATTGCCGCAAGCGGATTTCCGCTGTCCAAAGCCGCTGTTCCGAGATTCCACTTTGAAATAAATCCTGCCAAAGGAGGCACTCCGACAAGCGCAAGTCCGGAGACAGCAAAGCATGCGAATGTTACCGGCATTTTCTTTGCAAGTCCGTCAAGTTCAAATACGTAGTTCTTTTCTGTCTGCTCCATAATATTTCCCGCACAGAAAAACAGGCAGATTTTCATAACTCCGTGAAAGCACATATGAGTGAGGGCTCCCACAAATCCGAGCGGAGTCATGACCGCCGCGCCGAACAGGACATAAGAAAGATTCGCGACTGTTGAATATGCTAGCCGGCGCTTTAAGTGCTGCTCCTTAACAGCCATCGCCGAACCGTAGATTATAGTAATAATCGTCAGAACCATTACCACAGCCTGAGCCCATGTTCCAGATATAACCGACGTCCCGAAGCTATAGTATGTTATGCGCATAATCGCGAACGCACCCGAATTAACTACCGCAACCGCATGAAGCAGCGCCGTTACCGGCGTCGGAGCGATTGAAGCCTCAGGAAGCCATTTGTGAAGCGGAAACATTGCCGCCTTCGCTGAAAATCCGCAGAACGCTACAACATATGTGAAAAGCACAAGGTTTTTTCTGCTTGCAAGCTCCGTCATGTCCAAAACTCCGCCGAATATAAAGTCGTTTGTGTTTCCGAGCATTATAATAAACACAAGACCTATAAACGCAAGCGCAGCTCCTCCGATTGAATAGCATAGGTATTTAAGCGCGACACGTATTGATTCCTTGGTCATTTCATGGGCGACAAGCGGAGTGGTTATAAGCGTTAGCATTTCGTAAAACAGATACATTGTGAGAAGATTTGCCGAAAAAGCTATTCCCACAGTTACTCCGAATGTCATTGTATAGAAAGCAAAGAATCTGTTTTCTCCGCCGACCTTTTTCATGTATCCGAACGCATAAAGAGTCGCAAAAGGCCACAGTATAGCAACTAATCCCGCAAAAACCGACGACATTCCGTCTATTCTCAAAGAAAGCGTCAAATTTCCGACAAAGCGGACGATTTCAAAGCTTTCCTGCGGGCGGTTTAACAAAAGCATCAGAACTACCGCTGAATTTATTATGACCGACAGCTCAACAAAGACCTCTCTTGCCCGGCTTGATTTCGGTCGTGTGACAAAGAGTATAATCCCGCTCAGCATCGGCAGAATTATAGGTAAAAGCAATAAGTATGACGGCAAAATTTATCAGACCTTTCTGATTGGATTAACCGGCTCACAAAGCGCCGCTGAATATATTTGTTATAACTGATATAAGACCGCTTTGAAAAACTCCGAAATAAACTGAAGCAGCCGCTAAAATCAGCATCGGAACAAGCGTTGTTGCAGACGGTTCGCATTTTTCGCCTGCCTCAAAGCCTTCACCTGGGAAAAAGCCTCTTGTTGTAATCGGAAGCAGATACCCTGCCGTTAAAAGTGCCGAAACTATCAAAACGACCGGACCTATATACTTTATAATTCCAACGCTCTCAGCTGATAACGCTCCGGTGCAAAGATACCACTTGCTTACAAATCCGCTCGTCGGCGGTATTCCGATAAGAGCAAGCGAGCAAATCGTATAGCACCACATCGCGACCGGCATCCTCTTGCCTATTCCTCTGAGCTGTGAAACCTTTGTATATCCGGTTTGCTTTATTATCGCTCCCGCAGTCATAAACAGCGCACACTTGATAACAGCATGGAAAACGACGTGAAGTATTCCGCCGGTAAACGCCGTTTCATTGAACAGTCCTATTCCGAAAAGTATGTATGATATCTGACTGACAGTCGAATATGCAAGCCTTTTTTTGAAGTTATCCTCCCAGTAAGCCATGACGGAGCCGAGAAGAACAGTAAACAGCGCCAGCGAAAGATAGGTCTCCTGTACCCATGTTCCCTTTAAGAAATCCGTTCCGACAAGATAATAGATAGTTCTGATTGAGGCAAAAACTCCGGCTTTTGCTATAATTCCAGAAAGCACCGCGCTTGCGGGAGCCGGAGCTACCGGATGAGCAGTCGGAAGCCAGCCCTGGAGCGGAAAAAGTCCAGCCTTTACGCCGAATCCGAGAAGCATGATGAATACCGCCGCAAGCACAAGCTGACGGTTTTCCGCTATGGCGGAGATGTCTATGCTTCCGCCAAGCTTAAAATCAAGAGAAGGCGAATAGTTTGAAAGACAAATTATTCCGAAAAGTCCGGCAAACGCTCCGAAAACCGAATATAAAAGGTATTTTACAGCCGCCGAAACAGCCTCCTTGCTTAGAGTGTGAAGCACAAGCGGAAGCGACGCCAAAGTTACAAGCTCATAAAAAAGATACATTGTAACCGCGTTTGCGGAATAGTCAAGACCTATCAGCACGCCGAGCGATATCAAATAAAACCCGAAAAAGCGGTTTTTCGCTCTGTCGTCAGACATATAGTTAAAAGCATAGACACCGACTATAAGCCAGATAACCGAAGTCAAAGCCGAGAAAACCCGTGAAAGCCCGTCAGCTCTCAAAGCAATTGACACGTTTTCGGTGATATCCCATATTTTAAGCTCGCCGCCGGCAGCGCAGATTATAAACACAGATATTACAGACACTGCGGCAGAGGCAAAAGTTAAAATTTTTGAAGCGGAAGTTTCCTTCAGTCTTTTTGAGGAAAGAAGAATTACTCCGCACACAATAGGCAAAAATATTGGTACCAGCAACATAATATTCGTAATAATGACCGTCCTTTCAAGCCGAAGACAGCAACGGCATATTTATTTTCAGCCGAACATTGAAAGTCCTGATTTTATCAGGTTTACTATCGGCTCCGACATCATTCCCAAAAACAGGTTTAACGCTATCAGCGCAACGCAAACAGCCGCAAACACAGGAGGGTTTTTTGCCTTTGTCAAAACTCCGCTGCCGGAAAGCGGGCACGAGTCCTGCGGCATATATATCGTAATAACCGTTCTTAAGAAGTAAATAACATTCAGAAGAGTTGACACCGCAAGTGCGAAAAGGGTTATTACCATAGTCAGCGTATCCGAACGGAACGACGCCTCGGCAAACAAAAGCTTTGAAACAAATCCCGAAAGAAGCGGTATACCAACCATGGAAAGCGAACCTACGGTGAAAGTCACACCTGCAAGCACATTGCGTCTTCCCGAACCTCTGAGGTCTTTAAATTTTTTGCTGTCGCCGGACACTTTAATAAGAGCAGACGATGAAATGAACAGCAGTGATTTCGTAGCTGCGTGCGAAAGAATATGAAAAACGGATGCTATGATTCCCGCCTCTACTCCGAGACCGAAGCCCATATAGATATATCCTATCTGCGCTATCGACGAAAACGCAACCATTCGCCTTATTTCTGTTTCTCTTATCGCGTTTACCGATCCGATTATCATTCCCAAAACGCCGTAAACAAAGAATATAACTGTGATTTTGGTGTCCTTGATTACATCAAAGCCTATCATTCTTATAATAATTTTCAAAAGCAGAAAAATATACCCCTTTGAAACAAGGCTTGAAAGTATTGACGCTGACGGAGTTATTGAATAACCATAGGCATCGGGAACCCATGTTGAAAACGGAAACAGCGCAGACTTAATTGAGAGTCCTATACCCATTAAAGCTATGGAAACGGTCAGCGGAACAGTATACTGCCCGGAAGCCGCAAGTATTTCAACCTCGTCGCGGATATATTCTATTAGGAGCTGGCCTGTAAGGTCGTACATAAGAATAATTCCGAGAAGAAGCATTCCGGAACCGATAAGAGACATCACCATATATCTTACAGCCGCAACTATCGCATGTCCGTTTTGTCTTACCATTATAAGTCCGCAGGCGGCAATCGTGTTGATTTCAACGAATACGTATGCGGTGAAAATATCGTTTGTATATATCAGTGCGAGCAGAGAGGATAAAAGCAGATTTACCATTACAAAATACAAACTTTGCTTTGTGCTTTCAATTTCCTCTTTTATCTGTCCCAGTCCGCTGATTATCGAAAAGAGCATTATAACGCTGAAAAACAGCGCCATTGCGGCTTCCAAAACTCCGGCTCGTATTTCGTTTCCCCATGGAGCAGGAAAATGTCCCATCATGTAATTAAAGCTTTCACCCGTTCTCACCGTGAAAATCAAAAGGCAGCCGGACATTATTACTACCGCTGTTATCATTGCCGTACAAAGACGCCTTGCCGCCTTCGCGGGAAGTACTGAGGAAATAATTCCCGAAAACATCGCTATTATTATCGAAAAGAACGGAAAGTTCTGAACAAAACTCATCGGCTCAAAACCTCGCTTCTGTATTTCATCATAATTTCGTCTATATTCAGCGTTCTGTATCTTTTATAAAGCCTAACGGTCAGAGAAAGCATTATTGCAGATACGGAAACAGAAACGACGATTCCCGTGAGAACAAGTCCGCTCGGTATCGGGTTGATATAAGCCGATACGTCGGTCACTCCGTCAACAACAATCGGAGCGGCTCTGCCTGCTATATAACCCTTTGCGGTGAGAAACAGATAAACCGACGCGTCCATTATATCAAACGCAATGATTTTTTTAAGAAGGTTTTTATGAAACATAAGAGTTGTAAATCCGATTCCGAAAAGTATTACGGATACAACCTCTTCAATATTTGTGAAAAGCGCTCCCATATCAGAATCCTCCTTTTCGAAACAGCGAATAAAACGCATACATGGTGCAGGCGACAACCAATCCTACGCATATATTAAGCGGAAGTATCAGACCGCTTGATAAAATAGCCCCGGGTGTTCCCAGAGGTATTATGCTTTCAATGTGATTTGCGCCCGTATAGAATGAGTAGCTCTTGGCGACGCAGTAAAACGTAAGCGCCGAACAGGTTACTATTCTGAAAGTTTTCATTGTAAAGAATCTTTCTGTTTTCGAAAAGCCGAACGCAGAAGTATAAAGTATCAGTCCGGCTCCCATAAGCGCTCCTCCCGAAAATCCTCCGCCCGGAGAAAGGTGTCCGTTGAGAATAACATATATTCCGAACATAAACAAAACAGGCACGAGTATTTTCGCGGCTTTTTGAAGTATCAAGTCGTTTTTGGGCTCATAAAACCTGTCGTTATTATTCTCCTTTTCCTTATCGTCCTGCTTGTCCGAGCGAAGCATTATCATGACAGCGCATACCGCTATGAAAAGCACACACGACTCTCCGAATGTATCGAACGCACGGTAATCAAGTATCATTCCGGTTACTATATTGACAGCGCCGGTTTCCTCCAATCCGCTTTCTATATACCTTTCGGAAACCTCATCGTTTACAGGATTGTTTGGGTCTCCGAACCTCGGCAAAAACGAAACCGTATATATAAGCACCGTTATAATCGCCGAGCATATCAGTATGCCTGAAGCAGTGAATATTTTTCCGACAAGCCTTCTGTGCTTCGGATTTACATCGGGGAGCTTTTCCTGCTTTCCTGTCATATCAATCTGTGCGTCTGGATTTTCGTCCTCGATTTTTTCCTCGGCGTCAATTACATGAATTTTCTTCAAAGTTACAAAAAACAGGATAGTCGTTACTCCGGCTCCGACTGCCGCTTCAGTAATAGAAAGGTCGGGCGACTCAAGCAGAAGATAAACTATCGACATGATGAGCGAATAGGACATATAAACTATGATTGAGCGCAGAAGTCCTTTTCCGATACATGTATAAACAGCGCACAAAATCAAAAACGCCAGCAAAATATATCTGAATATATCAAGCTCCATAATTTTATAAATCCTCCTTTGTGTCATCACTGAGCTCTTCGGTGATGTGCTCGTTGTTGTTCACTTCAAGCCTCGTGAGAAGATGAGAGGATACAGGTCCTGAGATCCAGAAAAATATAATTATCAGCACAAGCTTTAAAGCGGCGAACGATAAGCCGTAAAGGATTATCAGACCTATTAAAACGCAGGATATTCCGAGAGTATCACCGATCGACTCGGAATGCATTCTGTTTAATACAAACTTGAATCTGTAAACTCCCGTTACCGAAACAGCAAAAATAAGCATTCCGGCAATTATAAATACCGCGGCGACAATAAAACGTACCCATTCCAAAACGTCAGTCATCTCTTCTCAAATCCTCCTCTCCGTCGTGTTTCCTCCGGTTATATGCGCCCATATAGATTTTGACCAGAATTACTACAGCTAAAAAGCTTATCATGGCGTATATAAGGCATATATCCAGCAAATAGCTTTCATTCAACACAAACGAAAGTATTGCTATCGCAGCCATTGTAATTGTTCCTATCATGTTTACCGCAACTATTCGGTCTGTGATTCTCGGTCCTTTAAGTCCTCTTATCATGCAAAGCAGCATCATAAGGCTCAGAAAACACAGAACCGCAATAAAAAACTGCTTTTCAACGCTCTCAAGACTCATTTCCCTTATCCTCCATTTTTATGTTTTCTTCCATTTTTAAAAGCTGGCGCTCAAAAACGCTGTCAACAAGGCCCTTAGAAAGCGAACGGTCAAGACAATGAACAACATATTCATCGCCCTCAAGCTTTACGGTTATGGTTCCGGGTGTGAGGGTAATCGAATTTGCGAGAACAAACCGTGCGGTTTTAGTTTTAAGCTTTGTCTTAAACTTTACAAGAACAGGAGATATCTCCTCCGCCCGCTTTTTATTGAGGATTGTCTTTGCGACAAAGGCGTTTGCTTTGACAATTTCGATAAACAGCACTCCGCAGTATTTTATTATCATCGGAATTCTTTTTACGGTCTCAATATCCTTTCTTAAAGAATATCCTAAGAACTTAACACAAAACCAGTACACCGCGGCTGACAAAACTATTCCGAACAAAACTATTTCCAAAGTTATCCTGCCGTTAAATACCAGCCATAAAATAAACAATACTAAAAGCATATCTGACATCCTCTTCCGATATTTTATACACAATAATAATAGTACAATAATCTTATATACATATGTGATTATATCACTCAAAGCTAAAGTTGTCTATGTCATTTCGAACAATCTTTTGCCGCAGTACAAAGTTTTTTATATAAACTTTTGTAAAGTTGTATCTTGAAAAATTTCCGTGTTGCGTGTAAAATATACTCATATAACAAACAACAGTTATTTCTTTTGGGAGGGTATCACGTGTCGTTTTATGAATTTGCCGCTTTTTTTATAATTTATTCTTTTGTAGGGTGGGTTGCCGAGGTCGCGTATGCTGCCGTAACCACATCAAAATTTGTAAACAGAGGCTTTTTAAACGGTCCCGTTTGCCCTATTTACGGCTTCGGCGGAACTCTTGTAATTGCCTGCCTTACTCCGATAAAAGACAATTTTCTGCTTTTGTTTATCGGCTCTGTTCTTTTGACAACTGCAGTTGAGTTCGTCGGAGGATATCTTCTCGAGAGATTTTTCAATACAAAATGGTGGGATTATTCCGACTTTCCTTTTAATATTAAAGGATATGTATGCCTTAAATTTTCACTGATGTGGGGATTCGCATGTCTGCTTGTCGTTGATGTTTTTCATCCTCCCATAGCGTGGGCAGTCGCGAAAATTCCTAAATTCGCGGGAATCATTTTTATAGCTGTCTGTGCGGCTGTTTATCTGATTGACCTTTCCGTTACCGTTTCGGGACTTTTGAAGCTCAAAAAACAAATTAAGCTCATTGAACAAGCGGAATCTAAGCTCAAATCATTGTCCGATACTATAGGTGAAAACATCTTCGAAGCTGCGACGAGCGCTAAGGAGGCTACTGACAAAACAAAAGCGGGCTTTGAGGATTTCAGGGAAAAGCAAAAATCCCAGCTTGAGGAGCTCCGCTCAAAATACAGGGAAATTATTGACGCAAAGCCTGATCATGTAGCAAAACGTATTATCTCAGCTTTCCCGAACCTATCAAAGGAAAGGCAAAGACACTCGGAAGCGTTTAAAAAGATCCGTCAAAAAATAAAAGACGCAAAGGCCTTAAGAAAAAAATAAAATCAAAGCGCGCAATATGCTGAATCTCAGCTTTTATTGCACGCTTTTTATAATTACTATAAATTTTGAGAACATATTACCCGGTTGTTTTTATAAGCGCTTGAGGACATTGTTTCATATACCGAACATATTTTATCAACAATGCATACAAGCACGCTTTCCTTGTATTTAGGCGGAACAAGCGTTAAGGGAAACATATGCCGTTTGATAACATCCTTTTCAATATCAGACAATAAAAAATCAGCCTTAGCATTGTCAAGCGCCGCCTGAGGGTGCGAAAATCCGTGTAGCTTTTTAAGCTTCGGAGGGCAGTGCCAGTCGTAAAGATAATAATCATGAAGCAAAGCTCCTCTTATAAGCTCTTTTTCCTTAAATCCCATAAATTTTAAGCACCTTGCCACACGATAACTGTAATAGGCTACCGCGACCGAATGAGCGAGAGTTGAGGTTTTACCGTGCTGTACGTACTCCTTCATCTGCGTAATCCTTGATTTTGCGCAGGCGCTTTTATACAGCACCTCAAAAACGGCGTCCTCAAGTCTCTTTCTTTCATCAGTATGCTTCAAATTATCATCCTCCGTACAAGCGTTTAAATTAGTATTTACAGGTTTATGTTTAAAATTCGTTTACAGCGCATAAAAAAGAATAGCGAAAAACTGCAGAAGACTTCCGAAAATACAAAACACATGAAATACGTTGTGCATATACTTCTTTTTCTTTCCGAGTCCGTACAAAACCGCTCCTATTGTATAAAGTATTCCGCCCGAAAGCAAAAGTATAAATCCGTTAAATGTAACCGCCTCTAAAGTCTGCGGAATAAACATAAGCACAGCCCAGCCCATTACAATATAGCATATCATTGAGAAGACACCATATGACTTAAGGTCGATTGCCGTCAGCGTAACCGCAAGAGCTGCGAGTGCCCACTCAATTCCGAAAAGAACCCATCCGGCCGCCGGATAAAGCGGTCTTATAGCGCTTAGAGCTATAGGAGTATAAGTTCCTGCGATAAGAATATAAATTGTGCAGTGATCAAGCACCTGCAAAACCTTTTTGCCTGTTCCCGGAACAAGTCCGTGATAAACGCTTGACATTGTATAAAGCATTATCATTGAGGCGCCGTAAATCGCCGATGAAACCACTCCGGCAGGATTCGAGTTAAGCGCCGCCGCTATAACGCACAGCACCAAAACCACTATTCCCATTGCTCCGCCTACAATGTGTGAAATCATATTGAAAAGCTCTTCGCCTTTTGTATAATTAGGAAGTTTTCTGTCCGCAAGCTTTGTTCTCATTAATTCATCCGTCTTTCTTATTTATATTCGTTTTATCAGATTTTTGTTCTGTCAATTAGTAAATTCTCGGCAGTATTCGTTTTCTCCGTCAAACCAAAGCCCGTCGGCTCTGCCCATCTTTTGAAGTCTTGACGAAAGCTCATCAAAATATGCAAATTTCTCAGCCCTTTCGCTTAGCTTTGAAAGCTTCGCGAGAGATTCTGATACGGCTATGTTTTCGCCATCGGCCTTTTTTGAGCGTGAAAGTATTTCCGCTCCCCTGTCGTTTATAGCGAGTATTCTCGCAAACGGCGGTTCGCCCTCCAGATCAGAGGCTTTGATCCCGAGCGCGGCATGTATTACAGCTCTGCGTATTCTCGCCATTGTCAGCCATTTTGTTTTTGTCTGCTGAAAAAGGCTTTCGAGCCCTCGGGAAGTTTTGAGCGCGCTTATAAGCCTGTCGGCAAGAGAGTGATTCTCTGTGCAGTAAGGAAGGTCATAAAAATCCTCCTTTGTCATTGAAAAAAGCTTAAACATTATCGCCTGCTCCGCATTGAAAATGCTTGAAGCCACGCTTTCCCGTTCAATTTCGGGAACATACTCATGTGCGCTTTCTCCCGCCGCAAGCATTTCCCTTATTTTTGAAGCGGAAGCGAATCCGTCTGCGATTTCCCCGCTGTCGTGCGGCACTGTACGCTGAACCGTAAACGGCTCGATTTCGGGGCACATCTGCTCAAGCCTGCGGATGTACTCAACGCCCAAGACATTGTTCGGCATTGAAAAAATATCAGCGTATACGCTCTTTTCAACAGCTTTTGAAAAGGCTTTAGGGTATGTCATTCCGTCGTTTAAAAGTATTTTAAAGGTTGCGTCGTCGGGGCTTAGCCTTGATGCGGATTTTAACCTTTCTATATCTCCGCACTCCGAACCGAACGACAGCATATCGACAGCCTTAAGCCTTGAAATTATTGAAACCGCGCCTTTAGCGAAATCCTGCGCCGCCGAGCATGAATAAGGACACGGAAGCTCAAGCACAAGGTCGGCTCCTCCGTCTAACGCCGCTTTTGCCCTTAAGTGCTTGTCAAAAACCGCTATATCCCCCCTCTGAACGGTATTTCCGCTCATCACGCACACAATATGCGTAGCTCCAGCCTCACGGGTTTTTTGAATCTGCCACGCGTGACCGCTGTGAAAAGGATTATATTCGGCTATTATCGCCGCTGTTTTCATATTCAGCACGTCCTTTCAGACTGACGGTTACTGATTCCCAATGTTTCTTATATAATGAAACAAAAACTGCTGAGCTATTCCCTCTGTACCCTTTATGCAGTCGGGAAGTCCGTTTGGATAAAACCTTTGCTCTGCCCTCTTTATCCAAACGTCTCTGGGAAACGCGTCTACTCTGTTCATTCCGTAAAGCAAAACGCAGTCGGCAACCTTCGGACCGACTCCCTTTATTTGCTCCAGGGCTTTTCTCGCATCATCGACAGGCATTTTTGAAATCGCCTCAAGGTCGGTTTCCCCGCTCAGCACTCTTTTTACCGCGTCGCACAAATACTTCGCCCGAAAACCGCTTCGGAGAAATTCAAGGCTTTCGGGCGTCTCGTCTTTCATCTGCAAAGGAGTCGGAAATCCGCCGTAGTGCTCGCAAAGCCTGCCGATAATGCCCTTGATTCTCGGTATATTGTTGTTCTGCGATATTATAAACGAACAAAGAGCCTCCCACTTATCCTGCTTTAAAAGCCTTATTCCTTTTGCAAACAAACAGGCGTTTTTCATTGTTTCATCGCAGGAATATGTACTTTTCAGAGCAGAATAATCCCTGCCGAGGTCAAAATACTCGAACCAGATTTTCAAAAAGTCGTCCTCGGTTGTTTCGTGAAGCACAAACCTTCCGCCGCTTCCGCTTATGTACAGATATTTGTTGACATAATAACCCTGATAACCGTCTTTAAATTTTTCCCATCTGAAAGCCTGTCCGCAGTCGAGAGTTTCGTCTAAATCAAAATCGTCCTCATATAAAATTATATCAGGCGAGCGGACTTCATATCTCATATATCTTCCTTTTCTTTCTTGTATTTGTCTTGATATTTATATACAAAACAATTATACTATACTTAACGGCTTTTTGCAACACTATTATTTGAAAGGATTTTTGATATGAGAGAAAGTCTTCTTACCATTCCCATAAGCGAAGTTTTTGAGCCGAAATGCGGGTGTCCTATTTGCAGGATGAGAAACGAGCTTGAGAAGAAAACTGTTGAATACATAATGGGCGCCGCAATGATGGAGCCTGACATAAGAATTGAAACTAACCGTCTGGGCTTTTGCAAATCCCACTTTGACATGATGCTCAAACAAAGAAACCGTCTTTCGCTTGCGCTTATGCTTCAGACCCACCTTGAAGCGGTTAAAAATGATATTTTCGCAAAGAAAGCTCTTTTTCCGGCAAGGGCGAAAAAGCTTAAAAGTCTTGCCCGCATAAACGAGAGCTGCTTTGTATGCGAAAAAGTAAACTGGGGCATGGAGAGGTTTATGGTAACGCTGTTTGAAATGTACAAAAACTCAGAGGAATTCCGCAGGCTGTTTTCAGAACAGGAATTTTTATGTCTTCCCCACTATGATATGCTTGCCTCTCTTGCTCAAGACTCTCTTGACAAAAAAAGTCTCCCTCGCTTTCTTGACGCCTGCAGTGAGCTTTCGGGAAAATATATTCAAACTTTATACGACGATGTTTCTCACTACTGCTCAATGTATGATTACCGCAACACAGGTGCCGACGCCGACTGGGGAAACTCAAAGGATTCTATTGAACGTTCTATAAGCTTTTTAACCTCGCGCTGACATTATTCGCCAATTCCAATGAATAACAATCCGCATTTTTGTACTCATTTTTTGCGGTTTCCCTTAACAGCGCGGTTTTATGTCAATTGCGAATTCTGCGCTTATTATTTTATTATCATTTGGCGCAATTTTGGTTTATTATTTTTACTTCTTACCGGCTTTTTTCTTCCACAATTTCTCTTTTACCCCTACAAGTAGAATCCCGGTGCTTTTCATCCTCCCATATGATGTATACACCTTTTCTACAAATAGTATTTTCATTCAACAACTGCTTTATAATTTTTATTCAACACGGTTTTTACTTTAAAACCGCAGGTTTTCAACTGTTTCAACATATCTTTCAACAACTTTTGAAATGTACACACCGCTTTTTCCACCTTTTCAACATAGTTTTCAACACAAATATAACGTCAGATCAATAAACTGACTGTATAATTCGCTTACAGACGGTAATAATATATTGCGAAAATACGAAACATAAACGAAAGGATTAACAATGGTTAAGGGTATAAACAAGCAGATTTTTGAAGTTAAAACGCCGTCGAGCAGTTATTTTGAAAAAGTAATACTGTTTGTGAAAGACGACAAAGCCCTGACTCCAAAACCTATTCTGAAGCAGGAAGCCGATTGTCTTATAGCTGCTTTTTTTGAGCCTCCCCAGCCTAAAAGTCAGTTTAGCTTTAAAGCCATTTTTAAAATCGTTCTTTTATCCCTTATTCCGTTTGCAGCCGCAGGAATTACCGCATTTTTGCTTATCGCAAAATAAGGTGCTGAAAACAACAAAACGTCTCCGAAGCAAACTAAGCTTCAAAGGCGTTTTTTTGTTTGTTCAAATCATTCGGATTTTAAGTCGTTTGTCCGATAATTCAGATTTGATTTTATAAAACAAATTTACTTGCATATTCTCACTTTAACCGGTCCGATAATTCCCGATTTTGTAAATTTGCGTCCGTTTTCCTCTGTCGACGGGGATTGATTTGTTTTATACTGCGTCGGTATTGTCTTATAGTGGTTATAAAGTGTATTATAGACCTCCACTATGAGTCTGTTTTCACCGTTTACCGCAAATTCGGTAATATCAAAAGTCCATTCCGGAGTAAGCTTGGTACCCACATACTTTCCGTTTACCCAAACCTCGCAGGAGGACCAAACCTCGCCCAAGTCGAGAATAATTTGTTCGTCATCGGCTTTTGAAATGCAGACAGTCTTTTCATAAACAGCTCCGCCCGAATAACTGCTGAGTGATTCCCA
This sequence comes from uncultured Clostridia bacterium, assembly GCA_944385905.1. GTDB lineage: Bacteria > Bacillota > Clostridia > Oscillospirales > Ruminococcaceae > CALWZA01. The sequence goes on from CALWZA010000039.1 coordinate 16,140, forward strand.
CTCGCCCCAGTCTCCGAGTTCAACAAGTCCTTTTCCCGCCTGACCGGGGTTTCTCTCCTCAAAGGGAGCAAAAAATGTGCGTATAACCTCAAAACGAAACCTCTCCGTACTGCCGCGGAGGATTTACAAAATTATCATAGCTGTATTTTCTGTCGATCATATAAAAATCCTCTTCTTCCCACATTCAAAAAATTACACAAAACATAATTTGATAGTAACACAGATATAATCATAAGTCAATTACATTTTTTAAAAAAATTATCATTAAGCGCCCGATGTTTAACTTAAAATTTTATTACGGTCTTTTATAGCCCTGTATTGAATTGTATATCTGCTCTTCCTGACTTTCCGTGTCAAGCAGGTATTCTAATAAATCATTTTCGTTTATCTCTCTGCTGCGCCGAATTTGCTTATACTTAAACATTTTACAAAACCTATATCCTCCGCACTTCTTGCCTTCGTCACAGCTTTTGCAGTTGAGTCTGAAACAATTGTCCGCTGACATCTGAAATTGACGCAATGTCATTTGTACCTATCCTTTCAATCTTTTCTACTATATTTGTGCTTAAATATTCCGTCAAATCTTTTTTGGTCATATGTCTTCCTCTTCTGAGAGCTCTGTATTTAAACAAAGCGCAATTGCGGTAATCTTCCGGGCTTTTAATCTCTTTGCAGGTTCTGCAGTTTGTTCTGTAGCATTTATCAACAATCAGCTGAAAAGTTAGTAAAGTCACATTATCATCCAATCTTTTTATTCGGTTATTGTCTACATTATATTATAATTATGGTAAATAAACAGCAAAAATTCAAGCAGCGACCGCCGAACAGCGTCGCTGCTTGAATAATTTTTAATAATTACATAGTTACAAAAGCAAACTTCAAGATAAAGAGAACTGCTATGATTGTAACAACAATATCATTTTTCTTATATTTTCCCGAAAGAAGAGTCATCAATACATAAGCTATAGCTCCGATACCGATACCGTTTGCGATTGAATATGTAAGAGGCATCATAATAAGAGCCAAGAACGCAGGGACCGCAGAACGCATATCGTTCATATCAACCTTTGAGAAGTTCTTAAGCATCAAAACTCCTACGAATATAAGAGCCGGTGAAGTCGCGCATGAAGGAACGATTGAAGCTACAGGACTGAGGAAGAGACAAATCGCGAAGCAAATTGCTGTAACCAAAGAAGCAAGTCCGGTTCTTCCGCCTGCCGCAACGCCTGCTGCGGACTCAACGAATGTTGTACATGTTGATGTTCCGCATACTGCTCCGGCAACTGTTGCTATCGAGTCTGAGAGCATTGCCTTATCGACACTTATCGGATCGCCGTTTTCATCAAGCATTCCTGCCTCTGAAGCTGTTCCGTAAAGAGTTCCGATTGTATCAAACATATCTACGAGACAGAAAGTTATGATAAGCATAACAGCGCTGAAAATACCGCCGACGACATATGCGCCTGAAAATGCGTTGCTCCATGAATCCGCCTTGAACACTCCTGTAATTCCTATTTCTGCGAAATCCTTAAAAGTCTGTCCTACCTGAGTCATATCAAATGACGGCATAGTTGCAGTTGTAGCATAATACAAAACTGTTGTTACAAGAATTCCGATAAGGACGCTTCCCGGAACCTTCTTTCTTGACAAAACGCCTATAAGGATAAATCCGAAAAGCGCGAGTACAACAGGAGCTATTGCAGTCCACTTTGCCAGTGCGCCTTCAGCTGATGTCAAAGCTCCGTGAAAATCAAAAAACTGTACATATGTATACTGATTCGGCTGAATAATCGCAACATTTTTGAGTCCTATGAAAGCAATGAACAAACCTATACCGGCAGGAATAGCCTTTTTAAGACAATCCGGCAAAGCCTTAGCTACATATTGCCTCAAACCTGTCGCGGAAAGAATCAAGAAAATAAATCCCGATATAAGAATTATAACAAGACCGGCCTGATATCCCTTAATTACATCTCCCCCGGAAAGCTGCGGAAGCACAAAGCTTACAAAGAAGAATGAGTTAAGTCCCATTCCGCAAGCCTGAGCAAACGGAAGCTTCGCCAAAAACGCCATTAGAAGTGTGCCGATTACTGCTGCGAGAATTGAAGCTACATATACTGCGTTCCAAATTACTCCCAAGTCTCCGCTTCTGTCAAAGCTAACTATCTGGTTGGGGTTTGTTATGACTATATAAGCCATAGCAAAAAAAGTTGTTAAGCCGGCGACAATTTCCGTCCTAACATTTGAGCCACGCTCGGAAATCTTAAAAAATTTGTCCATGTCTGTGACCATTCCTTTCCTGAAAATTTGTGCCCTTTAGAATTTTAACATTCGAGTTATAAAGACACTGCTTTTCACTTTGAACATTTTCCGAAACTACTTCGGATAAACTATTCTTATTTTAGCGCGCCGTTCTCACAAAGTCAACAAAAACGCACACAAATCTAACACATTTTATTTTTTTAGCTATTTTTAACAATTTTAAATCCGGTATTTTGGCACAAAGCTATAATAAAAAAGCAACTGAGTTTGTCATTTCTCAGTTGCTTTAGCAAAACCTCGTCTTTTCGGTCTGATTATTTACATTAAGCGGCTTTTCGGCGGAAGAATGATTGCTGCCGCTATATACAATATTATTCCCATACCGGTACAACCCAAAAGCACAAATCCGAGTCGCACCAGGCTCGGGTCAATATTGCAGTATTCGGCGATTCCCCCGCATACTCCCGCAATCATTCGGTCCGTTTCGCTCTTATAAAGCCTTTTCATGGCTCAACCCTCCTCGGCGTTTAACACTCTGCCTCCCGTTAAACATCAGACTCAGCAATGTAAGCCTCACTGTTTAACGACTTCTCTGAGTAATAAAATGCGGATTTGCAGTGTGAAGAGTACGGAACTCAGTTGGAGAAAGTGTCTCTTGCCTCTTGAACACAGCGCAAAAATATGAACAGTCTTTATATCCGACCTTCTCAGCTATCTCCGCAACCGTAAGCTCCTGATGCTCTTTAAGCATTATCTTCGCTTCCTGTATCCTTTTTTTAGCAAGATATTCAAAAGGCCGTATATTCAGACACTCTTTAAAAAGCCTGCAAAGATACTGCGGCGACAAATGAGCATTTTCCGCAAGAGCCGCCAATGATATGTCTTTCATATAGTTTGAGTCCAGATACTCAATGATAGGCTCAAGCTTTCCGAGCTTTACTATGTCTTTATCGTCATACTTAAGTGCGTTTTGCCGGTTTAAAGAAACGAGGAGGCTGTAAAGCAGCGCCGAACCCTGAAATCCGTCAAAATAAGCGCTCGACTTCGCATAACGCAGAAGCTTCATAAACATCGTGTCGACAACGTCATAATTGCCTATTTTAAATACGCCGCCCTGCTCAAACCCGAGGCTTGCCATAAGGTCAGCGCACGATTTACCCGAATATATGACCCACTTTGTTTCCCAGATATTACTGCCCTTAGCATAATACTCATGCGGCAGCTTTGCAGGCAAATAAAAGCCCCAGCCTTTCGGAACGCTGAAATTTTTTTCTCCTATTATAAGCTCCCCTTCGCCGTTTGATGTGTATATTACCTGATCAAACGGTGATCCGTTATCTCTTTTAAAATGATACTCAGGAGAACTGATACCGATGCCGTGTATAAAAACCGGAAGATCCTTTTCATCTCCTATTACAGGAAATATAAAATTACCCATACTTTCACCCTCATTTGTTTTTTAACAAACGGTACCTCCTCTCCTAATTCAAGTTAATATTTTTATACTATGCATATATATTATCACACAGATTTCAATTTGTCAACGCAAATATTTTTCTTTATTCCGCAAGCTCTGTCCACTCGTCAATTTTTTCAGAAAGCTCTTTTCTCTTCTCATCAAGCTCTTTGCATTTTTGGTTCATCTTTTCATAGTCGCTTATGACTTCAGGCTTGCACATTTCCCGCTCAAGCATGGGAATTTCAGCTTCAAGCCTCTCGATATCTCTTTCAAGCTCGGAAACTCTCAGTTTCCTTTTCGCGTCCTTCGCTCTCTGCTCCTTTGTTCTGTACTGCTTTGACTTGTCCTGCTCAGGCTTTTTTTCGCTGAGGATTTTATTTTCCTCTTCTTTTTTCGCTTCCGCCTGAGACTGCTCAAGATAGCTGTCGAAATTTCCCTCATAAACCTTGGCGGAATTTTTTTCAACGCACACGATTTTCGACGGCACCTTGTTAAGCAAATATCTGTCATGAGAAACCAGAATCATTGTCCCGTCAAACTCGGCAAGCGCCTCCTCAAGCACCTCTTTGGTCGAAATATCAAGATGGTTTGTAGGCTCGTCGAGAATAAGCACATTACCCCTTTTGAGCATAAGTATCGCGAAACAGAGCTTTGCTCTTTCGCCTCCGCTTATTACAGACACGGGTTTAAAAACGTCCTCTCCGCTCAGCAAAACGCTTCCGAGCGCATTTCTGACCTCAAGCTCAGTCATTCTCGGCCAAAGGCGGTGAACTTCCTCAATTACGGGATTTGAAAAATTGAGCTGAGCGTTTTCCTGATCAAAATAAGCGATTTTTACGTTGTCTGCCCACTCGATTTTTCCCCTCTCATGAGGATGAATCCCCTGTATTACTTTTAAAATTGTTGATTTCCCGATTCCGTTTTCTCCGATTAAAGCGACCTTTTCGCCTCGCCTTACTTCCAGGCTGAAACTGTCTATCAGCGTCTTTTTATCCTCTCCCGTTCCGACTGAAATGTCAACCCCGCTGACCTTTAAAACCTCTTTCGGAGGAGTTATGTCGTATTCGAGCTTTATTTTCGGCGGTTTAACATATGTTTTCGGCTTTTCGACGGCATTTTCCAAAACCCTGTCAAGCATATGCTGACGGCTTTTCGCCGCCTTTGCCGATGTTGCGCTCACCCTGTTTCGGTCGATAAAATCCTGCATATTGGCTATTTGCTTCTGCTGAGCCTCATAAAGCTTCATCTGACGCTCTGTATTCATTTTTTTCTGCACAAGATATGACGAATAGTCGCCCGTATACGACGTCAGAGTTCCGTTTTCAATTTCAAAAATCCTTGAGCAAAGCTTGTTTAAAAAATATCTGTCATGAGATACTATTATAACGCTTCCGCGGTAGCCTTTAAGGTAATCCTCAAGCCACGACAAAGTTTTGAAATCCAGGTGGTTTGTCGGCTCGTCAAGAATCAGCAGGTTTGGCTCCTCCAAAAGGAGCTTCGCCATCGCAAGCCGTGTTTTTTCTCCGCCGCTTAAAGAATGGATAATCATATCCATCGCTTTGTCCTCAAAACCCATTCCGTTTAAAACGGTTTTGATTTTTACATCTATAAGATACCCTTCTCTCGCCTCAAAAACCGATGTGAGACGGGCATATTCCGAAGCCGCTTTTTCAAGCTCCTCTCCGCTTGCGCTCTCCATAACGGCGGCAAGCTCCTGCGCTCTCGAGTGCATTTGCAAAAGCTCCGAGAAAGGCTTTTTCATTTCGTCGATAATTGTTCCGTCAATATCAAGCCCCGCGTTTTGCTTTAAAAAGCCGATTTCCGTTTTTGACGATATGCTCACAGAGCCTGAACCGTCGGGAGTTTTATCAAAGCTCTCCTCTCCCGTTATAATCCGCAGAAGAGTTGATTTTCCGCAGCCGTTTGAGCCTATGAGTCCTATTCTCTCATTGTCCTCGACGGTAAAGCTGATGTCTTTCAAAAGGCACTCGCCGTTGTAGTATTTAAATATATGCTCAGCGCTAAGCAGCATTTAATGTTCATTCCTTTTGCATTAATTTGTTATATGTCGGTTCATTGCTTATTTTAGCATACCGCCGCGTGATTGTCCAGCGGCTTTAAATGTAAAATGCTTACATTGACAACTTAGGATTTGTGTGATATGATAATTTGGTAAATTTAACAGGGGAGCTTGTAAAGACGCTTTGCGTTCAGGCTGAGAGGAAGTCGATTTAGGCTTCGACCCGTAACCTGATTCGGATAATGCCGACGTAGGACAATACCTGCTTACACACGCCGTTGGGTTTAAACACCTGACGGCTTTTTCTCTTTAAATTTACAAATATCTATTGAAAGGGATTTTATCAATGAGAAACAAAAAACTTCAGATTCTTATCGAGGGAGCGATTATGGTTGCGCTTGCGACTGTTTTGAGCCTTATAAAGTTTTCCCCTCTCCCATGGGGCGGCTCGATAACACTGCTTTCAATGCTGCCGATTGTCGTTTTCAGCATCAGGAGGGGCATTTTGTGCGGTTTCGGCGTATCGTTTGTCTATGCTCTTTTACAGCTCGGTCTCGGAATTGTCTTTGACGGACTTATCGGCTGGGGACTGACACCGGGAATGCTTATCGCCTGCATGATTTTTGACTACATACTTGCTTTCACTGTCCTCGGCATTGCAGGAATGTTCAGAACCAAAGGTCTTGCGGGTCAGGTTGCCGGCGCCGCTATAGCAATATTTTTGAGATTTATCTCCCACATTTTAAGCGGCGTATACGTTTTCGCATCAGCCGGAAAGCTCTGGGACGGCTTTGAAACCGACAACTCATGGCTTTACAGCATTGTATACAACGCAAGCTACATGCTCCCCGAGCTGATATTCACCATAGCTGCGGTTGTTATCATTTTCAGACTCCCTCAGTTTAAAAACATTTCTTCAGTAAAAGACTGAAACAAAATTAAATAAAAAAATCCGCTGACCGAAGTCCGGCCGGCGGATTTTTTATTGTATTTTATTGTATATATAAAACTCTCTCTCATCATTCGATTATGAGTAAGTTTTTATTATTTCCTCAGCGACCTGCCGTTTTGATACGCATCTGTCCATTGCCTGCTTTTCTATATATCTGTGAGCATCAGACTCGTGCATGTTCAATGCGCTTATAAGCAGCCACTTTGCCCTGTTTACAAGACGTATTTCTTCCATTTTCTCTTCAATTGACAGATTCTTCTTTTCATATGACCTCAGCCGCTCTCTTGTGCTTTTCATCCAGCTGAGAGCTGTCAGTGCATATGACCTCGAAATAGGCTTAGGCATTGTGAACACGCCGTATTCGGCAACCTTGTCAAACATATCGGCATGAAGCTCGGCTTTAACAAGAAACAAAACCACAGTTCCCTTTGATGAACAGAGGTCTATCGCAAAACGCATTCCCGTGTCGTCAGGCAAAGGCGAGTTGATTATTACGAAATCAAAGCACCTCTCAGATACCAGCCTTTTTGCCGCATTTACGCTTTCCACAGTGCAGACGGGATTATAGGTTGTTTCGGGGAGCATATCAGACAAAGCAGAGTTAAAGTTTTCCGCCGCAGAAACGACAAGAATACTGTAAATCCGTTCTTTCAAACTCATTTATGCTCCCCCTCCTGTTTAATATCATTTTCCGCAGTAAATATCAAGAACAGCGGCAGGTATGTGCTGCCTGATAAACTCACTGCCAAGAGCCAATTTACACGCTTCCTCAAAAGTCCGCGGAAGCCGCTTAAACTTTCTCAGTGTCTCTTCGTCTGCTTTAAATAAATTTATATCGGCAACTATAGGCAGCTCAAGTTTATTTTCAATTCCGTAAAGTCCGGCATAAATCATTAAAGTAAACGCAAGATAAGGATTAGCTGTAGGATCTGGAGATCTAAGCTCAGCGCGGCGGTATTCGTCGATCGCGGCAGGAATTCTCACAAGCTGAGAGCGGTTTTCACTCGACCACGAAACATACGCCGGAGCCTTGCAGTTTCCGAACCGTTGATAAGAATCTTCAGTCGGATTTAAAAAAGCGGTCATTTCACACACTTTTTCAAGTACGCCCGCAATCATGCGGCACAAGTCCTCGGCAGAGTTACCGGACTTTACAGACATATTGATATGAAAACCGTTTCCGGGCTTTCCCTCAAGCGGCTTCGGACCAAAATCAGCGAAAAGTCCGTTCCTTCTTGCGGAGGTTTTAACTACTGTCTGAAAAGTCATAACATTGTCAGCCGCTGAAAGCGCGTCGGAATAGCGAAAATCAACTTCGTTCTGACCGGGGCCCTCCTCATGGTGGGAACTTTCGGGACGAATACCCATCTGCTCAAGCGTCAGGCAGATTTCACGTCTTATATTCTCGCCCCTGTCGTCGGGCGCTAAATCCATATAGCCGGCGTCGTCGTAAGGATTTTTTGTAGGCTTGCCGTTTTCATCAAGAGTGAAAAGATAAAACTCCTGCTCGGCTCCGAAAGAAAAGCTGTAGCCTGCTTTTTTTGCGTCCTCAACTGCTTTTTTCAAAAGGCTTCTCGTATCGCACTCAAAAGGTCTGCCGTCAGGATAAGTGATTCTTGTAAACATTCGGACCACCTTGCCGTGCTCAGGTCTCCACGGCAAAAGAGCAAGTGTTTCGGAATCGGGATGAAGCAGAAGATCCGAATGTGTCTCGTCTCCGAATCCCGTAATAGCCGAAGCGTCAAACGCTATTCCGTATTCAAAAGCACGAGGAAGCTCCTTTGGCATTATGGATATATTCTTCTGCTTTCCGAAAACATCGCAGAAAGCAAGACGTATGAATTTTACGTCCTCCTCCTCGACATACTGCATTACCTCTTCCTTTGAATACTTCATAATCTTACCTGCTTTCCTTTAATTCGCAACGTACATTTGCTTGTATGGGTTTTTGCTGTCCGGAGTAACCACCGTAAATTCAGCGTTCATTATCATATCAGCGTCAGCGCCGAACGCCTTGCAATATTCTTCAACATATTTTCTAAGCTCGCTCAAATCGCTTTCGGAGGCTTTTCTTGCCGTAACCTGACTTGGGAAAATCACGTTTTTGCAGCCTGAACGCAGGAACATTTTTCCGCCGTGCATTCCCGTACAGGGGAAGTTTCCGACGATTTTTCTTTCACCGCATCCAAGTCCCAAAACTACAATTACTCCGCCCGCCTGATACTCTCCGAGAAAGCTTCCGGCTGTTTTTCCGATAACAATTGCAGGAATTTTTTCCTTATACTCCTTCATATGTATTCCGGCACGGTAACCGGCGTTTCCCTCAACAAGTATCATTCCGCCTCTCATAGCGTAGCCTGCGGCGTCGCCGATGTTTCCTTTTACAATGATTTTTCCCTCGTTCATTGTGTCGCCGACCGCGTCCTGAGCGTTGGCGTTTACAGTAATCGTCGCTCCGTTAAGATACGCGCCGAGTGCGTTTCCCGGTACTCCCTCAATAACGAGATTTTTATCTGACATTCCCGCAGCGATAAAGCGCTGACCGCAGCAGCCCGAAAGAGTGATATCCCTGTCGCTTTCACGCAGCTTCTCGTTTATTTCTTTATATCCAAGATCTTTTGCGTTTATAGATTTCATTATACCACACCTCCGAATTTTTTTCTACGTATTTCGGGAGAAAAAGCTGCTGAAGATGAAATTTTTTTAAGTATTTCAAAATCGACAGTGTCAAGCGGCGTTTTTTCACGGACAAGAGAGGTGTATATTCCGGCTCTCTCTGTTTCGCCGAAAAGAATAAAGCCTGCCAAAAGTCCGTCTCGGACAAAAAAGCGTTTAAGCCCGTTTTCGGTTTTTTCCTCGAGCATTTCGCCGTCATAGCTTCCCGCCGTCATGATATGCAGTCCGAAAAAGCCTATTGAGTTCATCGGGACAGCCTTGTCGAAAACCTCTCTGCCGCCTGCCATGTTTACTCCTGCCGCATGTCCCTGCATATAGGCGTTTGGCAAAAGCGCCAGAACCCTTTTTTGTCCGCAGGAAATGTCCATGCCCTCTGTGCAGTCGCCTGCCGCATAGATATCTGAAACGGAGGTTTCCATTTTGTCGTTTACAATTATTCCTCTGTTGACCTCTCCGCCGATATCCTTTACCAAAGCGGTATTTGCACGGACTCCGACAGCAAGAACAAGCACGTCAAAATCAACCGTTTTTCCGCTTTTCATAATTGCTCTGTTTCCTTCAAACCGAGCCGGAGTGTCGCTGAGCATAAATTCTATTCCGTTGTCTTCAAGGTGCTTTTGCATAATCGGTGCGCACTCGCTGTCGAGAATACTTGAAAGCACCCTGTCCGCAAGGTCGCATACCGTTATGCTCTTTACTCTGCCGTGCAGACCCTCGGCGCATTTAAGTCCGATAAGCCCAGCGCCTACTATAAACACTCTGGAGTTTTCGTCTATCGCGTTTTCAAGCGCGAAAGTGTCGTCGAGTGTCATAAACGAAAACTTCTTTGATACTGTATCAAGCCCCTCAAACGGCGGCACAAACGGCTTTGATCCTGCGGCAACGCACACCGAATCATAAGGCAGCTCGGTTTTGTCGCTTAAAACGACCTTTTTTGATGATGTATCAATTTTTACAGCCTTTTTACCGTAAATCACTTCGCATTTCATTTTTTCATAGTAGTCATCACTGCGGTAATTCATTTTTGCTGGCGTTGTTTTTCCCTCAAGATAATATGAGATAAGAGGACGGCAGTAAACCGCATGATTTTCCTCCGAAACAACAGTGATTTTTGAATCTGCGTCAACGCTTCGTATTCCCTCTATACAGCCTGCCGCCGCAACTCCGTTGCCGATAATTACATACTGCTTCATTTTTCCTCTCCCCTTTCCTCATAAACAATCGCCCTGTTCGGACAGCCTAAAACGCATGCCGGCTCTCCGCATGAATTTTCAAGACAAAGCTCGCACTTTTGCATTATTCCGTTTTCGCCGGCGGACAAAGCTCCGTAAGGACATACCAAAACGCATGTAAGACAGCCTACGCATTTGTTTTTGTCGATTTTAACAACTCCGTCCTTTTGTGAAATCGCACCCGCTATACAGCTCTTTACGCAGATAGGGTCTGTGCAGTGGCGGCAGGAAACAGCAAACGATATTTTATCTTTGCCCTCAACATGTATTCTCGGAAAGATTTTCTTGCCCTTGAGCGCGTCAGTCATATACTTCATTCCCGAATTGGCGAACGCGCAGTTATATTCGCAAAGGTGACAGCCAAGGCACCACTCTTCATTAACATATACTCGTTTCATATTATCACTCTCCCGCATGAGAGATACCAAGTATCTCAAGTTCTTTTTCAGTCATGCCTACTCCTCTGAGCATCAGACGGTTTCCTCTGAGCGATTCAATGGAATTAATACCCATTCCGCCCATAAGCTCCTTGATTTCGTGCTGCCATGCGTGCATAAGGTTTACAAGTCTCTCGCTTCCGATATCAGGATTAAGACGTTTTACAAGGTCAGGTCTCTGGGTCGCGATACCCCAGTTGCACTTGCCGGTCTGACAGGTGCGGCAAAGGTGGCATCCCAAAGCAAGCAGAGCCGCTGTCGCTATATAGCAGGCGTCAGCTCCGAGAGCAACAGCCTTTACAACATCGGCGGCGCTTCGGATACTTCCTCCGACTACAAGCGAAACATTGTTTCTTATTCCCTCATCTCTGAGTCTCTGGTCAACCGCCGCCAAAGCAAGCTCTATCGGTATTCCGACATTATCACGAATACGTGTCGGAGCCGCTCCCGTTCCTCCTCTGAAGCCGTCGATAGCTATAACGTCAGCTCCGCTTCTCGCGATTCCGCTGGCGATTGCGGCAATGTTATGAACAGCCGCTACCTTTACTATTACGGGCTTTTTATACTCTGTCGCTTCCTTGAGTGAAAAAACAAGCTGACGAAGGTCTTCAATTGAATAAATGTCGTGGTGCGGCGCGGGAGAAATCGCGTCGCTTCCCTCGGGAATCATACGGGTGCGTGAAACGTCTCCGACAATTTTCGCTCCGGGAAGATGTCCTCCGATACCCGGCTTTGCACCCTGTCCCATTTTTATTTCAATTGCCGCTCCTGCTTTAAGGTAGTCCTCGTGAACTCCGAAACGTCCCGAAGCAACCTGAACTATTGTATTGTCGCCGTAGCAGTAAAAATCCTCGTGCAGTCCGCCCTCGCCTGTATTATAGAGTATTCCGAGCTCAGTCGCGGCTCTTGCCAGCGAAGCGTGGGCGTTGTAGCTGATTGAGCCGTAGCTCATCGCAGAAAACATAACCGGCATTGAAAGCTCTATCTGCGGCGGAAGCTCACATTTGAGATTTCCTTTTTCATCTCTCTCAACCTTCTCGGGCTTTTTGCCCAAAAACACCTTTGTTTCCATCGGTTCGCGGAGAGGGTCGATAGGCGGGTTTGTTACCTGTGAAGCGTTTATAAGTATCTTGTCCCAGTAAACGGGAAGCGGTTTCGGGTTTCCCATCGAGGAAAGTAGTACTCCTCCGCTTGCCGCCTGCTTATATATTTCTTTAATGGTATCGTTTTGCCAGTTTGCGTTTTCTCTCAGAGTACAGTCGCTTTTGACAATTTTCAGCGCCCTTGTCGGGCAAAGAGTTACGCATCTCTGACAATTTACGCATTTTGTTTCATCGGCCATCATAACGCCCTTTTCGGCGTTGTAGCTGTGCACCTCGTTTGCGCACTGCCTTTCGCACACACGGCACGCAATGCAGCGGCTTTCGTTTCGGATGACCTCAAATTCAGGATATACAAAATCTATACTCATCAGTATGCACCGTCCTTTACACGTACTATTACAGGCTCGCCGCCGGCAGGCGCCCAGATATTCTGCGCGTCAGGCTCCATCGTGCGTATAGCCGCTTCTTCGCTGGCTATATAAACCTTGTCGTCTTTTTCGCCGACAACCATCGAGCGCAGCTTCAAGCGGTCGTTGAGAGCCATAAGTCCTCCGTCAAAGCCGAACACTATTGAAAAAGGTCCTGTTATCAGCAGACTCGGAAACATTGTCCGAAGATATATATGCTTGTTTTTGTCATCAATATCGGTTTTGCCCTCAATTGTGCTCCAGAAAGGAGCGGCGATAACGCTTGCGGCTTCGCTTAAGCTCAGGCCCTGAACTCTCAGAAGGTAGTCCATTATATATGTAATAACCTCCGTGTCGGTCTGAAGCGTACATTTATATCCGAACATTTCTATAAATCTTCTGTTTGCGTCATATGAGGAAATCTCGCCGTTGTGAACAATTGACCAGTCGAGCAGAGTAAACGGATGAGCTCCTCCCCACCAGCCGGGGGTGTTTGTCGGATATCTTCCGTGAGCTGTCCATGAATAGCCCTCGTATTCCTCTAATTTATAAAACACTCCTACATCCTCGGGAAATCCTACCGCCTTGAAGGTTCCCATGTTCTTTCCGCTTGAAAAAACATATGCGCCGTGCATTTCTGTATTTATCTTCATCACGGTTTTGGCGACAAACTCTTTTTCGTCAACCTGCATAGACGCAAGCACTGATTTTAAAGGAGCAACGAAATATCTCCATATGATAGGCTCATCGGTTATCTGCGGTATTTTGCGGGTCGGAATGATTTCCGACTTTACTATTTCAAAACGCTCCTTTAAAAATACCTCGCAGTTTTTGCGTGTTTCCCTTTTGTCAAAAAACATATGCAGAGCGTAAAACTCCTTATATTCCGGATAAATTCCGTAGCCCGCAAATCCGCCTCCGAGTCCGTTTGAACGGTCGTGCATCGGCTTCATGGAATTTGTAATCATCTCTCCGGACATTCTGTTGCCTTCTTTAGATATAACGGCCGCTATAGCGCATCCGGAAGGAATTCTTATTTGACCTTCTTTTTTCATATAGGCTCTTTCCTTTCAGGATAAAATTAAATACAAAGGCGCTCATTTCAATGCGGAATAATCCCGCACCGAAATGAACGCCTTTGCTCACTTGCAAGTATTATATACCTGCAATTGCATTTTGTCAATACCTCAATAAAAAAATTTTTTAAATTTGCAAGTTTTCAAAAAAAAATTGCAAAAAGGGGTTGACAAATCAAAATTGCGGGTGTATAATGCATCACATAAAGGCAAGGGCGTCTTTAAGGAACATAAAAACTCCTTAAAGACGTTTATCTTTTTTCAATACCTAAAGCCGAAAAGTCATTAATGTTTCCCAAAGGTAATGACAATTCAATAACTCAACAATTTATAAAGGCAAAGGCGTCTTTAGTGAAACTACCCATTAAAGAAGTCTTTGTCTTTATTTTTTGAAAAACAAATCAAAAAGGAGAATGTTTTATGGCAACAGTATCTGATTATTTCGGAAGTCTCGTTTTCGACGACAGAGTTATGAAAGCGAATCTGTCGGCAGAGGTTTACACCTCCCTTAAGAAAACAATTGACGAGGGCGCTCAGCTCGACATCGGTGTAGCGAACGCTGTGGCGGTTGCGATGAAAGACTGGGCTGTGGCGAACGGAGCTACTCATTACACTCACTGGTTCCAGCCTCTGACAGGTATTACCGCCGAAAAGCACGACAGCTTCATTTCTCCATCTCCTGACGGAGGAGTCATAATGGAGTTTTCGGGTAAAGAACTTATCAAAGGCGAGCCGGACGCTTCATCTTTCCCTTCTGGCGGACTGAGAGCGACATTTGAGGCAAGAGGATATACCGCATGGGATCCCACCTCATACGCATTCATCAAAGGCAAAACGCTCTGCATTCCAACAGCTTTCTGTTCCTACGGCGGAGAGGCGCTTGACAAGAAAACCCCTCTTCTTCGCTCTATGGAGGCTCTTAACAAGCAGGCTATGCGTATACTTAAGCTTTTTGGCAATGATACCGCTAAATGCATTCGTTCATCTGTCGGACCTGAGCAGGAGTACTTCCTTATCACTAAAGAAATGTACGATCAGCGTCCCGACCTTCGCTTTACCGGACGCACACTGTTCGGAGCTAAGCCGCCGAAAGGTCAGGAAATGGATGACCACTACTTCGGAGTTATTAAACCGAGAGTTGCGTCTTACATGGAAGAGCTTAACCACGAGCTTTGGAAACTCGGAATTTTCGCTAAAACCGAGCACAACGAGGTAGCCCCCGCTCAGCATGAGCTCGCTCCCATTTATACAACAACTAATATCGCAACCGATCACAACCAGCTTACAATGGAAATCATGCAGAAAGTCGCTTCAAAGCACGGACTTGTATGTCTGCTTCACGAAAAGCCGTTTGCGGGAGTTAACGGAAGCGGAAAACACAACAACTGGTCGATTGCGACAGACACCGGCGTAAACCTTCTCTCACCCGGAGAAACTCCATATGAAAACGCTCAGTTCCTTTTGTTCCTCTGCGCGGTAATCAAGGCTGTTGACGACTATCAGGATCTTTTGAGAATCGCGGTAGCTACCGCAGGAAACGACCACAGGCTCGGAGCAAACGAAGCTCCTCCGGCTGTTGTTTCAATCTTCCTCGGCGATGAGCTCAACGCTGTTTTGGAGGCAATTGAGACGGGAACCGCTTACAAAGGCGCTGAAAAAATTCAAATGAAACTCGGCGTTGACGTTTTGCCTAAGTTTAACAGAGATACAACCGACCGTAACCGCACATCGCCGTTCGCGTTTACTGGAAACAAGTTTGAGTTCCGTATGCTCGGCTCAAGCAACAGCATTGCCTGCGCTAACATAATGCTCAACTCCGCGGTTGCCGAATCGCTAAAGATTTATGCCGACAGACTTGAAAAAGCAGAAAACTTTGAAACTACGCTTCAGGAAATGATTAAAAAGACCATTAAAGACCACAAGCGCATCATCTTTAACGGAAACGGCTACGACGACGCTTGGATTAAGGAAGCAACAGAAAAGAGAGGCCTGCTCAACTACCGCACAACTCCTGACTGTATGCCTCACCTTCTTGACAAGAAAAATGTTGACATGCTAACCGCTCACAAGGTTTATTCTGAGGCAGAGCTTAAATCCAGATGTGAGATTATGCTTGAGAACTACTGCAAAACAGTTGTCATTGAGGCGAACACAATGGTTGAAATGGCAAAAACACAAATAGCTCCGGCTGTTGAAACCTATGTCGCTGAATTGGCCAAGACGGCAGCTGCCAAAAAATCGTTTGACCCGTCTATCGCCTGCGGTTATGAAACCTCGGTTATTAAAAAGCTTTCTTCTCTTACAGACGCAATTTATTCACGTGCCGAAGATCTTGAGGACGCACTGATGGCTCTTCATAAAGCTGAGGACATTACCGCCGAATCATACATGATCCGCGATACGGTTCTTGCTAAAATGAGTGAACTCAGGCTTCCATGCGACGAGGCTGAAACTCTTACGGCTAAAAAATACTGGCCGTTCCCGACATACGGCGATCTGCTGTTCGGGGTCAGATAATAAAAGCACTATAAATTATTACATTAATTAAATTGGAGATGATTGACATGGTGGCTGAAGAGATTACCAAGTTAGTTGAAGAAACGGTTACTGGTGAAGTATTCGGTGTATGGTTTTTAATCGGAGTCGCTTTGGTGTTCTTTATGCAGGCAGGCTTCGCGATGGTTGAAACAGGTTTCACCAGAGCAAAGAACGCCGGAAACATCATTATGAAAAACCTGATGGACTTTTGTATAGGAACAGTTGTTTTCATCATTCTCGGTTTCAGCCTTATGATGGCTGAGGATTATGTTTTCGGAATTTTCGGTCTTCCGAACCTTGAAATTTTCACCGACTTCGGCGGATTTATTCAGGAAAACGCCTCGAGCTTCGTATTCAACCTTGTTTTCTGCGCTACTGCGGCGACAATTGTTTCAGGCTCGATGGCTGAAAGAACTAAGTTCATTTCTTACTGCATTTACTCAGGCGTTATCTCTCTTTTCGTCTATCCTATTGAAGCAGGCTGGATTTGGAACTCTCAGGGCTGGCTCGCACAGCTTGGCTTCCACGATTTCTCAGGCTCGGCTGCAATTCACGCGGTCGGCGGAGTAACAGCTCTTATCGGTGCGATAATGGTTGGCCCCCGTCTCGGCAAGTACATAAAGGATAAGTCGGGCAAGGTAACAAAGGTAAACGCTATCCCCGGTCACTCAATTCCTCTCGGCGCTCTCGGATGCTTCATCCTTTGGTTCGGCTGGTACGGTTTCAACGGCGCAGCAGCCTGGGACGGAACTTCTCTTGCATCTATCTTCCTTACAACTACAATTGCTCCGGCAGTTGCGACATGCACGACAATGATTTTCACTTGGATTAAAAACGGAAAGCCGGATGTTTCAATGTGCCTCAACGCATCACTTGCCGGTCTTGTAGGTATTACGGCAGGATGCGACGCTCTCGACGCTCTCGGTTCGGTAATCGTAGGTATTGTTTCAGGTATTCTCGTTGTAGTAGTTGTTGAAGTTCTTGATTTGAAGCTTCATATCGACGACCCTGTCGGCGCTGTCGGCGTTCACCTCGCAAACGGTGTTTGGGGAACAATAGCAGTAGGTCTTTTGGCTAACCCTGCTGCTCCCGCAGGTCTTGAAGGTCTTTTCTACACAGGTAACCCCAAGCTTCTCGGTATTCAGATCCTCGGAATCTTAGCTGTACTTGCATGGACAGTTGTTCTCATGACTCTTGCATTTACCATTATGAAGAAGACTATCGGTCTCCGTGTTTCGGAAGAAGAGGAAATCAAGGGTCTTGACAGCACAGAGCACGGTCTTCCCAGCGCTTATTCCGATTTCGTTCCCGCTGTTGAAAGCCTTGACTACGGTTTTGAAAGCGCAGTTGCCGTTACAGGCACAGCTCCTGTAGCTGAAGCTGTTGAGGTTAAGAAGATGCCGACGTTCTCAAGCGACGCTCCTAAGTTTACAAAGGTTGAAATCATATGCAAGGAAAGCAGATTTGAACCTCTGAAGAAAGCTATGACCGAGCTTGGTATCACAGGTATGACAGTTTCTCACGTTCTCGGCTGCGGTCAGCAAAAAGGCAAGCCTGAGTTTTACAGAGGAGTTGAGGTTGAAGCTACGCTTCTTCCGAAAATTCAGGTTGACATTGTTGTCAGCAAGGTTCCTGTAAGAAGCGTCATCGAAACAGCCAAGAAGGTTCTCTATACAGGCCATATCGGTGACGGAAAGATATTCGTTTACGATGTTGAGAATGTTGTTAAGGTTCGTACAGGTGAAGAAGGATACGACGCTCTTCAGGATGTTGAATAACAACAGTTGATTTTATAATAAAAATAGAGTATAATAAATGCGTTTGAGAAAAGAAAAGTAACGCAGATAAGCTTGAGTACAGCGAGCATGGGACGGTGAGAGCCATGCCTTGAGCCCTGTGTGAAAAACACTTTTCAAGCAGCGATCTGAACGGATTATCACTCCCAGTAGGTGAGACGTGAAACCATACGTAAGTTGGCAGAGTCTTGTCTGAGACTCGTTCAAGAGAAAAAATATAGGTGGCACCGCGAGTACAGCACTTGCCCTATATAATGCTGAGAACATTACGATTTACGGAGGTTTTATTTCATGTGTTCCATTATGGGTTATTGCGGCAGCAGTGCTGCCTTTTCTTTGTTTAAACAGGGATTTGACAGAACTATTTCGAGAGGTCCGGATGACAGCCGTATAGTTGATACCGGCAAAGGTCTTCTCGGATTTCACCGTTTGGCTATTATGGGTCTTACGCCTTCGGGCATGCAGCCTTTTGAGCTTGACGGAAGCTATGTTGTCTGCAACGGAGAAATCTATGGCTTTGAAAAGCTGAAAAAAGAGCTTTCATCAAAATATTCATTTAAAAGTGATTCCGACTGCGAAATCCTGCTTCCCATGTACAACGAATACGGCACGGATATGTTCGGCATGCTCGACGCTGAGTTCGCCTGCATAATTTATGACGGAAAAACCGGAGAATACATTGCGGCAAGAGACCCTATCGGTATTCGTCCTCTTTACTACGGGTATGACTCCAAAGGTGTAATTATATTCGCAAGCGAGCCCAAAAACCTTGTCGGATTAACCGATAAAATTATGCCGTTTCCTCCGGGACATTACTATAAGGACGGCAAATTTATCTGCTACCGAGATATTGCAAAGGTTTCAAAAGTTTCGGATGATGACCTTGAAACCGCATGCAAAAAAATTCACGACAAGCTTGTTGCGGGAGTTGAAAAACGTCTTGTGGCGGACGCAAAAGTCGGCTTTCTGCTCTCGGGCGGTCTTGATTCTTCACTTGTATGCTCAATTGCCGCCAAAAAAAGCAAACAGACTATCAAAACATTTGCCATAGGCATGAGCGAGGACGCCATTGACCTTAAATACGCGAAACAGGTTGCGGAATACATCGGAAGCGACCACAGCGAAATAATCATCACAAAGGACGATGTTTTGTCATCACTTGAAACGGTTATAGATTTGCTCGGCACTTTTGATATCACAACAATCCGCGCGAGCATGGGAATGTATCTTATATGCAAGGCGATTCACGAACAGACAGATATAAGAGTTCTGCTCACAGGTGAAATTTCCGACGAGCTTTTCGGATATAAATACACCGATTTCGCTCCGAGCGCCGCCGCTTTTCAGGCTGAGTCGCAAAAGCGTGTCCGTGAGCTTCACATGTACGACGTGCTTCGTGCCGACCGCTGCATTTCAGTAAACTCTCTTGAGGCGAGAGTTCCTTTCGGTGACCTCGACTTTGTTGAGTATGTCATGAGTATTGACCCTGAGTTGAAGCTTAACAAATACGGAAAGGGAAAATACCTTCTCCGCCACGCTTTTGAGAAGGGCGGATATCTCCCGGACGAGATTCTCTGGCGTGAAAAAGCAGCTTTCTCAGACGCCGTCGGTCACTCGATGGTAGACTATCTTAAGGAATACGCCGATAAATACTACTCTGATGAGGAATTTGAAGACAAGCGCAAAAAATATACTCATGCCGCTCCGTTTACAAAAGAGTCACTTCTTTACCGTGAAATATTCGAAAAACATTATCCGGGTCAGGGTGAAATGATTGTTGACTTCTGGATGCCAAACAAGGACTGGGAGGGCTGCGACGTAAACGACCCGTCAGCCAGAGTTCTTTCAAACTACGGAGACAGCGGAAAATAACGCGGAAATATACATAAAAATCGAGGAGGAGAAAACAGCTAATATGAGCAAATATATTTTTGTGACAGGCGGAGTTGTTTCGGGTCTCGGAAAAGGCATAACCGCCGCCTCACTGGGACGTCTGCTCAAAGCGAGAGGACTTAAGGTTGCCGCTCAGAAGCTTGACCCGTATATTAACGTTGACCCGGGAACAATGAGTCCGTATCAGCACGGAGAGGTTTATGTTACGGAAGACGGCGCCGAAACCGACCTTGACCTCGGACACTATGAGCGCTTTATTGACGAGGATTTGAACAAATACTCAAACCTCACAACAGGAAAAGTTTACTGGAATGTGCTTAACAAGGAACGCCGGGGAGAGTATCTCGGCTCGACAGTTCAGGTAATTCCGCATATCACAAACGAGATTAAAGAGTTTGTTTACAGCGTCGGCAAAAAAACCGGCGCCGATGTGATTATTACCGAAATCGGCGGCACAATCGGAGATATCGAGTCTCAGCCGTTTTTGGAGGCGGTTCGTCAGATATCCCTTGAAGTCGGAAGAGAAAACAGCCTTTTTATTCATGTAACCCTTGTTCCGTTTCTCCGAGGCTCAGATGAGCACAAGTCAAAGCCCACTCAGCATTCGGTAAAGGAGCTTCAGGGCATGGGTATAAACCCGAACATAATAGTTCTGCGCTGTGACGAGCCTCTGGAGGATTCTATTTTTAAAAAAATTTCCCTGTTTTGCAACGTAAAGCCCGACTGCGTAATTGAAAACATCACTCTTCCAAACCTTTATGAGGCTCCGCTCATGCTTGAAAAGTCAAACTTTTCATCTGTCGTCTGCCGTGAGCTCGGCATTGACGCTTCCGAGCCTGATTTGACCGAGTGGACTCAGATGGTTGAGCGTATCAAATCGAGAAAGCATGAAGTAAACATCGGTCTTGTAGGTAAGTATGTAGGCCTTCACGACGCTTATCTTTCGGTTGCCGAGGCTCTTCGACACGCCGGATATTATCATGACGCTCACATTGTAATTCACTGGATTGACTCGGAAGAAATTACGGCAGAGAACGTTTCCGAAAAGCTTTCTTCCCTTGACGGAATCCTCGTCCCGGGGGGCTTCGGAAGCCGCGGCATTGAGGGAATGATTTTAGCGGCGAAATACGCAAGAGAAAACAGCGTACCCTATTTCGGACTATGTCTCGGTATGCAGATTTGCGTTATCGAGTATGCCCGCAATGTCGCAGGTATAAGTGGCGCGAACTCAGGCGAATTTGACGAGCTTTGCAGACACAAGGTTATTGACTTTATGCCAGGACAGAGCGACAGCATCGACAAAGGCGGCACGCTCCGCCTTGGCGCATATCCATGCAAAATTAAGCCCGGCACAGCTATGGAGCGCTGCTACAACAGCTCTCTTATAAGCGAGCGTCACCGCCACAGATACGAATTCAACAACGATTACCGTGAGATTTTGGAAAACTGCGGTCTAACTCTAAGCGGAACATCTCCCGACGGACGGCTTATTGAAACTGTCGAGCTTTCAGACAGACCTTTTCATATCGGAGTTCAGTTCCATCCGGAATTCAAGAGCAGACCGAACAGACCTCATCCTTTGTTTATGCAATTTATTAACGCGGCTCTTTTAAGACACTCTGAAAAGTTATAAAATTGTTCCGCCTAGGGAGACAACTTCTTTACGAAGTGTCTCCCTATAAACGCCTGCTTTTATTAGTTCATTAAATTTTTATCGGCATGTTTACTCCCCTGACCCCGCCTATAGCCCCGCTTGTGACTAAAATCACAAGCTTTACGGCTAACGGTGGGGTTATTTCTGCATTCAAAATCAGCACGCCAACTGACAACATAATAATAAATATTACTAAACCGCATATGGCTCCGCAAAGTAAACCTTTATGTCTGCGAAGTCTTGCGCATGTATACCCTGCCGAGTAAGCGCACGCGGCTAAAATCAAACAGCTCATAACAGAAACCAGATTGTCGGGGACATCGGCATTGGCAATCACCGCACCAATTATCACAACCGATAAAACAAACACTGCAGCTGCGCTGATTACAGTTTTAAATACATATGGTTCCCCGTTTTCTTTGCTGCTTCGCGGCCTGTTTTGCAACATAAAATCCCTCCGAACATTTATACTTTTTAATATAAATATTCAGAGGGATAAGTTTTTATTTATTATTGTTTATACTCAGCCTGCTTTTTACCGAATATCTTAACATCAAGCATTCAGCTCAAAGTCGAAAATCTTTTTACTTCTCCTGCGCCTACATATCTCGCGACGTTTTGTCCGTCCGATACTATAAGAGTAGGAGCCTGTCTGATTTCATATTTTCTTGCAAGCTCTGCGTTTTCCTCAGCGTCAACAGTCTCATATGCTATTCCCGATTCGTCAAGGATTTTCTTCGCGATCTTGCAGTTAGGACAAGTCTTTGTGGTAAACATCATTACACGGCTGTTCGTTGAGGGCGCGTTTTTCTCCGCAGCCTCTACAGCGTTCGCACAGGATTTTTTAAGCTTTGAATTAGCTATATCATAAAGCTTTCTGTCTTTAAATTCCTGAGCCTTTCCGTCATTCCAGTTCTGAACAGGACGGTAATAGCCTGTAATTCTGCTGTATACCTCGGTTTCAGCTCCGCACTCAGGGCAGGCATAGTGCTCGCCTACTATATAGCCGTGAGTTTTGCATACGGAATATGTCGGAGAAATTGTGTAATACGGAAGTCTGTGGTTCTCGGCAATCTTTCTGACAAGATTCGCCGCGGCTTTCCAGTCGGGCAGCTTTTCTCCGATAAACGCGTGGAAAACAGTTCCCGATGTGTAAAGAGTCTGAAGCTCATCCTGAATAGCAAGAGCCTCAAAAATATCCTCCGTATATCCGACCGGCAGATGCGAGCTGTTTGTATAATAAGGAGTTCCTCCGTTTTTATCCGAAGCGGTTATGATGTCAGGATAGCGCTGCTTGTCGTGCTTTGCGAAACGATAGGTTGTGCTCTCCGCAGGAGTTGCTTCAAGATTGTAGAGATCCCCGTACTGCTCCTGATAATCGGAAAGTCTTTCTCTCATATGATTGAGGACATCTTTTGCAAACTTCTGTGTGATTTCGTGTGTGAGGTCAGCTCTCAGCCACTTCGCGTTAAGTCCGACTTCGTTCATGCCGATAAGACCGATTGTTGAGAAGTGGTTGTCGAAAGAGCCGAGATATCTCTTTGTGTACGGATAAAGTCCCTCCTCAAGAAGCTTGGTTATTATTGTTCTCTTAACGCTGAGCGAACGTGCCGCTATATCCATCATCTTATCAAGCCTGTGGTAGAACTCCTCAGGAGTTGCCGAAAGATACGCTATTCTCGGAAGATTTATTGTTACAACTCCTACCGAGCCTGTGCTTTCGCCGCTTCCGAAAAATCCTCCCGATTTCTTGCGAAGCTCTCTGAGGTCAAGACGAAGTCTGCAGCACATGCTTCTTACGTCGCTCGGAGCCATATCGCTGTTTATATAGTTTGAAAAATACGGTGTTCCGTACTTTGAGGTCATTTCAAACAAAAGCTTGTTGTTCTCTGTTTCCGACCAATCGAAATCCTTTGTGATTGAATATGTCGGAATAGGATACTGGAATCCTCTGCCGTTTGCGTCGCCCTCAATCATGATTTCGATAAACGCCTTGTTTATCATGTCCATTTCAGCTTTGCAGTCGCCGTATGTGAAATCCATTTCCTTTCCGCCGACTATCGCGGGCGCATCGGCAAGGTCAGCTGGAACAGTCCAGTCAAGAGTGATGTTTGAAAACGGAGCCTGTGTTCCCCAGCGGCTCGGAGTATTTACTCCGAAGATGAAGCTTTCAATGCACTTCTTAACCTCTCGGTAAGTCAGGTTATCAACCTTTACAAACGGAGCGAGGTAAGTGTCAAATGATGAAAACGCCTGAGCTCCCGCCCACTCATTCTGCATGATTCCCAAAAAGTTTACCATCTGGTTGCAGAGAGTCGCAAGGTGGCTTGCCGGAGATGATGTTATCTTTCCGGGAATACCTCCGAGTCCCTCTTTTATAAGCTGACGGAGAGACCATCCGGCGCAGTAGCCTGTGAGCATTGAAAGGTCATGAATATGGATATCCGCAGAACGGTGAGCGTTCGCGATTTCCTCGTCATAAATTTCGGAGAGCCAGTAGTTCGCGGTTATCGCTCCGGAGTTTGAAAGGATAAGTCCTCCGACAGAATATGTTACAGTTGAGTTTTCCTTTACTCTCCAGTCGGTAGAATGTACATAGCTGTCAACAAGTTCCTTATAGTCGAGGATTGTCGACTTCATATTTCTTATCTTCTCGCGCTGTTTTCTGTAAAGAATATACGCTTTCGCCACATCGGCGTAACCCGCCTGAACGAGTACTGACTCAACGCTGTCCTGAATATCCTCAACGCTTACGGTATTGTTTTTTATCTTCGGCTCATAATCCGCCGTTACCTTAAGCGAAAGCAAATCAATGATATCCGAATTGTAATTCTTGTTCTGAGCCTCAAAGGCTTTTGTGATTGCCGTGCTGATTTTAGATATATTAAAATCGGCTACCTGACCGTCTCTTTTCAAAACCTGATACATACTTAACACCCTCCGTATTGTAAATAATATATGTCATTTGTTTAGTGCCGTGAATTTATATTATCACAAAATATAGTGGTGTGTCAATAGCTTTAGCACAGAATATTGTAGATTGGTTCAACTTTGTTTACTTTTCACATCATTTCGAGGTTTTTTAGTGCACTTTTTACAAGCAATAAGACTTTGCGCACTTGATATTGGCATATAAAATCAGCCTATGCACAATATATAGTGTTTAGACTGTAAAAATATATTAAAATCGTCAACAAATCATTTAATCAACGCCTCTTATTTCGCAATGCTTTACATACGGTTTGACCGCATCAAGCATTTTGCTCATCTCATCCTTTGAGCATCCTGACATACTTTCGTCTATCAAGTCCCCGGAATCCTTAAACGACTGCAAAAAATATCTGTCGGCACCCGAAATCAGCTTTCCGATGTCAACAAAATCATCGGGGGTATGAAACTCTTTTACAACCGTTGTACGGAACTCATATTCAACCTTTCCCGAAAGCAAAAACGACACTGTTTCCGCAATTGCCGAAACGTCAAAATTATTCAGTCCGACCGTTTGAGGATACTTTTCGAGAGAGTTTTTAATATCAACCGCAACGTAGTCTACAAGCCCTTTCTCAACAATGCGTTTCAGCCTTTCAGGGAAACTTCCGTTTGTGTCTAACTTGACTTTAAAGCCCAGCTCCTTGATTTTTTCAAGAAATCCAACGATTTCTTCATGCAAAAGCGGTTCGCCGCCTGTCACACATACTCCGTCGATAAGACCTTTGCGCTTATTTAAAAATTCAAAAAACTCGTCTTCATATATTATATCAGCGTTTCTCTCCGGCAAAACCAGCGAAGCGTTATGGCAAAACGGACACCTGAAATTGCATCCCTTTGTAAAAACCGTCGCGCATATGTTTCCCGGATAGTCAAGAAGTGATACCTTTTGCAAACCTGATATTATCATTTTTTCTTATCTGCCTTTCATCATTTAATTTTTCTTTTCTGACATTTCGGCACGGTATTCCGTAGGCGTTTTTCCTGTTACAGCCTTAAACTGTCGGAGAAAATGAACCTCGTTTTCATATCCGCAGCTGTCGGATATGCTTTTTACGGTCATTTCGGTATTTGTCAGGTAATATATTGCATGCTCTATACGGCTGTTTATAACATCGCTTATACAAGTTACACCGAATGTTTTTTTGTAAATATGCTGAAAATACGTCTTGCTCATAAAACACTGTGCGGCGATATCAGCTATACTCCATTTTTTGTATGGCATCCCGTATATCCTTGCCCGTATCTCAGACATTACCTCATAATGCTTCTTTTTCTCTTCGCATATTTCCATATTAATGCTTTCACTTATCTTATAAAAAATATATTCTACAAGATTACGGCATGATTTGTCCTTGTATGTATTATTTGAGTAAAGCTCGCAGGCTATCAATTTTACGAACAGCGAAAGCTGGCTTACGTTGCCGTACGGAATAATAGTATTTACGGGAATGTTCAGCTCTTCAAAAAAACTTTCCTCAGCGTCAAACTCAATCCAATCGCTCATAAGTTCGGATTCTTTTGTACTATATATTTTTTTCTCCTCTTTCCCGAAAATAATGACATTTCCTCCGCCGACCTCGTTTTTCTGACCATGTATCTCAACATACGCAGCAGATTTTAAAACTAATAAAAAATATTTTCCTAATCCTTTTGTTTCATCAGAAACGTACCCCGGTCCATAAACATAGTTGTGCCCGGCGCTCGTAATACAAAGCATTCAGCGTCCACCCCTTAGGCTAACAAAAAAGCACTATATATCAATTGTCTTTTATTATACTCCGCTCTTAAAATATTGTCAATTATATATCGGTAACTATTCTGTAACTAAATCTTAATAGAAAAGTACTTCCCCTATAGCTTAATTTCTGCTATAATTAAATAAAATTCGGATGCAGTTGCTGCTGTAAGCAATCAGACCATTTCCTAAAACTATCTTTTCTACAATAAGACCTGCATGACAAGAATATCGGAAAGGAACGGTTATAATATATATGAAAAAACATTTTAAAAAATTATGTGTGCTTATTTCCGCGGTTTTTTCGCTTACTGTATTTGCTGTTTTGCCGTCCTCAAAAGCATCGGCTTTAAGCTTTGACCTCGGATTCGATGTCTTTTCCGACATCGTCTATCTTAAAAGCCTTGACACCGGAGACGTTATCTACACGAAAAATCCTGACAAAAGACTTGCCCCTGCGTCTCTTACAAAAATCATGACCTGCGCTATTGTTCTTGAGCATTTCAAGGACGACATCGGTGCGCTCTCGACAACATACGTCTCAGGTCCGTCATCCGTTTACGACGAGCTTTATCTTACGGGATGCTCGACCGCCGACATAAGAATAAACGAAAAAGTCAGCTATAAAGACCTTTTATATGCGCTAATGCTTCGCTCGGCCTGCGAAGCCGCAAACATACTCGCATACAACATCGGCGGGGGAAGTATTCAGAACTTTCTTGACGAAATGAATGCAAAAGCGGCTGAGCTGGGATGTACGGACACTCATTTTTCAAACGCTCACGGGCTTTTTCCCGACAATCACTACACAACCGCAAACGATATGGCAAAAATAACAGAATACGCTATGTCCCTTCCTATGTTTAATGAAATATCCTGCGCCGCAACCTACACTATGGAAGCCACATCATATCACCCGGAGCCGCGGGAAATCGCTCACACAAACTTTATGCTTTCGCCGTCACTCGGAGGAGAGTATTATTACCCATATGTCAAGGGCATTAAAACGGGAACGACAGAGGAAGCAGGAAGATGTCTTGTCTCTACCGCAAGCAAGGATGGTTACAACTATCTTTTGATAACACTGGGCGCTCCTCAGAAAAACGACAACGGAGAAAATGTTTTTTATAATTTTATCGACCACAAAAACATTTACGAGTGGGCGTTTAACAATCTTGAATACAGAAATCTTATTAACCCGACTGAGGAAATCGGTGAAGTCAAGCTCCGCTACGGCAAAGAAGCCGGCTATGTTATTGTCCGTCCCGCAAGCGACTATTCTCAGATTTGGCTTTCAAGCATTGATACAGGCGAAATTGACCGTGATATCGAATTATACGAAGACGTTGTTGCTCCTGTTAAAAAAGGTCAGGTTCTCGGAACAATAACGCTTTCTCTAGACGGTCAGTATATAACGACAATCGACCTTGTAGCTGCAAAAGACGTAAACCGCTCGGAATTTTCAGCAAAAATGGATATTGCCGGAGCTTTTTATAAGTCGTCTCAGTTTAAGACCGCTTTAAAGCTTTCACTCGGGCTCTTTGTGATTTATACCCTTGCGTTTATAATTTACAAAACTGTCCGTCAGGCAAACCGCCG
>CALWZA010000040.1 GCA_944385905.1 uncultured Clostridia bacterium
ACATAACAAAACCCGCCACCTTAGACTTTCATCTAAGATGGCGGTTTCTGTTTCGTATCAGAGCATCACCTTGACGGCAAAGCCGCCGCTAAAGAAGTAGGTGTTCGTCCAATACACGTTTGGTGGAGCCGGAGGGAATCGAACCCTTGACCTATGCGTTGCGAACGCATCGCTCTACCAACTGAGCTACGACCCCACAAACCGGCGTCCGCAACAAAAATATTTTATCACTAACTTATTAAACTGTCAATACTTTTTGCAAAAAATCACAATTATTTTACGGCTATAACTTCAATTTCGGCAAGAGCGTTTTTCGGGAGCCTTGAAACCTCCACGCATGAGCGTGCCGGCTTTGAGGTGAAATACCGCGAGTAAATTTCATTAAAATCCGCGAAATCATTCATATCGGCGAGAAAGCAGGTGGTTTTAACCACGTTTTCAAAGCCGAGTCCGGCGTTTTCAAGTATAGCGGACAGGTTTTTCATTATTTGAACGACCTGAGCTTCAAGCCCGTCTCTGAGATTTCCCGTTTCGGGATCTATGCCTATCTGCCCTGATGTGTAAACTGTGTTTTGAACCTCGACAGCCTGTGAATACGGTCCTATCGCCGCAGGAGCGGAGGGTGTATAAAGATTTTTCATACTAATCACCATACCTCTAAATACTGTTTGAAACGGTTTCGGAGAAGCTGTTTAAAATAGCGTGTGTGAAAAAGGATTTTTAACACTAATAGTCTGCCTTTTTAATGTTTTTAGCTTTGTCGAGCAGAGCAAGAAAATCACTTTGCTCGCACATTAAGGTTCCCTCTCGCATGATTGACGCTCCCGCCGCGCACACGGCATATTGAAGCACCTGACTGAGCGAAAGACCTTTTTTTATCGCAAGGCACGCTCCGGCTACCATTGAATCGCCGGCTCCCGAAACTCCTTTGACGTCGACCTTTACCGGAGAAGTTTCAAACGCCTCGTTTTCGCTTACAATAACAGCTCCGTCTGCGCCCATTGACACCAAGACGACGCCGATTTTATACTGAGCGATAATTTTTCTTGCCGCCTTGACAATTTCATCGGCGGTTTTGCATTTAAATCCGAAAGCCGCCTCAAGCTCGTAAATGTTGGGCTTTATCATAAAAGGCGAAGCAAGAGCTCCGTTTAAAAGAAGCTCTCCGTCTGCGTCGAGAATAACCCTGCATTCGGGATTTTCGGATTTTATAAGCTTAGAAAGCTCAAGGTAAACCGTCGGACGGACGCCGTCGGGAACGCTGCCCGCCAAAACGAAAATTTCGCTTTGGGGCGCCAAAGACGCAATGATTTTCTTCAGCGCGTCAAGCTTGTCTCCGTGAACATACCCGCCGGCTTCGTTTATTTCAACAGTGCGCTTGTTTTCCTCGTCGAATATTTTAAGGTTTGTTCTGAGCGTTCCGCTTTCCTCAACAAATTTTCGCTTGATGCCGAGCCTGTCGAGTGTTGAAATAAGAAAATCGCCGTTTTGAGAAAAGTTGATTCCGCATGCGCAGGTTGAAACGCCGAGGTTTATCAGCGCCCTGCTTACGTTTATACCTTTACCGCCGAGGTCACAGCGGCTTATCTTAACTCTGTTTACCTCGTTTTCGCAAAACTTTTTAGTTGTAACGGTTTTGTCTATACACGGATTTAAAGTCAGCGTTGTAACCATAATAATCACTATACCTCTAAACGCTATTTGAAACGGTTTCGGAGAAGCTGTTTCAAATAGCCTGTGTGAAAAAAGATTTTTCACACTAAGCACTATACCTCTAAACACTATTTGAAACGGTTTCGGCAAAGCATATTCCAAACAAGCTCTCAAAAGTCTTAAAACTATTCTTCCGCCTGCTCCGAAACGGTCGCAATGTGAAGTTCTTTGAGCTGAGCTTCGTCAACCTCGGCAGGGCAGGCGCTCATAAGCTCGGAAGCGTTTTGAACCTTGGGGAAAGCCAAAACATCCCTGAGACTGTCGGCTTTGCACATAATCATGCAAAGTCTGTCAAGTCCGATACCCATTCCGCCGTGAGGAGGAGCGGCGTAGCGGTAAGCCTCGACAAGGAAGCCGAATTTAGCCTCTATTTCCTCATCTGTCAAACCGAGAGCACGGAACATTTTCTGCTGAAGCTCGTAATCGGTGATTCTGATAGAACCTGACGAAAGCTCGGTGCCGTTTAAAACAAGGTCGTAGCATTTTGCTCTTACCTTGCCCGGGTCTGTGTCGAGATATTCAAGACAATCGTCCATAGGCATGGTGAACGGATGGTGCATTGCAACCCATTCGCCGCTTTCCTCGTCGTATTCAAAGAACGGGAATTCTGTTATCCAAAGGAAATTGAATTTGTCCTCGGGGATAATTTCAAGACGCTTTGCCACAATAAGTCTCAGCGCTCCGAGAGTTGGCAAAACTACCTTGTTTTTATCGGCCACGATAAGCACAACGTCGCCCTTTTCTGCGCTGAGAACGGAAAGAAGCTCTGAAAGCTCGCCGTCTTTGAGAAATTTCGCAAACGAGCAGTTAGGCTCGTCGTCATGCCATCTGATGTAAGCCAAGCCCTTTGCGCCGATACCCTTTGCGTGTTCGGTGAGCTTGTCGATTTCCTTTCTCGTATATGTCGCCGCCGCGTTTTTGGCGACAATCGCCCTGACGCTTCCGCCCGCTTCGAGAGCGTTTTTGAAAACGATAAAATCGGTTTTCGCGGCGAAGTCCGAGATATCCTGAATTTCCATGGCGAATCTGGTGTCGGGCTTGTCCGAGCCGAACCTGTTCATTGCGTCGGCGTAGGTAAGACGGGGCAGAGGAGTAGAAATATCAACGCCCAAAACCTCCTTAAACAGCCTTTGAACAAAGCCCTCGCCTATTTTGAGGATGTCCTCAACGTCAACAAACGACATTTCAAGGTCGATTTGAGTAAATTCAGGCTGTCTGTCGGCTCTGAGGTCCTCGTCTCTGAAGCATCTCGCAAGCTGAATATATCTGTCATAGCCCGCAATCATCAAAAGCTGTTTATAAATCTGCGGAGACTGCGGAAGAGCATAGAATTTTCCCGGATGAACTCTCGACGGAACAAGGTAGTCTCTCGCTCCCTCGGGAGTCGAGCGAATCATCATCGGGGTTTCGATTTCAAGAAAGCCGTTTTCATAAAAATAATCTCTCGCGGCTTTTGCGATGTTGTGGCGCATGATGAGATTGTTCTGAAGATAGGGATTTCTGAGGTCGAGATAGCGGTACTTAAGTTTCAGCTCGTCGTTTACCTTTGCCGAGTTTGTAACCTCGAACGGAGTTGTCTGAGCCTTTGAAAGAACTCTGAGGTCGCTTACCATGATTTCAACCGTACCCGTTTTAATTTCCTTGTTGACGCTTTCTCTCGGGGTTATAACGCCCTTCGCCATAAGCACGTATTCGCTTCTGACTCCCTCCGCTTTTTCAAAAACGGCTCTGTCGGTGCTGTCGTTGAAGGAAAGCTGAACGATTCCCGTTCTGTCTCTAAGGTCGATAAAAATAAGGTTTCCGAGGTTTCTGATTTTTTGAACAAAGCCGCATACCACAACCTCGGCGCCGCTTGTCAGCGGAACCTCAGCGCAGTAATGAGTGCGGCGAAGATTACCCATTGTATCCATAAAAATTACTCCTTTTACAGCGTATCGCTTTTTAAATTGAACATATCGGCAACGGCAATATCAGAAAAAGCGTCAGCGAAGCCTTCGCCGAGAGATATTTCCGTTTGTTCGCCTGTTTTCATGTTTTTAAGCTTTGCGCTGCCCGATTCTATTTCGTTATCTCCCAAAACCATTGAAAATTTCGCGTTGATTTTGTCGGCGTATTTCATCTGAGCCTTAAGCCCTCTTCCGACAATGTCGTATTCAACCTTAAAGCCCTCGTCACGAAGCATAACCGCAAGCTCAACGCACTTTTTCTGCGCCGCGTCGCCCATCGAGGCGAGGTATATATCGCACGGCTCCGGAGCGATAAACTCACAGCCCTGTTTTTCCATAGTAATAATAAGTCTTTCAAGACCTGCCGCAAAGCCGAGAGCCGGAGTAGGCTGACCGCCGAGCTGCTGCACGAGCCCGTCGTATCTTCCTCCGCCGCAAACCGTGCCCTGAGCGCCGATTTCGGTGGTTACAAATTCAAAAACGGTTCTTGTGTAGTAATCAAGACCTCTTACTATTTTCGGATTAACCGTAAAGGCGATGCCCATAGAGGACAGGATATCCTTAAGGCTTTCAAAATGATTTTTGCAGTCTTCGCAGAGATAATCGAGAATAACCGGAGCGCCCTCGGCTATTTTTGAGCAAACCGGAGACTTGCAGTCGAGGATTCTCATCGGATTTTTTTCAAGCCTTGAGAGGCAGGTTTCGCATAAATCTCCCTTATAGCTTTCAAAATACTCTTTCAGCGCCTTGTGATATTCCGCGCGGCACGCAGGGCATCCGATTGAGTTTATAAAAAGCTCGATATTTTTAAGTCCCGCCCTGTCCAAAACGGTTTTGGCAAGCGAGATAACATCAGCGTCGGCATAAGGCGAAGCTGTTCCGAACATTTCAACGCCGAACTGGTGAAATTCTCTCAGTCTGCCTGCCTGAGGCTTTTCGTGCCTAAAGCAGGGGGTTATATAGTAAACCTTTTGAGGAAATCCCTCGTTCATGAGTCCGTTTTCGAGCATAGCCCTTACAGCGCCGGCAGTTCCCTCCGGCTTAAGAGTGAACGAAGCGTCGCCCTTTGCGGTGACCGAGTACATTTCTTTCTGCACAACGTCGGTTGTGTCGCCGACAGAGCGGACAAAAAGTCCGGTATCCTCAAAGACCGGGGTTCTGATTTCCGAAAAGCCGTACTGCTCTGCGGTTTGCCTTGTTATCTGTTCAACTGTGTGCCATTTGCAGCTTTCCTTCGGAGTGACGTCCTGAGTGCCCTTTGGCCTTTGTACAAGCAATGCCATACACAATTTCCTTTCTTGTTATATAATAATCACCAATTAGTCTATCACAAAAACAAATAACGGTCAATCCCCGAAAAGGGACGACCGTTAAACCGTGATACCACCCTGATTGCC
The DNA here is from genome assembly GCA_944385905.1 of uncultured Clostridia bacterium. Classification (GTDB taxonomy): domain Bacteria; phylum Bacillota; class Clostridia; order Oscillospirales; family Ruminococcaceae; genus CALWZA01. Next base: position 5,057 of record CALWZA010000040.1, read on the forward strand.
GCCGTCATTTAAGACTGCGGCCGCTTTAATTCCTTAACGCGGAAAACGTCTGCCCTTTATTAGCAGAGACTCCGGGATGTCCTTCGCTTATGCTCAGCGCGGGCGATTTCACCCTCCGCCCTCTCTTTGCCGCCGAAAACAAGCTACTCTTCCCTTCACAGCCTTTAAAATACTATTTATTTTTTTAATCAAGTCCTGATTATTTTCCGGGATTTACAATTTCTCTCCAGTCAAGGTCTCCCCGCTCAAGAGCGTGGATAAGAGCCTCTGCGGTTGCGATATTAGTCGCAACAGGAATGTTGTGAACGTCGCACAGCCTTAGAAGGTCGTATTCGTTAGGCTCGTTGGGCTTTGAGGTAATAGGGTCTCTGAAGAATAACAGAAGGTCGATTTCGTTGCAGGAAATTCTCGCCCCAATCTGCTCCGAACCACCCTGAGAGCCGTTGAGATATCTTTGTATTTTAAGACCGGTCGCTTCCGAAACCTGTTTTCCGGTTGTTCCTGTAGCACACAGGTTGTGTTTGTTTAAAACGCCGCAGTATGCGATGCAAAACTGAATCATAAGTTCTTTTTTAGAGTCGTGAGCAATCAACGCTATATTCATAACAATCCTTCCTTTCACAGAATTATACGGAGCCGGAATCCAAAGGCAGGAGATTTGCTCAATACGTATAATTTTTACAACTGCAATTATAACCTATCATTATAATAATAGCACATTTTGTGAAAAAGTCAAAGAATATATTTAGAACTTGCAGATATTTGTTAAACATGACTGCTTGATGATAAAAAAATCAGCTATTTTGCACAATTAATTATCAAATTGCGGCTCTGAAAACTCCTCGTCGTACCCATAGTAAGCGTCTATTATTTTTCTCACCATATATTTTGAGTAATCTCCGCCCTCCACAACGCAGGCAAAGGCTATCTGCGGATCTTCAACCGGATAGTAGCCGATAACAGTGGAGTTTTGGCGTGTTTTTGAGACCTGAGGCGTTCCGGTTTTAATAGCGGCGGTAAGAGGAAGAGTGTTCAGTGAGTATTCTCCGTCAGGAGTGTTTTTTGCGGCGCCGGTCATGCCTGCTTCGATTGAGGAGAAAATCACTCCGTTTGGGTCTGAAATTTGCGAAACGATTTCCGGTTCAGTCCAAGACAGCTTTTGAGTCAGGTGATAGTCCCATACTGAGTCGATGAGATACGGCTGAAGCCTTGTGCCTTTATTGGCTATAGTCGCCGCCGCAACCGCCATTTGAAGAGGAGACACCGAAATTTCCGACTGTCCTATGGCCGCCTGAAGGATTTGCCCCACAGTCCAGTCAAGACCGAGTTTTGAAAAAGTCTCCGGAGATGCGAGATATCCTTTTTTTGACGGGATTTCAAGCCCGGTTTCTTCTCCGAGTCCGAAAAAAGCTTCGTATTCAAGCAGTTTGTCAAGTCCGAGCTTTTGAATAACCTCGTAAAAGAAAATATTGCAGCTTTCGTCAAGCGCTCTTTGAACGTTTATGTTTCCGTGATGTCCGGTACAGCGTACCTGTATGTCACGAAAGTCGTAAACCATGCCGCAGTAAAATTCTGTTTCCGGGGTGATGACGCCCTCAGCAAGGGCGGCTGCGGCGGTTACGGCTTTAAGTGCCGAGCCGGGGCGGTATCCGCCGTCTAAAGCACGGTTATAGAGAGGATTGCCGTCTCGGTTTAAAACCTCCGAATAATTGTTTATATAGTCGTTTATGTCATAATCGGGGTATGAAACGCAGGCTTTAACTGCCCCTGTTTTAACGTCGATGACTACAACGGCTCCGGCGTCCGACTGAGAGATGTCAATGCCGTCGGGGCGTGTAAGCTCTTTGTTTTGAAGCTTGCCGATATGCTCCGAAAGGATATTTCGGATCTTGTTTTGAAACTTAGAGTCTATTGTGAGCATAACTGAGTTTCCCAAAACCGGATTTTTCTGCGTCTGTGCAGAAACGATTTGCTTGTCAGAGGTCATAGTGATGGTTTTTTCGCCGTCTTTTCCCCTTAAAAAATTTTCGGCGGCTTTTTCGATTCCGCTTTTTCCTATATAATCCGACAGCTTGTAGCCTTGTTCCTTGAGATTTTCAAATTCCTCAGCGTATATAGGACCTGTTGTGCCTATGATGTGTGAAGCTGTTGAGCCGCAGGGATACGTCCTGACAGCGTACTGCACCGCCTCTGCTCCAGTAATGAAGCTTGAAAGCTCCTCAACAGCCGCGGCGGTTTGCTCGGAAACGCCGCTTGCCAGCACAAAGTCGTTTCCGAGAGAAAATTCATGCAAAACCATAGTGTACCTAATTCCCGCGAGAGTGCGGATTTCATTGTCGGACAGACTTTCGTCAAAGGAATATTTTTTCGCAAGGCTTTTAATGCAGTCGTCAGCCGACGCCGAGGAATCAAGCTTTAATGCGCTTAAAAGCTTATTTACCTCCTCGGAGTCTGAGGTAAACTCATATGGTTTGTCATAGGATATCGGAAGAATGTCATGGCACTCGTCGCCGAATTGAGCTATAAGCCGGCAGGCTTTTAATATACAATCGTTTTGTTTATCAGTCTGAGAAGGAAAGAGCGCATAGTCAAAAACGATGTTATAAGCGGCGGTGTTTTTTGCAAGCTTGACGCCTTTGCAGTCAACTATTTCCCCACGTGCGGCTGAAACAGTTTTCACAGCCGAGGTTTTTCTTTTTGAAAGCTCAAGGTACTCTCCGCCGTTTACAAGCTGGATTTTCATAAGCCTGACCGCTGCAAAGGCTGCGGCGGATACAAGAGCCAGAAACAAAAATGAAACTCGGATAAATTCGGAAACTCTTTTTTTATTCATATAAGCTCTCCTTTACTTCGCTCAGCCTGTCTGAGGGAGATAAAATACGCTTGACGGCAAGGAAAACAGCCGGCGACAGCGAAACAGTCCAAAAAGCGCAGGGGAGTGTTTCTCCGAGCAAAACCGCCGAACTGCTCTCGTTCGGCCATATTCTAAAGCAGAAAAAGTAATCCGCCGAAAAGTATAAAAGGCATATCACAAAGTTTACGCCGAAGGCGTTCGGAAGATTTTTTTTCAAGAGATATGAAAAAAGAGCCGAAACCGCGGCGCAGAAAAGCGCAAGCGAAAACGCCGAGCTGCCGAAAAGCCTGCCTGATTCGTAATCTAGCATAAATCCGCATAAAGCGCCGGCAACAGCGCATCCCGCTTCGGAAAAATTTGACCAAACACAAAGTGAGACCGCAAACGGTATAAGCAAAAGCGGTCTTGCTCCGAGACCGCTTCCGGACAGTGCGGCGAGATGCAGTATCAGCGCTAATATAAGTATCGCCGAAGCTTTGAAAACAATTTTTCGGCGTTTTGAGAATCGGTTTGAACACATAAAAAAGCCGCTGAGCATAGGCTCAGTTTTCAAGCTTCTCTCCTTTCCCGGTAAAATCGGTTATAACAAAAACGCTTTTCAGCGACGATGGAGGCACAACAGGCCTGACGACAGCGGTTAAAGACAGCCCGCTTTCATCGGGATAAACCCCCTCAACAGTTCCGGCGAGAAGTCCTTTTGGGACGATTCCGCTGTATCCTGAAGTTATTATAAGGTTTCCCGGCTTGATTTGTGATTCGGAGTTTATGAATTTCATTGTGAAAAGCTCATCGGACGCTAAAGAGTAATTGCCCTCAAGGATACCGGTATCGCCCGTTTCTGCACAGAAAACACCGAGAGATATTTTTGGAGACAGAACTGTTCTGACCTTTGAATAGGTGAGCTGGGTTTCAAAAACAAATCCAACAAGTCCCGACGGCGTAATTACAGGGTCGTCAACCGAAATTCCGTCTGCCGAGCCTTTGTCAATAAAAAATGAGCCTGTTATATCGTTCGCCGTCCGCCCAATAACAGAGCATGGCTCTGAAAGGGAGATGTCCTTGTTTTTTTCTTTAAGCTCAAGCATTTCCCTGAGCCGCTCGTTTTCCTCAACGGTATTAAGATAGTCCGCCATTCGGTTTTCAAGCTCGGAAACCTCTCTTTTAAGCTTTTGATTTTCCTTATAGTAATCCGATGCGTTTGCAAGCATATCCATAGTTTCTGTGACTTTGACGTAAATTATCTGAGAAAGCTTTTGAACAGGAGACAAAACCGCCCCGACCGCGGATGAAATGAGACTGTCTGAGCCGCCCGAAACCGCCGAGTATACCATTATCCCAAGCAAAACGGCTAGAAGCCCTGCGATTATTTTGAATCTGACGCTTTTAAAAAAGTCTTTCAATCAAAGGAACTCCTTTCGCCGAAAATGCCATGGTATCGGTACAGAAACGGTCAGTAGCTTTTGTAATCGTCGTCGCTGAGAACGTCGTGAAGGTCGGAGATGTTTTCAAGTACCTTTCCGGTTCCGTCGGCAACGCAGTCGAGAGGTCTTTCAGCTCTGTGAACAGGCATTCCGGTTTCGCTGTTTATGAGAAGGTCAAGCCCTTTCAAAAGAGCTCCGCCGCCGGCGAGGGTGATTCCCTGGTCGATAATATCAGCAGAAAGCTCCGGAGGAGTGCGTTCCAAAGTTACCTTTATCGCTTCAATAATCTGAGACAGAGGCTCTGAAAGAGCGTCCCTGATTTCCGCCGAGGTAACGGTTATATTCTCGGGAAGACCGCTTAAAAGATTTCGGCCCTTAATTTCCATTTCGGAATCCTCATCGTTGGGATAAGCCGAGCCGATTTCTGTTTTTACTTTTTCAGCGGTTCTTTCTCCGATAAGAAGATTGTATTTCTTTTTTATATAGTTGATGATTGAAAGGTCAAACTCGTCTCCGGCGACACGAACCGAGCGTGAGGTTACAATTCCTCCGAGGGATATGACAGCCACTTCGCTTGTTCCGCCGCCGATATCAACTATCATCGAGCCTGTAGGCTCAGCTACGGGAAGTCCCGCGCCGATTGCCGCCGCCATCGGCTCCTCGATTATTGACACACGCTTCGCTCCCGCGCCCTCCGCCGCTTCCTTTACAGCCCGGCGCTCAACCGCCGTTACTCCCGACGGAATGCAGATAATTACTCTCGCTTTTGAAAAAATACGGTTTCCCAAAGCTTTTTTTATAAATTCCTGAAGCATGCTCGTGGTTATGTCAAAATCGGCGATAACTCCGTCTTTAAGGGGTCTGACCGCAACGATAGACCCGGGAGTTCTGCCTATTACCTCTTTTGCCTCGGCGCCGACATAACGCACCCTGTCTGTTTTAAGCTCAACCGCCACAACCGACGGCTCTCTTATAATTATTCCCTTTCCGCGCATATAAACGAGGGTGTTCGCGGTTCCGAGGTCTATTCCTATATCTTTTGTAAACATAATCAACAACAGCTTTCAAAAAAGAAAGCGGCTCCTTTCGCAGTAAATTAATCAGAAAATTTTCTGAAAGTAGTATACCACGATTATAGCCGCTTAAAAGCAATTATATTGTCGAAACCTAAAGATGGATATAATATAACCTGATTATTCAAAAAATATTATCTGTTTTTGCTGTTTGAAAGCTCTTTGAGCTCCCGTCCGTGTCTGAGAAGCTCATGAAGGGTTTTCGGGTCGTTTTCCGAAATCGCGTTTCGGTATTCCTGAAGATGAGAGATTATTTGGTCAATTTCAAAAACCAGAGCGTCGGAGTTGTTTAAAAAAAGCGGAGTCCACATATCCTCGTTGAGCTTGGCTACTCGTGTGAGGTCCTTAAAGCTTCCTGCCGAAAATCCCAGCTCATCTTCAGCCGACGGGCTTTTTATGTAAGCGCTTGAAACAATATGAGCAAGCTGAGATGTAAAAGCGATAACCCTGTCATGATCCTTGGGAGACGAGGTTACATAGCGGTGAAAGCCCATTTCGAGCGAGAGCTTTTCAAGGCGTTCTAACCAGTCTCGGTCGGTATTTTCGGTCGGAGTTATGATAAAGCTTGCCTTTTCAAACAAATCGTCGGTCGAATAGGCAAATCCCGAATATTCTCTTCCCGCCATAGGGTGACACCCGATAAAACTTACCCCTTTATCCAGCAAAGGCTTTTCGCATTTGCTTACAACCGCATACTTGATTCCGCAGGTATCGCACACAAGACCGCCCTTTTTGAAGTTATCAGCGTTTTGCAGGATAAATTCAACCGTCGGGTCGTACCACAAAGCGATGAAAACAATATCACATTCACTCAGACCGCTTGGCTCAATTGCGCCGTCAATAACCTCCTGAGCTATTGCGCAGTGAACTGTCTCAGGATCGATATCTATGCCGTAAACAGCATGAGAGGTGTGTTTTTTTAAAGCTTTGCCGATTGAGCCGCCTATAAGTCCGAGTCCGACAACAGCAATTTTCATAATTTTATTCTTCCTTTTTTGGTTTTTGATTTATTGAAGTCAAGAAAAACGGCGGAGAAAACCGCCGTCTGCGACTGAAATTTAAACCATCTGTGACTCGTCGATATCGTCGTCGCCGTCAATATCGTTTAAAAGTGCCTTGAGGTTTTCGATGTCTTCTTCGGTAAGGGTTATTCCCTTGCCCATTCTTGAGTGGTCGGGAGACCATTCTCTTAGGTCGTATTTCGGCTCTCTGCCGTTCCAGCTCACCATATTAAGCTCCTTTGTCCAGCCCTTCGCGTTTTCCGAGAGTACGCCGATTGATTTTGTGATTTCATAAGTAAGTTCAGCCATTGTTTTTTCCTCCTGTGATGTTTTATATTTATTGTTTGTTTAAAAACGGAATATGCCTGAGAATTTTTTCGGGGAGTATTTTTTCCGCGGCGCCGATAAGAGATTTGAAATTGATTGCCGTCACAATTATAAACAGTATGCAGAGCGGAATATAAATAAACGGCGACGAAATTTGATTTATCAAAGCCATTGCGATAAGAATCGCCGTATTTATCACTATCTTTGACATTTTGTATTCAAAGGGAATGTATTTTCTGGTATCGGCAAGGCGGTAAAAGAAAACCGCGAAATAGCTGATAAAGGTTGCCGCCGCCGCTCCGTATACCCCGAAAGAGGGGATAAGCGCGAAATTCAGAATTATATTTATGATGCCCGCGAAAGCGCTTGTCGCAAAAGAGCGTTTTGTTTTTTTCCTTGCGATATAAACGGTTCCGAGAAAGACGTTAAAGCAGGTGAACACAGTCGCTAAAACCAAAATGGGAGAGTATTTATAGGATATAAAGTACTCTTCTGCTACCCATGCGGCTGTAAAAGGCTTGATAATCAGCAGAATACCCGCTGAGGCAAGATACATAAACGACTGGTTCATGTCAAAGACCTCTGTATAAAAGCGGTCTCTGTCTTCCGACGAGTCCTCCGTTATTGCCGACATGCTCCAAGCCTGAGAAAACATTGTGTAAACCGTTGTGAGAATTGTGGGGATTTTATATGATATTGAATTTATACCGTTCCAGTACTCGCCTTTAAAAAGTGTTATGATAAATCTGTCTGATATGCTGGTGACAAGCCATAAAAGCGTTGTCGGAATAAGAGGCACGGAATATTTAAGCATGTCCTTCACAAGCGAGCGGTCAAAGCTTGAAACGGAGATATATCTCCAAAGCTTAGCCGCTGTAAACAGAAAAACGCTTGAGCATAAATCCGAAAGAATAATCGCGAGAAGATAACCCTCTTTGCCCATATCAAAAGTCAACAGGAAAAGAATGTTGAGCAAAAGCATTATGAGAGTAGTCACAATACCGTCAACCGCGAAAAGCTTAACCCGCTCGTCCGCTCTCACAAAGGTCGAATTAAGCTGCCGCAGTGATGATGTCCAGACATATACATATAAATAGCCCAGACAGCCCGACGTGTAGTCAAAAAGAGACAGCAGAGGAAAAAACGCAGCCATTATAATCAGCCCCGCGATTTCCATAAAAAGGGAAGCTGAGTATATTTTCTTTTTTTCTTCCTGAGAATCGGCGTCAAGTCCGAACCTTAAAACAGCTTCCGCAAGAGTCAGAGTAAAAATAGGAATAAGAATATTAGCGGTCTGAGAAATAAGGTCTACCGAACCAAACTCGTCCGGAAGCATGGCGTTTGTATACAAAGGAACAAGCAGCAGAACAAGGAGCTTTGAGCAAAATGAACCGGCGGCAAATATTAAAGTGTTTGAAAAAAGCTTTTTGTATCCGGAGTTATTCCGAGCGCTTTGCGACATTAAAACTGCCCTCCCGAATCGATAATCGTACAAGTAAAAATAATTATACCCCGAACAATGAAAAAAAGCAAGGAAAAATATTTTAAAAAGAGTTTGAAAAATTAATTTAATTGTGGTACAATATAACCTGAAATCCAAAGCGAAAGGAGAAAGTTATGAAAGGACTGTTAAAAGCGCTGGCGCTTGTCGGAATTATAGCGGGAATACTTATAAGCATAAAGCTTGCTTTGGAGATTTTCGCGCCGAATATGAAGAAGTACTACGTTATTGACAAGTAGCCCTTGAATTTGGAATAGGACATAAAGCAAAGCCGTCTGGAATCAAATACTATATAAAATAAATGGTATTTGAACAGGCGGCTTTATATGATTTTATGAGCAGAAGCGGTGACTTCCGATAACAGTTATAATTGGGCGTGAGTGCATAAATGAGTTGCTTGTCTTGGCGGGGTTGTAATAATATATAGCTCCTCCGCTCGGGTCCCAGCCGTTAAGAGCGTCACGCGCGGCGTTGTAGGCTGACGACGCAACCGGCTGGTTAAACTGGCCGTCCACAATAGCCGTAAACGCGCCGTTTTGATAGATGACGCCCGAAAGGGTGTCTGGGAAAGACGGATGTTCGATTCTGTTGAGTATTACGGCTCCGACAGCGACCTGACCGGTGTAAGGCTCACCTCGTGCCTCGGCTGAAATAATTCTCGCGAGAAGATTAATGTTGGCTTCTGTCGCCGCCGGAATTTGACCTATGGTTATTCCGAGCGCCTTTAGAGTTTTCGGCCCGGCGATGCCGTCAACTGCAAGTCCTTTCTGCTTTTGAAATTTCTTAACCGCCGCCTCTGTGATAGTGCCGTAATACCCTGTGATGTCGGCGTTAAAAAGACCTCTTGCTTTCAGTTCTTTCTGAATAGCTGTTACTTCAGCTCCTCTTGAACCGACTCTTGAGAGAGTCAGCTCAAGGTCGTTGTAATAGATGTTTTTAGCTGTAAATGCAAGCGTAACAGCTGTTAAAGCAGTTATAACCGAGATTTTAAAGAATGAAACTGCATTCCTTTTCATTTCAAAGCCTCCTTGAGCTTTTTTGTGATAGTATTTGCGCAGGCATCGTATATATACCTAATTTATAAATCGCGAACAAATTAATTGTGTTTTTGCACAGATAAATCGAAAATTACAGAGCATTTATAATGAATTTGTAAAAGTTTAATTTTCCCCTTGACATAAGAAGAGACAAGTGGTAATATAGGAAAGTCGCCCGAGAGGTAGAGGAAAAGGGTAGCCCGAGAGTGAGAGCGGGTGTCCGGAGAAAAAAGAGCAAATTTTTAAAAAAAGCACTTGACAAAGGGGCGAAGATGTGATATAATAAGCAAGCTCTCTCACGAGAGAGCGAGAAAAAGGTCACAAAAGGTATCTTGAAAATTGAACAACGAAATACGAAAAAACAAAACCCTTAAGAAATTACTTTGAGTAATTCTGAGAAAAGAAGGTCAAGAC